>CANJDH010000033.1 GCA_947473125.1 Burkholderiales bacterium
CCATGCGGCGGCGCCCGCCGTGGCGGCAGCGCCGCTGGCCCTGCACGCGCCGGATCTTGCGCACGACGCGCGCGCGGCGCGCTACGTGAAAGACGAAGTCGTCGAGGTGGCGTTTGCCCAGGCCGACGGCGAGATCGCCAGCCAGGTCGGGACCAACCGCTACCAGGCCGGCGACGCGCTGGTGACCGGCTCCACCGGGGATCGCTGGAGCGTGTCGCGCGATCGCTTCGACGCGCGTTACCTCCCCGAAGGTATGGCCATGGGCAAGCCCGGCCCCTATCGCAACCGGCCGGCGTCGGTGCTGGCGCGGCAGATGGATCAGGCCTTCAGCGTGGCGCGTTCTGCCGGCGGCGATGTTCTGGCCGGCCACGCCGGCGATTGGCTGCTGCAGTACGCGCCGGGCGATTTTGGCGTGGTCGATCGCGCCCGCTTTGAACGCGTGTATCGGCCTCTGCCCTAACGCGGCAGGGCGGGTTGCCTGTCAGCTATCCCGGTACTGTTTGTCGAACGCACTGACCTCGTCGAAACCCATCAGCTTGCTCATCGCCTGGAAGTTGTAGAGCGGCACCGCGGGCGGTGCGCTGGAACGCTTCTCCTTCAAGCCCGTGAATGCGGTCTCCATCGCTTGGGTGGCCGCAAGAAAGCCCAACGCCGGGTAAATCGCCAGACCGTAGCCGATCTCTTCGAGTTCGGCCGCCGTCAAAACCGGGGTGCGCCCGCCCTCGACCATGTTGGCCACCAGCGGCAGGTCAAACGTTTTGCCGATGCGCTGCATTTCCTCTACGCTCTCCGGGCTTTCGACAAACAGCAGGTCGGCGCCGGCCCTGGCATAGGCTTCGGCGCGGCGCAGTGCTTCGTCGAGCCCGTGCGTGGTGCGCGCATCGGTGCGCGCGATGATCAGCAGGTTCGGGTCGGTGCGGCTCGCCACCGCTACCTTTACCTTGGCCACCATGTCTTCGACGGGCACCACGCGGCGCCCGAGCATGTGGCCGCACTTCTTGGGAAATTCCTGGTCTTCGAGCTGGATCGCACAGACGCCGGCTTCTTCATAGCCGCGCACCGTGTACTGGACGTTGAGCAGGCCGCCATATCCGGTGTCGGCGTCGGCAATCAGCGGCGTCGCGGTGATGCCGGCAATCATGCGCGCATGCGCCGCCATCTCGGTATAGGTGGCGACGCCGGCATCGGGCAGGCCGAGGCGCGAGGCCACTGTGCCGTAGCCGGTCATGTAGAGGGCAGTGAAGCCCATGCGGTCGGCGACGCGCGCCGAGATGCCGTCGAACACGCCGGGGGCGATGACCAGGCCGGCCTTGAGGGCGGCCTTGAGGGTGCTGCGGCGCGACGAAAAAGGGGACATGGCGGGAACTCCTGTGCAAAGGCCCGAAATCGGGATGGTCTCGTTACGATAACAGTGCCACTACGACGTAGCGGGCAGCCTTGCCGACGGCCATGAACAGCATGCATGAAAGCCAGTGGAGGCGCAGCCAGCCGGCGGCGACACACAGCGCATCGCCGGCAAGGGGCAGCCAGGACAGGAGCAACAGGGGGGCGCCATGCCCGCGCAGCCAGGCCTCGTGGCGCACGGCCTTGCGATGCGGGATCCAGCGCCCCATGGCGTAGGACACCATGCCCCCGGCAGTATTGCCCAGCGTTGCCACGGCAATCGCCGGCCACAGCTGCTCCGGGTGCAGGCGGATGACGGCGAACAGCATCACTTCCGACGAAACCGGGATGAGTGTGGCCGCGAGGAAACTGCCGGCAAGGAGCGACCAGAGGCTGGCATCAGCGGTAAAAAATGACTGAATGGTGTCGAGCAAGGAGGCTCCGGGAGAAGTTTGGAACCCCCTCTTTGGGGGTCTGTTTCGTGTAGAATGGAACCCCTTCTGAAGGGGTAGGCATTCCGCACATGAAGACACCGGATTATCTCCAAAAAATCCTCACCGCGCGGGTTTACGACGTGGCGGTCGAAACGCCCCTCGAAAAGGCGCCCAACCTGTCGGCGCGCCTCAACAACACGCTGCTGCTCAAGCGCGAAGACATGCAGAGCGTGTTCTCGTTCAAGCTGCGCGGCGCCTACAACAAGATGGCGCACCTGTCGCGCGTGGCGCTCGATCGCGGCGTGATCTGTGCCTCGGCTGGCAACCATGCGCAGGGCGTGGCGCTGGCGGCCAAGCGCCTCGGCGCGCGCGCCGTGATCGTGATGCCGGTGACCACGCCGGCGGTCAAGGTGCAGGCGGTCAAGGCGCGCGGCGCCGAGGTGATTCTGTTTGGTGACATGTTCGACGAGGCTTACGCGCATGCCCGCGAGATCGAAGCCAGACAGGGCCTCACCTTCGTGCACCCGTTCGACGACCCGGACGTGATCGCCGGGCAGGGCACCATCGGCATGGAAGTGCTGCGCCAGCAGCAGGGGCCGATCCACGCGATGTTTGTGGCGATCGGCGGCGGCGGGCTGATCTCGGGCATCGCCTCTTACGTCAAGCGGGTGCGGCCTGACATCAGGATCATCGGCGTAGAGCCGGTCGACTCGGACGCGATGGCGCGTTCGCTCAAGGCCGGCAAGCGCGTCAAGCTCGACCAGGTCGGCCTGTTTGCCGACGGCGTCGCCGTCAAGATGGTTGGGGAGGAAACCTTCCGCCTGTGCCGCGAACTGGTCGATGAAATCATCCTGGTCGATACCGACGACATCTGCGCCGCCATCAAGGACGTGTTCGAAGATACGCGCGCCATCCTCGAGCCGGCCGGGGCGCTGGCGATTGCCGGTGCGAAAGCCTACGTCGAGCGCGAGAAGCTCAAGGGCGAGACCCTGGTGGCGGTGGCCTGCGGCGCCAACATGAATTTCGACCGCCTGCGTTTTGTCGCCGAACGCGCCGAAGTTGGCGAGCGCCGCGAGGCGATCCTGGCGGTGACAATCCCCGAAGAGCGCGGCTCGTTCCGGCGCTTTTGCGAATTGATCGGCAGCCGCAACGTCACCGAATTCAACTACCGCATCGCCGATGCGCGGCAGGCGCACATCTTCGTCGGCCTGTCGGTGCATGACCGTGCCGACGTCGCGCGCCTGGTGAAGAATCTGGCCAAACACAACTTCAAGGCGCTCGACCTGACCGACAACGAGCTTGCCAAATCACACTTGCGCCACATGGTCGGCGGCACGTCAGTCCTGGCGCACGACGAGTTGCTGTACCGCTTCGAGCTGCCGGAGCGCCCCGGCGCGTTGATGAAGTTTTTGACCAGCATGCGCCCGGACTGGAACATCAGCCTGTTCCATTACCGCAACCACGGCGCCGACGTCGGCCGGGTGCTGGTCGGCATGCAGGTGCCGGCAAAAGAGATGGGGGCGTTCCGCAAATTCCTCGATGCGCTCGGTTACAGCTATTGGGACGAGTCGGCCAATCCGGCCTACCGCATGTTCCTGGCGCAGGCGGCATGAAGCTCGCCTATCGCATCGTCAACGTGTTCGGGCGGCCCGGCGAGCCCTTCACCGGCAATCCGTTGTGCGTCTTCGAAGACGGCAGCGGCTTGTCCGATGCCGGCATGCAGGCGCTCGCCTTGCAGTTCAACCTGTCGGAAACGACGTTCATTTTCCCCTCCGACAAGGCCACTGCGCGGGTGCGCATTTTCACGCCGGCGATGGAACTGCCGTTTGCCGGGCACCCGACGCTGGGCACGGCCCAGGTGGTGCGCGCGCTACGCAAGAGCCCCGGCGCCGGCGACAGCATCACGCTCGAGATGCAGGCCGGCGTGATTCCGGTGGCCGCAGCGGGCGATCGCTGGACCCTGCAGGCGAATGCGCCCAAGACCCGGCCGTTTGATGCGTCGCGCAGCACCGCGCTCGCCGTCGCACTGGGCCTAGACGCAGCCGCCTTCGCGGCGCCGCCTCTGTGGGTCGATACCGGCATGGAGCAGCTTCTGGTGCCGCTGGCCTCGACGGATGCGGTGCGGCGCGCGATGCCAGGCGCCGCACTGGCCGGGTTTGCCAATGCGTCGGGCAAGGTGTCGGTCTACTGTTTCTCGCCGCTGGCGGAAGAAAACCTGCTGGTGCGCTTTTTCTTTGGCAAGAATGCCGGCAGCGTTACCGAAGACCCGGCGACGGGCTCGGCCTGCGCCAACCTGGGCGGCTATGCCATCGCGACGGGCCAGGCGCTGCCGCTCAGGCGCACCTTGCTCCAGGGCGAAGCGGTCGGTCGGCCGTCGGTGCTGGGCCTGGAGGTCGATGCCGCACGCGCGATTCGCGTCAGCGGCGAAGTGATCGAACTTGGGGGCGGAACCATCGCGCTATAAGCGAGTGCCACTGGCGAAAACGCAAAGATGGCGCCGCGGCAGGCCGCGCCGGGTTATTCGCCCTTGATCCCGGCGGCGGGATTGTCCGCCCTCGCAGACGCGTCAGCCGCCATTGCGCCGTACCTGGTGGTTTAGCGCCCCTTGAAGTCCGGTGTGCGCTTCTCGGCGAACGCCTTGCGGCCCTCGTTGTAGTCTGCACTGGCGAAACAGGTTTCGACCATCTTCTGGATGCGTGACGGGTCCTGCTCGGCCTGCGGCTTGCGCATTTCCATCAGCGCGCCCTTGGCCGCAGCCAAAGTCAGCGGCGCGTTTTCGCTGATCATGGTGATGTAGTCGTCGACCACCTGGTCAAATTCGGCAACCGGTACGACCTGCTTGACCAGGCCCATGGAGAGCGCATCGGCGCCGCCGAAAATGCGTGCGGAAAAGAACAGGTCGGCGGTGTTGGCCGGGCCGATCACTTCCGAGAAGCGCTTCAGGCCGCCGAAGGCGTAGCCCAATCCGAGGCGCCCCGCAGGCATGCGGAACTTGGCGTTGTCGGCGCAGATGCGTACGTCGCAATTCATGATGATGCCCAGGCCGCCGCCCATGCAGATGCCGCGAATCTTGGCGACCACCGGCTTGGTGCAGGCGAGGATAGACATGTAGCCGGCCTCGGTGGCCTTGTTGTACTCGGCCGCGCCGTCGCCGCTGCGCTTGTCGCCGAACTGCGAAATGTCGGCGCCCGAGACAAATGCCTTCTCGCCCGCGCCTTCGAGCACCACCACGCGGATGTCCGGGTCGGCATTGAATTCGGCGATGGCTTTGGGAATCGCCAGCCACATGTCGAAATTGACGGCGTTGAATTTTTTCTGGTTGTCGAAAATGATGTGGCCGACGTGGCCCTTCTTGTGCCAGTGCAATTGGCCCGGGGCAACTGCTGCGGCTTCTGCTTTTGCTTCATTCATGATTCAGATGACCTTTTTGAGTTTGAACGATTCGATCTGCGCGGGAGTGTAACCAACCGAGGCGAGCACCTCGTCATTGCTGCTGCCCTGCGGCGGCAGGGTGTAGCTGATCGCGGCCGGGGTGCGCGACAGCTTCACCGGCTGCGAGACGATGCGGATGTCGCCCAGTTTCGGGTGCGCCACCGTGGCGGCGGCGCCGAGGTGCTTGACCTGCTCGTCGTCGAATACTTCCTTCATGTTGTAGATCGGCCCGCAGGGCACGCCGGCTGCATTGAGCTTGTCGACCCAGTGTTGCGTGGTGTTCTTGCCGAATTCCTGGTTCAGTTCGGCATTGATGCGCGGCCGGTCCTTGTAGCGCCCGTCGTTCTTCTCGTAGCGCGGATCGTCGCGCAGGTCGGGCCGTTCGATCGCATCGCATAGCGCGCGGTACTGCGCCGTGCCCGAAGCGCCGATGTTGAAATACCCGTCATTCGACTTGAATGCGCCCATCGGCGTGCTGGTCGGGTGGTCGTTGCCGGCCTGCGGCGGGATCTCGCCGGTCATCAGGAAGCGCGCCGCCTGGAAATCGCACATGGCGATCATCGCGTGCAGCAGCGACGATTGCACCCACTGGCCCTCGCCGGATTTTTCGCGTTCCAGCAGCGCGATCATGATGCCCAGGGCCGCGTACAGACCTGCCGAAGAATCGGCTACCGCGATGCCGGCGCGCATCGGCCCGGCGCCAGGCTCGCCAGTGATCGACATCATGCCGCCCATGCCCTGTGCGATCTGGTCGAAGCCCGGCCGCTTCACATACGGGCCGTCCTGGCCGAAGCCGGAAATGCTCGCCAGGACGATGCGCGGGTTGACCTTCTTCAGACTCTCGTAATCGACGCCGAGGCGAAACTTCACATCGGGGCGGTAGTTCTCGACCACCACGTCGGCGTCTTTCACCAGGCGCATGAAAATCTCGCGGCCTTCGTCGGTCTTGAGGTTGAGGGTGATCGAGCGCTTGTTGCGATGCAGGTTCTGCATGTCGTAGCCGTCGCGATTGCCCGACAGGCCGTCGTTCGGGTCGACCCCGGGCGGCGATTCGACCTTGATCACATCGGCGCCGAAGTCGGCAAGCATGCGCACGCAGGTGGGGCCGGCGCGCACCCGCGACAGGTCGAGCACGCGGAAGCGCTTCAAGGCGCTGGAATTCACTGTGAAAGTCATGGAGTCGGGTCTGGGGAGGGAATTTCGTGGGAAGGCGGGAGAATGCCGCGAAGGCAGCCCGATTATCGTGAGGTGGGGCGCTTTTGGCAATGCGTTGCCACAAGGCGCGACAACCCCGTGAGCGCGTATGCTACGCCGCATCCATACAACGAGGGAACAGCAATGAAATCGTGGTTGATTGATGGCGGGTCGGGCGAGTTGGCATTCAAGGACGTGGCGGCACCGGAGCCGGGCGCCGACGAGCTGCTGGTGCGCATGCGCACCGCGGGCCTGAATCGCGGCGAATTCATCCGCGGCCACGGCCTGCACCAGCCCGGGGTGATGAAGCCGGCCGGCATGGAGGGCGCGGGCGAAGTGGTCAAGGTCGGCAGCGCGGTCAAGGGCTTCAAGGCGGGTGATGCCGTGATGGGCCGGCCGATGGGCGGTTTTTCCGAGATGGCCACCTGGAAAGCGGCAGAGTCGATTCTGAAACCGGCCGAATTGACATGGGAAGAAGCGGCCGGCGCGTCGCTGGCCTACTGGGTGGCCTACGACATGGTGGTGCGCTCGGCCAGCGGTGCCGCGAACGACGACGCAGGCGTGGTCGGCGCGGGCGACTGGATCCTGGTCACCGGCGTGTCGTCGGGGGTGGGCGTGGCGAGCATGCAGATCGCCAAGGCGCGCGGCGCCCGGGTGATCGGCACCTCGGGCTCGCAAGCCAAGCTCGATCGCCTGGCCAAGCTCGGCCTCGATGTCGGCGTGTGCGTGCGCGGCGCCGGTTTTGTGGATGCGGTGATGAAGGCGACCGATGGCAAGGGCGTGAAGCTGCTGGTGAACAACGTCGGCGGCGGCGTGTTCGAAGACGGCATGAAGTCGCTCGCCTACAAGGGGCGCCTCGCCACGGTGGGCTATGTGGACGGCATCCTTTCGGCGAAGATCGACCTGGAGCTACTGCACGCCAAGCGCCTGCGCGTGTTCGGCGTATCAAACAAGATGCGTCCGCTCGACGAGCGCGGCATGACCGTGGTGGACTTCGCAAAAGACATCGTCCCGCTGATGGCGAAGCGCACCCTGGTGCCGGTGATCGACAAGGTGTTCGCGTTTGATCAGCTTCCTCAGGCGCGCGACTTTATGGAAAGCAACGCGCAGGTCGGTAAGATCGTCGTCAAGATTGCCTGATCGCGGCCCGTCAGTGGGGTGATCCCTGGAGAGTGTCTCCTGAAGCCATTCTCCAGGAATGGATTGGTTCAGTCGTTGGTAATGCCGGCCTGCTTGACGATCTTTTCCCAGAGCACGTATTCGCGCAGGATCTTGTCCTGTAGCTCTTTCGGCGTGGACGGCACCGATTCCATGCCGTGCTCCTTGATCTGCTCGCGCACCTTGGGGTCGTTGAGGGCGGCGACGATTTCGCGGTTCCAGCGCTCGGTGAGCTCGCGCGACATGCCCGGCGGCGCGACGAACGCATACCAGTTGGTGACATCGTAGCCAGGGAAGGTCTCGGCGATGGTCGGCACATCAGGCAGCGATTCGGAGCGGCGCTGGCCGGTGACCGCCAGTGCGCGTATCTTGCCGGCCTTGATTTGCGAAACCGCAGTGGGCGCCGAGGCGAATACCGACGGCACCTGATTGCCGAGCAGGTCGGTCATCGCCGGGCCGCCGCCCTTGTAGGGCACGTGCACCAGGTCGGTCTTGGCGATCGACTCGAGCAGCGCACCCGAGAGATGCCCGGTGGAGCTGATCCCCGAGGTGCCGTAGGCAATCGAGGCGCCCTTGACGCGCCCCGCCTTGACGTAGTCGTCCAGGGTGCGCATTGGTCGCGACGGGTGCACCACCAGCACGTTGGGAAACTGCACTGCCATTGACAGCGGCGTGAAATCCTTGCGCGGGTCGTAGCCGAGCTTCTTGGTGGTGTGCGGCGACACCGTGAGGGCGCCGATATTGGTGAGGTGGATGAAGTAGCCGTCGGGGGAGGCGCGTGCAGCCTGCTCGGCCGCGATGTTGCCGCCGGCGCCGGGCTTGTTGTCGACGTTGACCGCCTGGCCCATTTGCTCGGTGAGCTTCTTGGCGAGGATGCGCGCCGTGATGTCGGTGCCGCCGCCGGTGGCAAAGCCGACCGACAGGGTGATCGGCTTGTTGGGAAATCCGGCCTGCGCGAACGCGGCAACCGGGGCCGCAGCCAGCGGGGCGGCGGCCAGGGCAAGCAGCACCGCGTGTTTGAGCTTGACGAATGTCATGGGGTAACGCCTCCTGTCAGGAGTGTACCGCCGGCAGGGTGTCGGAAAAGCGTGTTTCCCTCTCGTAGGCATGGCCGAGCTGGTACAGGCGTGCCTCGGAGAACGGCCGGCCGATCAGCTGAAAGCCGCACGGCAAGCCGTTCGACGTGAGGCCCGCCGGTACCGCCAGTGCCGGCACGCCCATCACGTTGATCGGCCGCATCAGGCGCGTGATCTCGTTCAGGATGCGCATCATGTTGGCGCCACCGGAGACATCCACTTCGGACAATTTTGGCACCTGGAACGACAGGTTTGCCGCCAGCACGGCATCGCACTTGCTGAACACGGTGGCCGCAAACTCGTGCAGCATCGGGCCGCGCAGGCGATGCGCATCCATCACGCCCTGGGCGGTGGCAGCCAGCGTCATCTGGATACGGCCGCGGGTTTGCGGCGAATAGTCGTCGGGGCATTGGCGCATCCACGGGCCGTGTACGGCGATCACGTCGCCCCAGGTCAGGAGGAACCCGGCGGCGTTCATGGCGTCGAGATCCGGCATGGCGACCTCGACGATGCTGCAGCCCAGCTTGCGGTAGACCTCGACGGCGGCCTGCATGCGTGCGGCCACGTCGGCTTCGATGCCGGTGTCGAAATAGCCTTTGGGGACGCCGATGCGCAAGCCCTTGACGGGCCGGTTCAATTGCGCGAGGTAGTCGGGCACCGGGTCATGCGTGGTAGAGGGGTCGCGCGCGTCGTGCCCGGCGATTACCGACAGCATCAGGGCATTGTCGGCCACGGTACGGGTCAGCGGGCCGACGGTGTCGAGCGACTGCGACAGCGGCATGGCGCCGGCGCGCGAGACGCGGCCGAAGGTGGTCTTCATGCCGACCACGCCGCAAATCGAAGACGGCATGCGCACTGAACCTGCTGTATCCGAGCCTAGCGCCCCATAGACGATGCGCGCTGCTACCGAGACTCCCGAGCCGCTCGATGAACCGCCGGTGATGTAGTCGGGGTTCCATGGGTTTTTCGCATCGCCGAGGAAGGCGTTTTGCCCGGTGGGCCCGTAGGCAAATTCGGTCATGTTGAGGTTGCCGATCTGCACCGCGCCGGCGGCGTCGAGCCTTTCGAGTGCGCTGGCGGTGGTCGGTGCGACCCACTGGCTGCGGATCTTGCTGCCGCAGGTGGATACCAGGCCCTTGCGGTAGTACATGTCCTTGTGGGCCAGCGGTACACCGTGCAACGGGCCGCGCAGCTTGCCTTTGGCGAGGTCGACGTCGCAGGCACGTGCCGTTGCCAGGGCCGATTCTTCGTCGATGCGCACGAAGGCATTGACCTTCGACTGCAGCGCCTTGGCAGCATCGATGGCAGCACGAGTTAGTTCCACTGAAGAGACCGAACCTTCGCGCAGGGCGCGCGCAGCCTGCGTGAGGGTGACATGCAGCGGGCGGCTCGCCGAGATCGGCGGCGGCGTGAAGGGTTTGCCAGCGCCGGAGGGCGCGTCCTTGCACTGTTCGCGCGCGGCGAATAGCGACAGGGTATCGACATCAAAATCGAGCTTCGCTGCAGCGCGCGCCATGTGGTCGTAGGTGGCCTTTGCCCCGGCCGCAATTTCTGCCGCGCGGGTTTCGGTAACGGGCCAGCCGAGTTGTTCGGCATGGCGCAGGATGTCGGCGGGGGTCAAGGCGGAGGGCATGGGGGTGCTTTCGAAGTGAGGGAGGTTCAGAGGAGCAGCAAGTTAGATGCCAGCAGTACGCTCGACGTCGGATTGGGCGAGCCCGACCTTGGCGCCGGCGCCGATGATTTCTTTCCAGGTGGTCGGGTCGACCGGGATGCCGTCGACCAGGCGCTGCGCCTTGTAGCGGCGTTCGGGTTCGCCGGCAATCATCAGCTTTTCGGTCTGCGGGTTCTTCGGCGACGCGGTGTGCCAGGCCACATACTCTTCCATTTCCCTGGCCAGGTTCTCGGCGGTGCCCAGTTTGGTCGGGTCGACCAGGATCGAGAACATGCCGTTGAGGACACGCCGCTGGCCGTCGCTGCGCTCGTGCGCGGTCTTGCCGCCGGTCAATGCACCGCCGAGCAGCTCGCAGATCAGGGCCAGGCCCGAGCCCTTGTGCTCGCCGAACGGCAGGATCGCGCCGAGCGGCTCCAGCACCGAAAAACGCGGGTCGGTGGTCGGGTTGCCCTGCGTGTCGATCAGGATGCCGGGCGCCAGCTGCTCGCCCTTGTTGTAGGCGACGCGGGTCTTGCCTTGCGCAATGCGGCTGGTGGCAAAGTCGAGCACGATCGGGTCTTTGCCGGGGCGCGGAATGCCGACGCAAAACGGGTTGGTGCCGTGGCGCGCATCGCTGCCGCCCCAGGGCGCCACCACCGGGCGCGAAATCACGTTGACGAAATGGATCGACACCAGGCCGTGGCCGATCGCCTGTTCGGCCCAGTGGCCGATGCGGCCGACATGGTGCGCGTTCGACAGGCCGAGCACGCACACGCCGTGGCGCTTGGCGCGTTCCGCAGCGAGCTCAATCGCCTCGTAACCGGCAACCTGCCCGTAGGCCTTGTTGCCGTCGAGGGTCAGCAGGGCGTTCGAGTCGAGCGTGATCGAGACGTGGGCGTTGACGGCGAGCCCGCCCTCCTTGATCGAGTCGATGTAGCGCGGGATCATGCCGACGCCGTGCGAGTCGTGCCCCTTCAGGTTGGCTTCGACCAGGTTGGTCGAAACGAGGTCGGCTTCGCGGTCGTTCGAGCCACCGGCCTTGACGATGGCGCGGATTGCGGCGGTGAGGGGGGCTGCTTGGAGAGTGAGGGTGTCGGCCATAACGGGTGAAGTCAAACGACCTTTCCGGGGTTCATGATGTTTTTCGGGTCCAGCGTATTTTTGATCGACTGCATCAGCGCCAGCTCGACCGGTGATTTGTACTTTCGTACTTCGATGTTCTTGAGCTTGCCCAGCCCATGCTCCGCGCTGATGGATCCGCCGAATGCGTTGACGCAGTCGTGTACCACGGTGGAAACCTGCTTCCATTCGGCCAGCCAGGCCTCCACCGTGAAGGAGGGCGGCTCGGCGATGTTGTAGTGCAGGTTGCCGTCGCCGAGGTGGCCGAAGGTGACCGGGCGCACGCCGGGCCAGTTCTGTTCCAGCGCAGCGTCGGCAGCATCGATGAATTCTGCGATCCGCGAAATCGGCACCGAGATGTCGTGCTTGATGTTGCGTGCCTGGGCCTCGGGCAGGTGTTCGCGGATGTCCCACAGCTTGCCCGCCTCGGCCTGGTTCTTGGCGATCGCGGCGTCTTCAATCAGATCGGCTTCCAGAGCCGCTTCCAGGGCCGTTTCCATCGCCAGGTTGAGTGCTTCACCGGGTTGGGCGTCGGTTGCTTCGAGGAGCACAACCCAGGCGTGTCGGCCCGCCAGCGGCGAGCGGTGCGCCGGGAACGCCGCTTGCACGATGTCGACGCAGCGCGCCGACATCAATTCGAAGGCGGTGAGGCGCTCGCCCAGATGCGAGCGCATGTGCGACAAGAGTTCGAGTGCCGTGCGCGGGCTGGCCAGCGCCACAAACACGGTGCTGGTCGACTTCGGTGCGGGAAACAGTTTCAGCACCGCCTTGGTGATGATGCCTAGCGTGCCTTCGGCCCCGATGAAGAGCTGCTTCAGGTCATAACCGGTGTTGTCCTTGCGCAGGCCCTTGAGGCCGCTCCAGACTTCGCCGGACGGCAACACCACTTCAAGGCCCATCACCAGCTCGCGCGTGTTGCCGTAGCGCAGCACCTGCACACCGCCGGCGTTGGTCGAAATGTTGCCGCCGATCTCGCACGAGCCTTCGGCTGCGAGCGACAGCGGGAACAGGCGGTCGTGTTCGGCAGCCTTCTCCTGCAAGGTTTGCAGGATGCATCCGGCTTCCACCGTCATGGTGTTGTTGATGACATCGACCTCCAGCACCTTGTTCATGCGCGAGACGTTGAGCACCAGTTGCGAACCCGATTCATCCGGCACGCTGCCGCCCACCAGGCTGGTGTTGCCGGCCTGCGGCACGATGGCGATTCCGGCGGCGGCACAGAGTTTGACGATGGCCGCCACCTCGTCGGTGCTGCTGGGCTTCACTACCACCAGCGGTTTGCCAAAGTACTTCTTGCGCCAGTCGTTGGCGTAGGGCGCGAAGTCGCTGGTGATGACATGGGCGTCGCCCACAATTTTGGCGAGGGCGGGGATCAGGTTACTCATGGACAGTGGGCTACGTGGCAGGAGCGTGAACTTCGTCGAGGAACAACTGTACTTCACGGAACAGGTTCATGCGGTTCTTTTCCATCAGAATGCTGTGCGTGCCCTCGCCCAGTTCGATGTAGCGCTTGTACGGGGCGCCGGTCAACTTCGGGAACAGGTTGCGCGCCATCTGCACCGGCGTATCCTGGTCCCATTCGGCGATGATCAGCAACACTGGTGCCTTGATGTTCTCAGGCTGCCAGGGAATCACCCCCTTGCGCCAGTAGCGGTCACCGTCGGCAACCACCCCATTCGGCGCGCGCAGCACCGGCGGATGTTGCCGGGAACCGACCGGATCAGTCGCAAGTGTCGCTTCCGCCCAGGTCTCGAACCATCCGGCCGGAATCAGGCCCGCCTGCTTGTCAGTTGGAACACCCGTCATCCAGCGCTGTTTGGCCTGATCCATGCGTACCGAGCGATAGGCAGGCAGCGACCCGGCCCCGGATTGGAGCAGGGATACGGTCTGCCCGATGCCTACCGGTGCGTACAGCACGAGCTTGTTGACGTTGTCGCCGTGAAGGCCGGCATACCACTGCATGATGGCGGTGCCCCAGGACCAACCCATCAGGTTGAGTTGGCTGATGCCACGCCGGGCCTTGATGAACTCAACCACTGCGTGAACGTCATCCACCGCCTCTTCGGTGCTGGCGAAGGGCGGATTGTCGGCGGCAGGCTGATCCATTTGCGACGGGCGCGCCGAATGGCCATAGCCATGCACATCAAGCAGGTAAACGTCGTAGCCGCGTTCGGCGATGTAATCCATCCACGAAAAGCCGCCGAGCGCAAGATCGAACGAGGTTGAGGCCGGATAGGTCGCGCCGTGCACATACAGCAGGGTCTTGTCAAGCGAGAATCGCGCCACATCGGCAGGGCGCTTGTTGCGCACGTAGAGCTCAAGGCCCGCGGCATTGTGGACGCGAAACTCCTCCATCACTACCGGCGCGGCTGATTCGTCTACCTGCAAGGGCCGCCCCTTGCAGTGTCGCAGCCGTTGCGCATTGCGGCGGTTTCCGGCCTCAATCCCACCACTTGCATCAATACACCGCACGCCCACCACTCGCATCAAACACCGAGCCGGTGGTAAACGAGCACTCTTCGCTGGCCATCCAGGCGATCATCGCAGCCAGTTCTTCAACCTTGACTAGGCGCCCCATGGGGATTTTTGCCAGCATGTAGTCGATGTGCTGCTGGTTCACCTGTTTGAGAATGTCGGTTGCTGCCGCTGCCGGCGTAATCGCGTTGACGCGAATGCCGGTAGTGGCCAACTCCTTGCCGAGCGATTTGGTGAGGCCGATCACGCCCGCCTTGGAGGCGCTGTAAGCGCTGGCGTTCGGGTTGCCTTCCTTGCCGGCGATCGACGCAATGTTGATGATGCGGCCGTAATCGTTTTTCATCATCTCGGGCACGACCGCCTTGCAGCAGCGGAACGTGCCGTTGAGGTTGATGTCGATCACGTCGCGAAACTCGGCCGAGGAGTATTCCCATGTCTTGAAAGGCGAACCGGCAATGCCGGCGCTGTTGACCAGAAGGTCGATGCGGCCAAATTCGGCGACTGCCGCTTTGGTCGCCGCCCCTACCGACTCATCCTTGCGAATGTCGACAACGCATGTGCCGACCTTGCCTTTTGTCGACAAGGCCGCTTTCGATTCGGCGAGCTTCTCGGCCAGCACGTCCCACAGCACCACCGACGCGCCGGAATCGAGAAAGCGCTGCGCCACTGCGTAGCCGATGCCCCGTGCGCCGCCGGTAATGACGGCGACTTTGCCTTGCAGGTCGATCTGGTTCATCA
Organism: Burkholderiales bacterium; assembly: GCA_947473125.1. Lineage (GTDB taxonomy): Bacteria > Pseudomonadota > Gammaproteobacteria > Burkholderiales > JAEUOS01 > CANJDH01. Next base: position 14,661 of record CANJDH010000033.1, read on the forward strand.
AAGCTCCTCTTTTGAAACGGTGATGAGGCGCGCACCAACGACCTCGCCACCAGTGATGACGGCCACCTTGCCCTGCAAATTGATCTGGTTCATGGTTGCCTCAATACACCGCGCGGCCGCCGGAGATGTCGAACACGGCGCCGGTGGTGAACGAGCATTCTTCGCTGGCCATCCAGGCGATCATGCCGGCGATTTCTTCGACGGTGACAAAGCGGTTCATCGGAATCTTCGAGAGCATGAAGTTGATGTGCGCCTCGGTCATCTGCGAGAACATTTCGGTCTTGGCCGCGGCCGGTGTGAGCGCGTTGACGCGAATCCCGGTTTGCGCGAGTTCCTTGCCGAGCGATTTGGTGAGGCCGATCACGGCGGCTTTGGAGGCGGAGTAGGCCGGTGCATTCGGGTTGCCGTCCTTGCCGGCAATCGAGGCGATGTTGATGATGCGGCCGTAGTCGGCCTTCATCATCGGTGCTACCACCGCCTTGCAGCAATGAAAGGTGCCGATCAGGTTGATGTCCTGTACCTGACGGAAATCCTTGGAAGAATATTCCCAGGTCTTGACGTTCGGCCCGGTGATGCCGGCGCTGTTGACCAGGATGTCGATTTTTCCAAGTGCCTTGACGGCGGCGTCGGCCGCCGCCAGCACCTGCGGCTCGTCGGTGATGTCAACCACGTGCGTATCGACCTTGCCCAGCTTGGAGAGCTCGGCTTGCGAAGTCTTGAGCCGGTCGGCCGTTACGTCCCATAGCACCACGCTCGCGCCGCTTTGCAGCATGCGCGTGGCAACTGCGTAGCCGATGCCTCGTGCGCCGCCGGTGACGACCGCGACGCGACCCTTCAGGTCAATTTGATTCATGAATCTAGCCCTCGCAAACGTGGTTAAAGCGGCGCGCACTTGTGTCCTCGCCGCCGGTGACGACCGCGACGCGACCCTTCAGATCGATCTGGTTCATTGTTTCCCCTCTTGTTTGGCCAATTTTTTGAGCGGCCTCAAGTAGAACGCCGCACACCCGAAATACGCAATGCTCAACATCAATTCAAGCCCGGCCAGTTGCGCCGACAGGCCGGTATCACTGCTGGCGCGCACGATGCCTTCGGTGAAATAGGCCCACACCAGCAGGGTGGACCATTGCATCGTGTAGTTGTCGGCCTTGAGCACGCCGCGCAGTGCCAGCAGCAGCGGCACCACCTTGAGTACCAGCCACGAGCCGCCCGGGCGCAGCGGCGCCAGGAACAGTTCCCAGGCGACGCACAGTGCGATCAGCGCCAGCAACGCCAGCACCGCGCCGGTGTGCAGCCCTTTGCTCATCGCGCGAGTTTGAGGGCGGTGAGGGCAAGGCGCTTGCCGAGGGCGCGCGCCAGGTGCTTCTCATCGTCCGACAGCGGCAGGTTGCCGGCCGCGCCGGCCACATGGCTGGCGCCATACGGGGTGCCGCCACCGGTGGTGCTCGACAGCAGCGGCTCGGTGAAGGGCAGGCCCATCACCAGCATGCCGTGGTGCAACAGCGGCAGGTGCATGCTGAGCAGGGTCGATTCCTGTCCGCCGTGCATGCTTGATGTCGAAGTGAACACGCAGGCAGGCTTGCCCGACAGGGTGCCGTTTTGCCACTCGGCGCCGGTGGTGTCCCAGAAGTGCTTCATTGGCGCGGCCATGTTGCCGAAGCGCGTTGGCGAGCCTAGCGCCAGGCCGATGCATTCGGCGAGGTCGCGCTTTTCCACGTAGGGCGCGCCGCGGTCCGGCACCGGCGGCGCGGCGGTTTCGGTGACCACCGCCACCGGTGGCACGGTGCGCAGGCGCGCCTGCACGCCCGCGACGCCATCGATGCCATTCGCGATGGCTTCAGCGAGCGCGCGCACCGAGCCGTTGCGGCTGTAGTACAGAACCAGGATGTCCGGCATCGAGGGGGTTCGGTGATACCTTCGGGAGGGAATGTTGCGGGGTGGGCCGGGTATTATACGAAGGCATGCTTCCCCCCCTTCCCGAGGCGTCCGTTTGAATCTCCAGGACCTGTTTGCGCATCGCTTGATCGGCCGGCCGCTGCGGCGCCTGCGCCACCTCGTTGCGCGCGCCAACGAAGACAACCTCGACCAGGCCGCTGGCAGCCTGACTTTCCTGACCCTGCTGGCCATCGTGCCTTTCATCACCCTAGGCCTGGCACTGTTCGCGGCGTTTCCGGTATTCGGCGATTTCAAGAACGCGATCGCCGAATACCTGCAGGAGAGCGTCCTGCCCGAAGAGGCCGGCGACATGGTGCTGACGCACCTCACCGATTTCGCCGCAAATGCCGCACAGATGACGGCGGCCGGCCTTGGCGTGCTGGGGCTGACCGCGTTCATGCTGATGCAGCGCATCGAGAAGACCTTCAATCGGATCTGGCGCGTGCCGCAGGGGCGTTCGATCTGGCGCCGTCTGTTGATCCACAGTCTGGCACTGGCGCTCGGCCCGATCCTGATTGGCGGCAGCCTCGCGGCCACCACCTTCCTGGTGTCGGCGTCGATGGGGCTGTTTCCGGCAATGGCGTGGTTCGACAAGCTGGTCCTCGCGCTGTTTCCGGTGGTGATGACGGCGCTCGCGTTTACCCTGCTGTTTTGGGTGGTACCGAATTGCAAGGTTCGCTGGTGCCACGCGCTGCCCGGCGGGGTGCTCGCCGCCGGCGCGTTCGAGCTGATGAAGACGCTGTTCGGGCTATACGTGGTGGCGTTTCCTTCGTACCAGCTGATCTACGGCGCGTTTGCGGCGATTCCGATTTTCCTGATCTGGATCTACCTGTCGTGGGTGATCACGCTGGTCGGGGCGCTGGTGGTGGCCGCATTGCCTTCGAGCTTGCCGCATAATCCGGCCCCATGAACTTCAACGACCGCCTCGCGGCCGCCTGGGCGGCCAATGATTCCCTGCTGTGCGTCGGCATCGACCCCGACGTCAAGCGCTTTCCCAAACACTTCGCCGGCCGCAAGGACGCGATCCTCGAATTTGGCAAGGCGATCGTCGATGCCACCGCCGACCTGGTGTGCGCGTTCAAGCCGCAGATCGCCTACTTCCACGCCGAGCGCGCCGAAGACCAGCTCGAAGCGCTGATCGACTACATGCGCGAGACCTACCCGACGGTGCCGGTGATCCTCGACGCCAAGCGCGGCGACATCGGCTCCACCGCCGAGCAGTACGCACGCGAAGCCTTCGAGCGCTATCGCGCCGACGCGGTCACGATCAGCCCATTCCTCGGCCACGACTCGGTGACCCCTTATACGCAGTACGCCGACAAGGGCGTGATCATCCTGTGCCGCACCTCGAACCCGGGCGGCAGCGATTTGCAGTTCTTGAAGGTGGATGGCGAGCTGTTGTACCAGCGGATTGCGCGGGTCGTGGCTACCGAATGGAACGACAACCGCAACTGCGCGCTGGTGGTGGGCGCGACGTTTCCCAACGAACTTGCCGCCGTGCGCGGCATCGTCGGCGACATGTCGCTGCTGGTGCCCGGCATCGGTGCGCAGGGCGGCGACATCGAAGCGACGGTTCGCGCCGGGCGATCTGCCGCCGGCACCGGGCTGATGATCAACTCGTCGCGGGCGATTCTTTACGCGTCAGACGGAGAGGATTTTGCCGCTGCGGCCCGCCGGGTGGCCGACGAGACGCGCATCGCGATCAACCGCTTTCGCAAGGGGTAGTCACCGCTGATCGGCTCCAGGAGCCGTTCTTCAGGGCATTGGCCCCAAGAGCCCCTGCCGGAGCGGCTCCCGAGCCGGCAGGCTGTCAGGAAATCATGCTTTCCACTTCGGCATCAGGCGCACTGCATTGCCGCGGCCGATCGCATCGAGGTCGGCCTGCGAAAAACCGTAGTCGATGATGCCCTTGACGTGGTCTTCGCCGGTGCGATACGGGTAGTCGGAACCGAACAGCACCTGCGACACGTTGACCAGTTTCATCAGCGAGGCGAGCGCGCCGGGGTGCGCCGACCAGGCCGTGTCGTAGTAGAAGCGCTTCAACTCGTGCATCACGCCGTTGGGCACGCGGGCCACCAGTTTCGGGTCGATGATCGGCGCGCGCAGCAGGCGCTCGGTGAGGAACGGCAGCGTGCCGCCGGCGTGCGAGAAGATGAAGTCGATGTTCGGGTTGCGCGCCGCCGTACCCGAGAACACGATGTCGACGATGGTGCGCGTGGTGTCGGTGCCGAACTCCACCACGGTCGGCTGCACGTCGGGGGTCAGGATGTTGCGGCAGCAGTTGGCCGCCGTCGGATGCGTGTAGAGGATCGCCTTGCGCCGGTTCAGCTCGGCCATGATCGGTGCGAACGAGGCGTGGCCGAGCCATTTGTCGCCGTAGCTGGTGAGCAGGCCGATGCCGTCGGCTTTCAACACATCAAGGCCGTACTCGATCTCCTTCAGCGAAGCGTCGATGTCCTGCAGCGGCAGCATGATGAACGAGCCGAAGCGGCCCGGATGGTCCTTGGCGATCTTGGCGGCCCACTCGTTCGATTCGCGAGCAATGCGGCGCGCGTTGGCGGCGTCGGCAAACTGCACCTGCGGCGTAGTCACCGACACAATCGAGGTGATCACACCGGCCTTGTCCATGTCGTCGAGGGTTTTTGCCAGAGACCAGTTGCGTACGATCGGCGGCGCCTGGTTGGCTTTGGCAAGTTCGGCTACATAGGCCGGCGAAAATACGTGGTGGTGCGTGTCGATACGGTTTTTGACGCCGGCGCCGCTGCCCGCCGTGGTGCAGCCGGGCAGCATGCTCGCGGCGCCGAGCGCCCCCAGGCCCGAGAGAAAACCGCGACGTGACGGAGTCGGCTCGCAGAAGCACGAATACTGTGCGGCGGCGTGGGTGCAGGCGGCATCGTTGTTGAACATGGTTTGTCTCCGTCGTTGGTTTTATCGCGCATTTATCGCGTGATCACTACGTTAGCGCCAAATCGCCGCCCGCGCAATGACGCGCGTCTTTCAGTTACATTGCGCATCTCTGTCCAACTTACCCCACACCATCATGAATGGCGCCGAAAGCCTGGTCCGCACCCTGATTGCAAGCGACCTCAACGTCTGCTTCACCAACCCCGGCACGTCCGAAATGCATTTCGTCGCCGCGCTCGACAAGATCGAGGGCATGCGCTGCGTGCTGGGCCTGTTCGAGGGCGTGGTCACCGGCGCCGCCGACGGCTACTTCCGCATGACCGGCAAACCGGCCTCCACCTTGCTGCACCTCGGGCCCGGCCTCGGCAACGGCCTGGCCAACCTGCACAACGCCAAAAAGGCGCGCTCCGGCATCGTCAACATCGTCGGTGAACATGCGAGCCACCATCTCAAGTACGATGCACCGCTGACATCCGACATCGAAGGCATTGCGCGGCCGATGTCGCACTGGATCAAGACCTCGCCGTCGTCACACGACATCGCCGCCGACGGTGCGCTCGCTGTCGAAGCTGCGCGTGCCGCGCCGGGGCAGATCGCGACCCTGATCCTGCCCGCCGATACGGCATGGAACGAAGGAACTGCACCGGTGACAGCTCGCCTAGCACCTGCGCGCACCCTCGTATCGAGCGAAGCCGTGCGCGCGGCAGCCGCGGCTCTCAAACAACCCGATGCAGCCCTCATGATGGGCGGCATTGGTGTACGCAACCCGGCAATGGAACTGGCCGGCCGTATCGCTGCGAAGACGGGTTGCAAAATTATCAGCGAGTACAACAGCGCACGCACCGAGCGCGGCGCCGGGCGCGTGATTTCGAACCGCGTTCCGTATGTTGTCGACCTGGCCCTCAAGACGCTTGCTGGGTTTCGCCAGATCGTGCTGGTGGGTGCCAAGGCACCGGTAAGCTTCTTCGCGTATCCGGACAAGCCGTCGACCCTGGCGCATACCGAATGCACGTTTACCAAACTGGCGGGCATCGAGGAAGACATCGTCGGCGCCCTCGAAGCGCTGGCCGATGAACTTGGCGCGCGCGCCACGCCGCCAGCGCATGTCGCCACACTGACGCCGCCAGCGCTGGCCACCGGCAAGGTCACGCTCGATGGCATTGCCGCCGTGCTCGGCGCGTTGATTCCCGAAAACGCCATCGTGGTCGACGAAGCAGTATCGAGCGGGCGCGGCTTTGCGCCCTCCACCACCCATGTGCAGCCGCACGACTGGCTCACCACCATGGGCGGCGCAATCGGCTTCGGCCTGCCGACCGCGGTCGGCGCCGCGATCGGCGCGCCAGGGCGCAAGGTGCTCAGCCTCGAAGGCGACGGCAGCGCGATGTACACCCTGCAGGCGCTCTGGACCATGGCTCGTGAGCAGCTCGACGTGACGGTGGTGATTTTCGCGAACCGCTCCTACAACATCCTGCGCGGCGAACTTGCGGCAGTTGGCGCCGGCACCCCCGGCCAGCGCGCCACCGACATGCTCACCCTGGATCGCCCCAACCTCGACTGGGTCGCGATGGCGCGCGGCCATGGCGTTGAAGCCGGGCAGGCGACGACGCTGGATGAACTGGCGACCCAGCTCAAACGCGGCCTCGCCACCAGCGGGCCTTACCTCATCGAATTGGTGTTCTAGAAAGAAAAAGAAAGCGAATCGATCACATGGCAGGCTACCGCGCCCGACTGGGCTTTTTGATTCCCCCCGGCAACCCGACCACCGAGCCCGAGGTGATCCGCCTCACCCCGCCCGGCGTGTCGGTGCATTTCACGCGCATGGTGGCGCACGGCGTGACCGGCAGCCTCGACGGCCAGGAAGAGCGCAACCGCACCCAGATCGCGCACCTCGATGACAACGTCGCGTTGCTCTCGATGGTCAACCCCTCGGTGATGGTGCTGGCGCACACGGCGACCAGCTACACCCTGGGCAAGCAGGGCGAGGCGGAACTGGTCGAGCGCATCCAGCGCTCCAGCGGGTTTCGCTTCATCACCGCCTTTGGCAGCGTGGTCGAAGCGCTGCAGCGTCTCGGCGTTGAGCGTGTTGCGGTCGGCACGCCCTACAGTGAGGCTTCCACCCAGCAGTGCAAGGCGAACCTTGAAGCCTACGGTTTCAAGGTGGTGAGCATCGGCCGCCTCGGCGGCGTGCAGAACATCTACGACGAAACACCCGAGCGCGCCTACAGTCTGGCGCGCCAGGTCGATTCGGTCGACGCGCAGGCGGTGTTCCTCTCCGGCGTCGGCATGCCGACCCTCGAGACTCTGGCAATGATGGAGCAGGACCTTGGCAAGCCGGTGATCTCCAGCACTGCCGCGATGATGTGGAACGCGCTGCGCATCGCACATGTCAGCGCGCCGATCAACGGGTTCGGCCGCCTGCTGGCCAACCCCAACCTGTAGGGAGCAGGTCATGCGACGCATCGTTCTTGCCATGGTCACTACTGCAATGCTGGCCGCGCAGGCTGTGGCGCAACCCAAAGCCTTCCCCGACCATGCGGTGAAACTGGTCGTGCCGTTCACCGCCGGCGGCAACGCCGACGTGGTGGCGCGCATGGTCGCGCAAGGCATGGGCGATCAGCTCAAGCAATCGGTCATCGTCGAAAACCGCCCTGGCGCCAACGCCATGATCGGCGCCGAAGCGGTGGCACGTTCCGCTCCCGATGGCTACACCATGATGCTCGCCACGGCGGAGAGCCACGCGATCAACCCGCACATCTACAAGAAGGTCAACTACGACGCGGTGAAGGATTTCGCACCGGTCGGGGTGATCGGCTACTTTCCGTTCGCGCTGGTGATCAACCCGAAGCTGCCGGTGCAGAACCTCGCCGAGTTCGTCGACTACGCGAAAAAGAACAAGGGCAAGCTCAACTTCGCTTCATGGGGCGTGGGCAGCACGTCGCAAATTGCCTTTGAGCAGTTCAAGCAGACCACCGGCATTGACCTGGTGCATGTGCCTTACCAGGGGGCAGCGCCAGCGCTCACCGCCATCGCAGGCGGGCAGGTGGATGCTTTCATGGTGCCTCTCAGCGTGGCGGTGCCGCAGGCGCGCAATGGCCGGGTCCGGCTGCTCGGCGTGACCACCGCACAGCGCGTGGCCACATCGCCCGACATCCCCACCCTCTCCGAACAGGGCGTCGCGGTGGTGAGCGGCGGCTGGCATGTGCTGGTGGTGCCCAAGGCCACGCCGATCGAGGTGGTGGCTCTATTGAACAAGGCCTTGCTGGCGACAACTTCGGCACCGGCAATGCGCGAGGCTCTGCTCAAAGTGGGCGTGGACCCTGCCAGCACCAGCCCGATGGACGCCGAGAAAATGCTGGTAGCCGAATGGCAGCGCTGGGGCAAGATCGCGCGCGACGCGGCGGTGCAGGCCGACTAGCTTCTCTTATTTTCTTGAAGAATGGCGCTGGTAGCTATTCTTGTCGATTTGCCTGCTTTGAATCCGCCTCGCGTTGACAGATCAATAAGGTCCGGCCGTGTCGGCAAAGGGCGGCCGCACACCCCATACCGCGCTAGCGTGGTCGCGCCAGGAATTCAATCACACGACTTCGCACGTCGCCCGGCCAGTCGATGTTCCCGGTTATTTCGCAAGGCCCTTCGCCTGCGGCGAATGGGTCTTCCCGGCCGGCACGCAGCGCAGCGACAACGGCATCGCGGCGGTTGGCAGCATAAGACTTGCGTGGCCCGGCATCCCAGCCGTCCGCGATGGGGCGAAACATTGTTTCCCATCCATCAGCATTCAGCAGGCAGAGTTTTTCGAGCTTTTCGCCGGATACTTTCGCAAACTGAAAGACTCCCGTTCCCCTTGCCGTCAAAAGCCGAATACTATCGATCCGTGATTCCGAGGAAAGGTTCAGGTCTCGCGTCAGCTCTGACAGTTGGCCTGACTTGAGCACTCTTGCCTGCACCGTCATAGTCGTCACCCACGTGTTGTACATTTCCATGTCCATAGTCCAGAGACCTTGCTTTCTCTTCTCTGTGGCATGTTGCGTCAGCACCAATACATCCCGGGTTCCGGCCAGGAATTGTTCCGGAACGTAGGGCGCGAGATCTCGAATCGGTGTCGACTCCGATGCCGGAAAGGGAATCGCGATACCCCAAGCACACCCCCCGAGCATTACGCAAAGCAGCAACATGATCGCGTGACGACGATGCATTCAGCTCCTTTCTGCCGTCACGCAACCGCGCAACAGGCTGCTCTTGGTTTATCTGGCCGGCAGAAAGCCCAGCTCACGCAAACATTCCCCCACCAATCTCCGACTTTCCAACGCAAAAACTTCCTTGAAGAGCCGGGCTTGATCTTCGAATGCACGGGATAGCGGAGAGAGTCTGGGCAGCGCTCCGGGATTGGCTGCGCGGGCCCGTCCAATCACGCGTCCGTTGGACGGATCAATGACCTTGATATGCACCTGCAGGATAAATCTCTCTCCTGTGAGGATCTCGTAATTGCTGATCCCGACCTCGAAGACAAGCCCTTGGGCGCCCTGCGTGGCAGTGGCAGAACCACTCACCGCATCCGGCGCGTTGTACCAGGCGCGGATTGGCGCGAGCCAATTCTCCCCCCAGACCGAAGGCGTGCGATCAACCACACCGGGAACCGGCTGGGGCTCCGGCGCTACGGATACCCGCAAGCCAAGCGCCTCCAGCTGTGTCCGGACCTCACTTGCCAGCACTGTTGTAGGGAGCCAGGCCTTGCCTGAGTCAATCACCGACCTGAGGACTTGTCCTTGTTGCTCCGCCTGCCGCAAAGCGTCGGGCGCGTTCGCCGCCACTAGAATTGTTTGTATGAGAATGACGGCACCGGCAGCACGGGCGGTTGCATCGCCGACGACGGCAACGCCAGGAAAGGACCCATCGCCCAGCAAGTTTGGGCCCACACCGAGCGGTGGCGACTCCATCGCAACAATCCGAACCTCCCGGGCGCTCGCGATAACCCCGCCATCAGGAACAATGGCCGGACCAACGCAGCCGGCAAGAACGAAGGCTGTCGCCAGGATCACAAACCGCGTCATGATCACCACCTTGGGCGCTTCAGGACAATGGCACCTTGCGCGCCAAAACCACTCTACTCTCGATACTCGCCGATGTAAATGGATTCTCAGTCGCGTTTGGTCTTGTTTGTCACGTCCCGCGCGTGGCCAAGACAACGCAAAAACGTTTCTCGCAACCCAGCCAAGCCGGCCATCGGAGAATCAAGGGGGATGAAGAATGGCTCCAGAAGCCATTCTTGCAGGAGTTTTTCTCAGGCTGACTGCAATGCCTGATCAATCACTTTTTTGGAAACGCCCTGCGCCTTGAGTGCGCGCGCAATATTGTCCAGCTTGGGCACATCGAGTTCTTCAAGGTCCTTGCGCGCCCCCTGACTGATGTAAAAGCGGATCAACCCTTGATAGCCGGAAAACCCTTTGGCGGCGGCAATTTCCTTGAGTTCATCGATCATGTGCTGCGGCATGCGCATACTGATCAGTGCCATCGGCGGATCCTTGACCATGCGTTTCTGAATGCGCTCCAGAGATTTGGTTTTCATCTTCATTCCTCGTAAATGCGGCGCTCGGCGGATGTGGCCCGCCATGCGCTGATGATGCGAAATCCGTCGTTCAGTTTTTCGACGTGAACCACGAACAGCAGCCGGTCTTTTGCGCCGTACCCGATCACGCCCAGGCGCTTTTCATCGTTGCGGCTGGCGTCCACCCAGCGTGCACCCGGATCGAAAAAAGCCTCGGTCGCTTCCTCGAATGTCACGCCGTCGTGATGCGCCGGATTGTCCGCCGCTTTCGCCCCGTCCCATTCAAAAACGACACCCCGGATGATTTTGGTGACCGTCCTTGACATGTATGCAATGTATATACAAAATTGAAAATTGTCAATTGGTCGTTTTTGTTGCGGATTGCGCGAAGCCGCCTTCCACCTGGACGTCGATCAGGCATGGTCCGCAACCCGCCTGGGTGCCGGCCATCATGCGCTTGATCGTGGCGTCGAGTTCGCCGGGCTGCGTGACGCGCGCAGTGGCGAGGCCCATGCTCTCGGCGAGCTTCACGTAATCGATCTCCGGATTCTTGATGTCCATCGCCACGAACGCGTCGGTGTGGCGCAACGCCACCAGGCGATCCTTGATGATGCGGTAGCTGCGGTTGTTGACAATAATGTAGGTGATGTTCAGTTTCAGGTGTGCTGCGGTCCACAGGCCCTGGATGCTGTACATCGCGCTGCCGTCGCCGATCACGCCGACCACCGGGCGCCCCGGGTGGGCAAGGCTGATGCCGATCGCGCCGGGCAGGCCGAAGCCGAGGCCGCCGCTGGCGAGGCCGTAGTAGCTGTGGGCATCGTTGGCGTGCAGTACCTTGGCGAGGCCGCCTGCGGAACTCACGGCTTCCTCGACCACGATGGCATCGGCAGGAATCGCCTCGCTGATGCGCGCCATCAGGTATTCGGTCCAGATCGGCGAGTCGTCCCGCTTCGCTTCGAGTGCGGTCATCTGCGCTGCGCGCTTGCTGACCCAGTTGTTGCGCGCGATAGCCTCGCGGCGTGCTCTTGCCTCGGCATCGTAAGCGCCGTTCCGCCGCGCATCGATGGCCGGCAGCAGTGCGCGCAGCGTCTCCTTGACGTTGGCGCAGATGGCGGCCTCGGTCGGGTAGTTCTTGCCCAGTTCCCAGTCGCGCTCGGAAATATGGATCACCGGCAGGGTTTCGGGCAGGGGTTCGGTCGGGCTGTAGGGCGACATGCGCAGCAGGTCGCCGCCCAGGCAGATCAGCAAGTCGTATTGGCTCAGGGTGGCGCGCACCCGCTCCTGATTGCGCGTGATGTCGCCCATGTTGAGTGGGTGGCCCGACGGGAAACGCGTGTTGTAGGGTACCGAGCCCAGGTACACGGCTGCGCCGAGGGTCTCGGCGAAGCGCGTCGCTTCGGCAAAGGCGTCGTGGTCGGCGATTTCCTTGCCGGCCAGGATCACCGGTCGCTGTGCCTGCAATATGCGCGCGGCAAGTGCGGCGATCACGTCGTCGGACGGTCGCATCGCGCCCTCGATGCGCGTCGGCGACCCGAGGTCTATCTCGGCCTCGTCGTCGAGGATGCTGCCCGGCAGGCTGATGAACACCGGGCCGGTCGGCGGGGTGAGGGCGATCTTGGCGGCCCGGTGCACGATGCGCGGCAGGTCTTCGATGCGCTCGACCTCGACCGCCCATTTCACCAGCGGCGCGGCGATCGGCACCAGCGGCTCGTAAAGCAAGGGTTCGGTGAGGCCGTGGCCGATTTCGTACTGGCCGGCGGTGATGATTACCGGCGAACCGGAAAACTTGGCGGTATACAGCGCGCCCATCGCGTGGCCCAGGCCCGGCGTGCAGTGCAGGTTGCAGGCAGTGAGCCGGCCGGTGGCGCGCGAAAAGCCGTCGGCCATCGCCAGCACCACGGATTCCTGCAGGCCCAGCACGTATTTGAGCTGCGGAAACTTGGAGATCACCTCCATCACCGGTAGTTCGGTGGTGCCGGGGTTGCCGAACAGGTGCGTGATGCCTTCGTCGACCAGAAGTTGCAGAAAGGCCGAGCGGCCGGTGATGGTTTGCTTTGCCATGATGGTGTGCCCGAATAGTTGGGTAGCATCTTACTGGAGTAAAGTGCGCAAAAACCTAAAACACCTGTGAAGAGAGACATGAAAACCATTTCCCGCGCCCTCGTGGTCGGCACCTTGGTGCTGGCCGCGTGCCACCCCGCTGCCGCACGTATTACGCGCATCGTGATTGACGAGACCATTCCCATGCCGGTGCCGGCGGGTAAGGCGCCCCCCCTGATTGCCTACGAGCAGGTGGCAGGGCGTGCCTTCGGTGAGATGGACCCCAAGCACCCTGCCAACGCGATCATCCAGGACATCAAACTTGCCAAGGATGCCGACGGCAAGGTGCGCTACATAGCCTCGTTCGTCATTTACAAACCCGTCGATATGGCCAAGGCGAGCGGCATGCTGTGGCACGACGTTCCGAATCGCGGCCGCGTGTTTGCGTATGCACCTCAGGAGCAGGCGTTTGGCGACATCATGCTCGCTAGCGCCTGGCAAGGTGACAACGCCGGGCAGACAGCGGTGCGTGATAAAGCCACTGCAAGCGGCATGCAGTTCCTGCAGGTGCCGGTAGCCAAAGATGTAACCGGCAAGGTGCTGGGGCGCATCGTCAACCGCTCCGGCCCGAACTCGCAGCCACTTCTGGTGCAGACCAACCCGGTGCCCTACAAACCGGCGAGCCTCGATACCAAAAAAGCGAAGCTGACTTCACGTGCCGGTGAAACGCAGAGCGGAAAAGTGATCGCCGAAGTCACCATTGCGGCCAATGAATGGGCCTGGGCCAGATGCGATGCCGCCAATCCCTTTCCCGGCACGCCGGACCCGACGCATATCTGTCTCAAAAACGGCTTCGACGCCAACCGGCTCTACCAGGTGGTGTTCACCGCAGTTGACCCGTATGTGCTGGGCATCGGTTTCGCCGCATGGCGCGATGTCGGCGCCTTCTTCAAGAAATCGTTGGCGGACGACAACGGCACGTCGAACCCGATTGCAAGGGCCGTCACGCACTCGATCACGCGCGGCATTTCGCAGTCGGGCAACTATCTGCGCGGGTGGCTGCATCTGGGCTTCAACCAGGCCGAAGATGGCGGCATGGTGCACGACGGCATGTGGCCGATTATCGCGGGCAGGCGCATTGCACTCAACTTCCGTTGGGCCCAGCCCGATGGGGTGCTCGAGTTGTATCAAGCCGGCAGTGAAGGCCCGCAGTGGTGGCTGCCGCATCCCGACAAAGTGCGTGGCCTGCGCGCAGCCGGCATTCTGGACCGCTGCACCAAGTCCAATACCTGCCCGAAGATCATCGAGCATTTCGGCTCGGCTGAAGTCTGGGCCCTGAAGTTGACACCGGAGTGGGTCGGCACCGATGCCAAACAGGACCTGCCCCTGCCCGACAACGTGCGCCGTTATTACATCGCCAGCACCAACCACAACGGTGGTGTTGGCGGCTTCGATACCAGCCTGCCGGGAGTGGGCTTGCCCAAGACCGGCGCCACCTGCCCCGGCAACAATTTTGGCACGGCTGTGTTGCCGGCTAACCCGGTGTCGCAACGCGAAACCACCAATGCGCTGCGCGTGCACTTTCGCAACTGGGTGATGAAGGGCACGCCGCCGCCGCCGAGCCGTTATCCGACGCTTGCCAAAGGTGAACTGGCCGATGCAAACAAGGTGGCGATCGGCTTCCCGACCCTGCCTGGCTTGCGCCCGACCGTGCCCGAGCCGGACTTCATCATGCCGGTGCACGATTACGATTGGGGGCCGCGTTTCAATGCACTTGACGGCTCGGGCATTGTCTCGAATGCGCCGCCGCGCATCCGCAAATCGCTGAAGATGCTGGCGCCGAAGGTGGACGCCGATGGCAACGAAGTCGGCGGTGTGCCGGTGCCCCTGCTCGATGCGCCACTCGGTACCTACCTCGGCTGGAACGTCACGGCCGGCGGATTCCACAAGGACCAGATCTGCAACTACGTCGGCGGCATGATTCCACTTGCGAGAACTGCCGAGGAGCGAAAGACCGCCAATGACCCCCGCCCCTCGCTGCAGGAGCGCTATGGTTCGCACGAAGGCTACGTGGCGGCGGTGAAGAAGGCGACGGAGCGCAGTCTGGCGGAGGGATTCTTGTTGCCGGAAGATGCGGCCGCGCTGATTACCGCCGCAGACAAGAGTGCCGTATTGCGCTGAATGCGTAAAACGGTTTTGATCATCACTTCAGGAACATCAGCATGCAATTGAATCTCCAAGGCAAGGTCGCCATCATCACCGGCGCCACGCAGGGTATTGGCCGCGCCACGGCCGAGTTGTTCGCCGCCGAAGGCGCATCGGTGGTGATCGTCGCGCGCGGGCGCGAACGGCTCGATGCGGTCGTCGCAGGCATCGGGCAGGCGGGCGGCAAGGCGCTTGGCGTCCAGGCCGACATGTCGAAGGCGGAAGACTGCGCGCGCATCGTCCCGGCGGCTCTGGCGGCGTTTGGCCGCGTCGACATCCTGGTCAACAACGCCGGCACCTCCAACACCGGGGCGTTTGAATCGGTCACCGACGCGACCTGGCAATCCGACTTCGACCTCAAGCTGTTCGGCGCGGTGCGCCTGATCCGCCAGGTGATTCCCGAGATGCGCAAGCAGGGCGGCGGCCGCATCATCAACATCACCAACATCGGCGCCAAGCAGCCGCGTGCGAAGTCGATGCCCACCACCGTGACGCGCGCCGCCGGCCTCGCCATGACCAAGGCGCTGTCCAAGGAATTTGCGCCGGACAAGATCCTCGTCAACACGGTGTGCATCGGCCTGATCCGCGCCGGCCAGCACGAGACCAAGGCGGCCAAGGCCGGGCGCGACGTCGAGGATATCTACGCCGACATGGGCAAGGAGATACCGCTCGGGCGCGTCGGCTTTGCCGAGGAGGTGGCGAATGTCATCGTGTTCCTGGGTTCCGACGCGGCCAGCTACGTGACCGGCACCAGCATCAACCTCGATGGCGGCACCTCAGGGGTGTTGTAGCCCGTCAACCACTCATCAGCTTGAAGGAGACACGCATGAATACGAGATCGATGCACGCCGGCTCACGGTCACTCTGCGCCGCCATACTGGTTTTTGCGGCGTCACTGGCTTGCGCCCAGATCGCACCGGCGCGCCAGGAAGGCTCCTGGGTGGTGAAGGACTTCCGCTTCCACACCGGCGAGGTGCTGCCTGAACTCAAGCTGCATTACACGACGCTCGGCAACCCCGCTAACGAGGCGGTGCTGGTATTGCACGGCACCACCGGCTCGGGCACGGGCCTTCTCGGGCCGGCTTTCGGCGGCGAGTTGTTCGGGCCGGGCCAGGCGCTCGATGCGAACAAGTATTTCATCATACTGCCCGATGTGGTCGGCCACGGCAAATCGAGCAAGCCTTCGGACGGCCTGCGCACCAAATTTCCGCGCTACAACTACAACGACATGGTCGACGGCACTTATCGCCTGCTGACCGAACACCTCAATGTCAAACACGTGCGCCTGGTGATCGGCAATTCGATGGGCGGCATGGAAACCTGGATCTGGGGTGCGCGCTATCCGGGTTTCATGGACACCCTGGTGCCGATGGCCTCGCTGCCGTCTGAAATGTCGAGCCGCAACTGGATCTTGCGGCGCCTGATCATCGATTCGATCCGCAACGACCCCGAGTGGAACAATGGCAATTACACGAAGCAACCGAAAAGCGCCCAGTACGCTTCGGTGATGTACAACTTCGCCACTAACGGCGGCAACCAGGCCTTGTACAAAGCCGCGCCGACGCGCGAAAAGGCCGACCAGTTGCTCGATGCGCGCCTGAAGGCACCATTCACCGCAGACGCCAACGACACGCTTTACCAATGGGATTCATCGCGCGACTACAACCCCTCGCCGGGGCTGGAGAAGGTCCAGGCGACGCTGCTGGCGATCAACGCCGCCGATGATGAGCGCAACCCGCCGGAGCTGGGCCTGTTGCAAAGCGAGGTCAAGCGCATCAAAAATGGCCGCTTCATCATCCTGCCGGCGAGCGAGAACACGGCCGGCCATGGCACGACCGGTCAGGCCAAAAACTGGAAACAGCACCTTGTGGAGTTGCTGCAGACGGCGCCGCGATTGCCGGCGCGTTGATGTCGGCAGGTGCACCGCCGGCGCTGTCGATTCTCGCACCCCCGGTTCGGCGCGAGCGCTTGCTGCTGTGGCTGCTTGCGGGCCTGCAGTTCACGCACATCCTCGACTTCATGATGATCAGCCCGCTGTCGCCGCAGTTCATGCGCTTGTGGGGCATCTCGGCGCAGGAATTCGGTTACCTGGTATCGGTTTACGCGATCGCAGCGGCGGTGGCCGGTCTTGCCGCTGCCTTCGTGATTGACCGCTTCGATCGCCGCAGTGCATTGCTGGCCATGTACGCCGGCTTCGTGCTCGCCACGCTGGCCTGCGCCGTGGCGCCCGGCTACTGGAGCTTCTTCGTGGCGCGCGCCTTGGCCGGTGCCTTTGGCGGTGTGATCGGGTCGATCGTGCTGGCGATCGTCGGCGATGTGGTGCCGCCGGGGCGGCGCGGACGGGCCATGGGAGTGGTGATGTCGGCGTTTCCGGTGGTGTCGGTGATTGGTGTGCCGATCGGCCTGTACCTCGCCACGCGCCTGGGCTGGCATGCGCCGTTCTTTGCGCTGGCCGCCATCAGTGCCGTGCTGTGGTGTTGTTTGCCGCTGGTGGTGCCGCGCATCAATGCCCACGTCAGGTCAGCGCAAGCGGCGTCCAAACCGCACGTGCAGCGGGGCCGGCAAGGCATGCTGCACAATTTTTTGCAACTCTTCACCGTGGCCAACCACCGTCGTGCGCTGGCGGCGATTTTTGTTTTTACGCTCTCGGGGTTCATGATATTTCCGTTCATGTCGGCGTATCAGGTCATGAATGTCGGCATCACCGAAGCGCAGCTTGTGTATGTATTCCTGTTTTCAGGCCTCGCCACCTTGTTCACGTCACGCTTGATCGGCTGGTGTGCGGATCGTTACGGCAAGCGTCGCGTGTTCTTCATCCTGGCGCTGGCCTCGACCATACCGATCGTCGGCGCCACACACCTGCCCCGGGCATCGCTGCTGGTTTTGCTGGCGGTCACGGTGCCATTCATGGTGCTCATGTCGGGGCGTTTCATCCCGCTCATGGCGCTCATCACTACCTGCGTACACGCGCCGGTGCGCGGCGCCTTCATGAGCCTGTCGTCGTCGGTGCAAAACCTTGGCGCCGGCGTGGCCTCGCTGTTTGCCGGTGCCGTGATCGGCCACACGGCCGATGGCGCGCTGACGCACTTTGACATGGTCGGCAACGGCGCCGTGGTGATGACCATTGCCTGCATCCTGCTGGTGCGTGGCCTGCGCCCGGTACCCGAATCACCCGGTGTCACCGAGGTAGCGCGCTAGCGCCGCCCCGTCTGCACTACGGGGCTAGATCAGCCCGTGATACGAGCCTCCATCGAGCTGCAGGTTTTGGCCTGATATAAACCCCGCCTGCGCGCTGCACAAAAACGCGCAGGCGTCGCCGAATTCGCCGGGCAGGCCGAAGCGCTTCGCCGCCACCGTCTCGGTGATGCGCCGGCGCGCCTCGGCCATGTCGATGTTGTTGAGCTTCATCATGCGCTCGGCCATGAACTGCTGACGCGGCGTGTCGACGCGTTCCGGCAGCAGGTTGTTGATGGTCACGTTGTCGGCTGCGGCTTCGAGCGATACCGATTTGGAAAACGCCGTGAGCCCGGTGCGTGCCGTGGTCGAGAGCGCCATGTGCGGCCGCGGGCTTTTCACCATCGCCGAGGTGATGTTGACGACGCGGCCGAACTTGCGCGCGCGCATGCCCGGGATGAAGGCGCGGATCAGCAGGATCGGCGCCAGCATGTTCGATTCGAGCGCGGCGATCCACGCGGCATGGTCCCAGTCAGCGAGCTTGCCGGGCGGCGGGCCGGCGTTGTTGTTGACCAGCACGTCGGCTTCGGGGCACGCATCGAACAAGGCCTGGCGCCCAGCCTCCGTGGTGATGTCAGCCGCCACCGCTTGAACGCGCGTACCCGTGTCCTTCTCGATCTGCGTTTGCGCTGCGGCGAGGCGGCCAGCATCACGGCCATTGATCCACACGGCGCAGCCTTCGCGCGCCAGCGCCGTGGCGCAGGCGAGGCCCAAACCTTGTGACGACGCACACACCACGGCCTTGCGGCCCTTGATTCCGAGATCCATGTTGCCCCTTCGGCAGTTGTGGTGACGTTCAGTTCTTTTTGGTGTCGATGCCGGCCGCCTTGATGGCAGCCGTCCACTGCGGCCGCTCGGCCGCCATCATGCGCGCGAACTCCTGGGTGCCGAACGCCACCGGGTCAAAACTCATCTCGTGCATGCGCTTGATGAAGGCCGGGTCCTTGGCGATGGAGAGCAGCTCCTTCTCCCAGATCTCGACGATCTCCTTCGGCGTGGCGCTGGGGAGGAACACGCCGTACCAGTTCATGATGTTGAGGTTGGTGAGGCCCGCTTCGGCCAGGGTCGGCACGTTGGGAAAGGCGTCAAGGCGTGTCGATTCGAGCGTGGCGAGCGCGCGCAGGCGCCCGCTTTGTACATGCTGCTTGACCGCCTCGGCCGACTGCACCAGGAACTGCACATCGTTGCCGAGCAGGCCAACTACCGCCGGCCCGCTGCCTTTGTAAGGCACATGGGTCATCTGGATGCCGGCCTGCGCCGAGACGATCTCGGCGATCAGGTGCAAAGCGTTGCCCAGGCCCGGCGAGCCCATGTTCAATTTCTTTGGCTCGACTTTCGCCAGCGCGATGAATTCGCGCAGGGTGGTCGCCTTCACGCTGCTGTTGATGACGATCAGCGCCGGGTTGCGGCCGATCAGGGCTGTACCCACCAGGTCGCGCTGCGCGTTGTAGGGTGGCCGGGGCTCGAAGTTGTCGGCAATCGTGATCGGCGTCGGTGGTGTGAACGCCAGCGTATAGCCGTCCGGGGCGGCGCGCACCACGGTCTGGATACCGACTTGCCCGGAGGCGCCGCCAATGTTCTCGATCAGAACCTGCTGGCCCCAGCGCTGCGTCAGGTGTTGTGCCACCAGGCGGCCGACGATGTCGGGCCCACCCCCGGGCGGCGAGGGCACGATCATGCGCATCGGGCGCGAAGGGTATTTGCCCTGCGTGAAGCCGTACGGCGCGGCGTCGAGGCCGGCTGCGGCGAGGCCCGCTTTCAGGACATGCCGCCGCCGGCTGTCGAGGGTCTTGTACTGCGCTGTCATCGGCGGCTCAATCATGGTGAGGGTCTCCGTGGTCGTGGGAGTGGCCATCGTAATCGGGATGGCTGTGGTTGTGGTGGGTGTGGCGGCCGCCGTCCTTGTTTTTGTGCTCCGCCGGCGCGCCGTCGACGCCGGGCTGCGCGCCCTCGTGGTGGTCCTGCGCGTAGTGCAGGCGCAACAGGTCCATGCCGTAGTCGTTGCCGTTCGGCGTGCGCACGATGGTGTGGATGTGGAACTTCGCCGGCAGTTCGTTGGTGAGGAACACGCCCGAGTGGTGGTCGAATTCGATCATCACCACCGGGCTCTGGATCCGGTAATAAAAGGTGTCGTCCTCGCCGGTGCCGCCGATCCAGCAGAAATGCGTGTCGTCGAGATGGCGCTCGACCTCGTCGATGCGCGCGGTGCGCGGGCCTTCGGGCAACGGCACAATGTAGGCGTTGACGAGATCAAGCAATTGCCGGCGCTGCACCTTCGAGAAGCCCGCCGCCGGCGCGCCTTCATAGGGAACCACGCGGTTGTCCTGGAAAGCGCCACCCAGATGCAACTGGTCGGCGCGGTGGCGCCGCGTGGGCGGCATGTTGCCGCCGGTGGTCGCGTGGTAAATGATCGCCTGTTCCTGCTGCGCGCTCGAGAGCGCGCGGATCAATGCGAGGCCGCCGTTCTCCTCGTCCTGGAACAGGCGCTTTCCCATCAGCGGACCTTCGTCCGCATAGTTGGGCTCGGCACCCATGAAGGCGGGCGAGAGCACCATCTGCCCGCCAATCACCAGGCAATTGAGCGCAAGGTGGTGGCCGGAGAGCTGCCAGCCCCAGGGCTCTGTCGTGGACGGCGCGCCGAACAGGGTGAAGTTGTAGCTCCACTCGCCCAGCACCTTGGTGTTCATCGCCAGCTCGCCGAGGAAGTGGTTGAAGCGCATCACGTCGCGCGCCTTCTCGTAACCGGTGCCCGACAGGCTGGCGCGCATCACCTCCAGGATCGCCTCGCGCAACGGCAGCGCCACCTCTTCGAGGCGCAAGCCGTAGTGCCATACGTACATCTCGGTGTTGTTCCAGCGCCGCCACTCGCGCGCGTCCAGCGGCAGCATCAGCGCCTCGCGTTCCACCGGTGTAACCGCCGCGATCAGGCGCACGGTGGCTTCCACCATCGCGGCGGTCGGTGCGCCGTGGTCGCGCCGCTCGTATAAGCCGGTCAACGGCGTACCGTCGGTGATGACGCCCTTGAACGGCTCGCCGTAGAGGACTTCCCAGGGCTTGAACAGCAGGTCGCGCGGGATCGGGTTGGCGTAACCCGCCACGCCGTGCTCATGGGCAGTGCGCCCGTGCATCGCCTTGACGCGCGGGTACTCGAGTGTCGGAACGTACGGACGGAAGTCCAGCGGCTTTTTCATGCGCTTGAGCTTATTCGATTTTGACTCCGGCCTGCTTGATCACCGCGCCCCATTTGGTGCGTTCCGCATCGAGGAAAGCAGCAAACTTGGCAGGTGGCTGGAGAGGCTCTACCACCAACGATCTTCATGGTAACCGGCTGGAGGTGCGCTTGCACCAAGGGTTTTCAGCCTATGCCTGCCATACGCCGTAGCCTTTCTCCTGCAGGCTGATGGCGAGCTCGACTTCCATGTCGCGCGCCGCGTCATACGGCATCGGGTTGTAGACCTCGTAAAGCTCCGGCAGCAGGCGCACCCCGTATTGCGTGACAAAGCGGTTCGCCTGGATGCCGGCCTTGTGCTTGTCGAAGCGCACATCGGGCGACAGCCCGGTCATGCCGACGTAGACGCAGGGTTTGCCGAAGGCGTAGTCGAGGTTGCATTTGCGAAAGCGCGGTTCGTCGAGCACGTCGAGCGAGAGCAGCACGACATAGACGCTGTGATGGTGGCGGCGCGGCATGGCACGCAAAGTATAGGGCGCGATGCGCTGCGTTAACATCGCCGCCATGCCTGATCATGACAATGCCTACGACTTTATCGTCGTTGGCGCCGGCTCGGCCGGCTGCGCCCTTGCCGGGCGCCTTTCCGAAAACCCGCAACACCGCGTACTGCTGCTCGAAGCCGGCATCGACGATCCGTGGATCTGGATCCGGATTCCCACCGGGGTCGCCAAGATCGTGGTCGGTGAGCGCGCCATGTGGCGCTTTGACACCGAGCCTTCTCCCGGCGTGAACGGCCGCGCCTTGTTCTGCCCGCGCGGCAGATGCGTCGGCGGCACCGCCAACATCAACGGCATGTTCTGGGTGCGCGGCGACCCGGCCGAATACGATAACTGGGCGAAGCTCGGCAATGCCGGCTGGAGCTATGCCGATGTGCTGCCGCTGTTCAAGCGCATGGAAAATTATGCGCAGGGCGACCCGGCGGTGCGCGGCCACGACGGGCCGCTGGTCATTACCGAATACGGCCCGCGCGACCCGCTCTCCGACGCCTTCCTCAAGGCCTGCGCACAGGCGGGTATTGCCGAGAATCCGGACACCAATAGCGGCCACTACCTCGGCGGCGGCCTGATCCAGATGTCGACGCGCAAGGGGCTGCGCTGGAGCGTGCGCGAGGCCTATGTGCGCCCCGCGCAAAAGCGGCCGAACTTCCGGCTTGTCACGCGCGCGCAGGTGACGCGCCTGCTGTTTGACGGTGAAGGAGACCAGCGGCGCGTCTGCGGCGTTGAGTGGACCCAGGATGGCAAGCGGATGTCGGCGCGCGCCGTGCGCGAAGTCGCGCTTTGCGCCGGCACGATCCAGTCGCCGCAATTGCTCGAACTATCCGGCATCGGTGACCGCACGCGGCTGGAGGCATTGGGCATTGCCGTCAACCGACATCTGCCCGGCGTCGGCGAAAACCTGCGCGACCACCTGCAGGCGCGCCTGATGCTGGAGTTGAAGGGCATCAAGACCCTCAACGAGATCCTGCCGAGCACGGTCGAGAAAATGAAAATGGGCCTGCGCTGGGTGTTGATGCGCGACGGCCTGATGAGCGTGCCGGGCGCAACGGCACATGCCTACACCAAGACGGATCCAGCGCGCGCGCAGCCCGACCTCAAGCTGCAGTTGCACCACCTGTCCAGCCCCGACGAACGTAACCCGAAAAAGCTGGTGCTCGACCCGTTCCCCGGCTGCTCGATCGGCATGGTGCACCAGCAGCCGCACTCGCGCGGTTCGGTGCATGTTCGGTCGGCCGATCCGCTCAAACAGCCCGAGATCCACACCAACTATTTGACGCAGGACGAAGACCTGCAGACTTTCCTCAAAGCCATGAAGATCGTGCGCCGCGTCACCCAGCAGCCGGCGCTGGCGCAGTACGTGGTGCGCGAGTTGCGCCCGGGCCCGGCGATCACCTCAGATGCGACCTTGGAGGACTACCTGCGCGCGACGATTTTTCCCTCGTACCACCCGGTCGGCACTTGCAAGATGGGTAGCGACGCCATGGCTGTGGTCGACGCGCAGTTGCGCGTGCACGGCGTGGCGGGCCTGCGCGTTGCCGACGCCGCGATCATGCCGACGATTCCCGCTTCCAACACTAATGCTGCGGCGATCATGATTGGCGAGAAGGCGGCCGACCTGATGCTCGACGCAGCGCGCAACACACCATAAGTACGCCGTGAACCCAGCACTCCGATCACCCATAGGTCGTCTCGAAGACACCCGTCTGATCACCGGCGCGGGCTGCTACGCCGACGACTGGGCGCTGCCCGATCAGGCCTGGGCCTGCTTTGTGCGCGCCGACCGCGCCCACGCGCGCATCCTCGGCATCGACACCGAGGCTGCGCAGGCCAGCCCCGGCGTGCTCGCAGTGCTCACTGGCAAGGACGTCGACGCTGCCGGGTTTAAGGCCTTGCCCCACTGGATGCCGGTGAAGGGGCGAGACGACATGGCGCTCAACGCGCCGCCGCGACCGGTACTGGCCGGCGACACCGTGCGCTTTGTCGGCGAGATCATCGCCATCATAGTGGCCGAGTCGCACCTCGCCGCGCAGGATGCTGCCGAGCAGGTCGCGATCGACTATGAAGACCTGCCGCCGGTGGTCTCCGCCGTGGCGGCGCTCGATGCGGGCGCCCCGCAACTGCATGCCGGCGCACCCGGCAACCTCGCGTTCGACATTGACATCGGCAACGTGGCGGCCGCCGACGTGGCAATGGATCAGGCCCACAAGGTGGTGCGCCTCTCGGTCGAGATTCCGCGCCTGGTTGCGAACCCGATGGAGCCGCGCAGCTGCATGGGCGCGTACGACGTCGCGACACAAAGCTACACGCTCTACGCTTGCATCCAGGGTGCGTTCCACATGCGCCTGCAACTGGCGCAGGTGCTGCCGGTGCCGATCGAGCAACTCCGCGTGGTGGCGCAGGATGTCGGCGGCAGCTTTGGGGTGCGCAGCAATGCCTACCCGGAGGATTGCGCCGTGCTGCTCGCGGCGCGGCACACCGGGCGGCCGGTGAAGTGGCAGGGCACGCGTTCCGAGTCGTTCGTGTCCGACGAACAGGGGCGCGATGTGGTGGTTGATGGTGAACTCGCGCTCGATGCGAGCGGGCGCATGCTCGGCGTGCGCTTCTCATTCACCGGCAACCTCGGCGCTTACCCGACCATGATCGGACCGGTGGTCAACACGCTGGGTGCGACCGCATGCCTCACCGGCCCCTACGACCTGCCGGCGGCGCATGCGCGGATGCGCATCGCCTATACCAACACGGTGCCGACGGCCGCCTACCGCGGCGCCGGCCGGCCCCTGATGTCGTACGCGATCGAGCGCCTGGTGGACCAGGCGGCGCTCGAAACCGGCATCGACCCGGTGGCCTTGCGCGCGCGCAACTTCATTGCCCGCGACGCGTTTCCGTACAAGCTAGCCAACAACACGGTGTACGACTGCGGCGATTTCAACCTGGCACTCGAACGTGCGGTGGCGGCTGCGGACTGGAGCGGCTTCGAAGCACGGCGTGCCGCGGCGCGTACGCGCGGCCGCCTGCGCGGCATCGGCATGGCGAGCTTTGTCGAGGCGACCAACGCCGGCTTTTTGCCGGCCGATCATGTGCAGATCCGCTTCACGCCGCAAGGCGAGGTGCTGCTGCATGCCGCCACCCAATCGAACGGGCAGGGCCATGAAACCAGCTTCGCGCAGGTGGTGAGCGGCGTGCTCGGGGTGCCGATGGCGAAGATTCACCTGGCCACCTCGACCCTGGCCGCACCGCAACTGGAGGGCAATCTCACGTCGGGCTCGCGCTCGCTGGCCTCGCTCGGCAGCGTGCTGATGAAAGCCGCAGAGCAGGTGGTAGAGACCGGGAAACCGTTGGTGGGAGCGGCCCTTGGCGTATCTCCCGCGTCCGTATCGTTTTCCGGCGGTGTGTATTTCACGCCCTCCGGCGCAAGCTTGTCGCTGGCCGACCTCGCCGCGCGCCACGCCAGCGACACACCGCATCCGCTCTCGGTGGACTTCAGCGGCCGCTTCGGCGCCACCTTCCCCAACGGCTGCCATATCGCCGAAGTCGAGATCGACCCCGATTCGGGCGAGGTGTCGCTCGCCTCCTACGTCGCCTGCGACGACGTCGGCAACATCATCAATCACCAGATCGTTGCTGGCCAGGTGCATGGTGGCCTCGCGCAAGGCCTCGGCGAAGCGTTTTCCGAAGTCGCAATCTACGACCCGGCGACCGGGCAATTGCTGGCTGGCAGCTTCCTCGATTACGCGATGCCGCGCGCCGGCTGGGCCGATTCGAACAGCACGCTGACCCTGGTCGAATCGCCGGTGCCGACCCAGGTCAACCCGCTCGGTGCCAAGGGCGCCGGCGAGGCCGGCGTCACCGGCGGCTTGCCGGCGCTGATGAATGCGCTGTGCGACGCCTTGCGCCCCGCCGGCGTGACGCATTTCGACATGCCGGCCACGTCGGCGCGCGTCTGGCGCGCACTGCAGGCAGCGCGTCCGGCCTGACGTCGGCGTCGATACGGGTTCGTGTCAAAATTGCCGCATGTCTGAACCCCAACAATGGGCCTTCCCCGAGTCGCTGCAACCGAAGGCCGACGAAACGCAGTTTGACCTGGCGCGCGCGATGGACGCCGTGGTGCTGGTGCGCACAGAAATTCCCGAAGACGGCTTTACCGCCGGCATTCTCGGCACCGAGCGGGGCGGCTATGGCGTGGTGATCCGCGCCGACGGCCTGGTGCTGACCATCGGCTACCTGATCACCGAAGCCTCGCAAATCTGGCTCACCACCAATCGCGGCAATGTGGTGGCCGGCTATGCGCTGGCCTACGACCAGGCCACCGGTTTCGGCCTGATCCAGCCGCTCGGCAAACTCGATGCGCCGCATCTCAATTTCGGTGTGGTGGCCGACGTGAACGTCGGCGATTCGGCGTTTGTGCTGGGCCATGGCGGCCGCGCCCACGCCCTCAAGACGCGGCTGATCGGCAAACGGGAATTCGCCGGCTACTGGGAATACGTGCTCGACGAAGCCCTGTTTACCGCGCCGGCGCACCCGCAGTGGGGTGGTGCCGCGTTGCTCGACGCACAGGGCGACCTGATCGGCATCGGCTCGCTGCTGGTGCAGCAGGAGGTCAAGGGCGAGTCGATTCACGTGAACATGTTCGTGCCGATCGAGCTGCTCACGCCGATCCTCGATGCGATACTGAAAACCGGGTGCAGCCCGTATCCAGCACACCCGTGGCTGGGCATGTACACGCAGGACCCGGAAGGCAAGCTGGTGGTCGGCAATGTTTCGCCAGGTGGCCCGGCCGAGCGTGCCGGTGTGCAGGCTGGCGACATGGTGCTGGGGGTGGGTACCGAGCGCGTGCACGGGCTGGCCGAACTGTTCCGCGCGATCTGGAAGCTCGGTTCAGCGGGCGTCGACGTACCGCTCACCCTGGCGCGCGCCGGCGACGTGCTGCGCATCACGGTCAAGTCCGCCGACCGCAATGACTTTCTCAAAAAGCCTAACCTCCATTGACCAAGCCCAATTTCATTTTCATCCTCGCCGATGACCTCGGCTACGCCGACCTCGGCTGCGCCGGCGCACGAGACTCCGGTTTGCCCGGCGGCGTGTCGCCGAACCTCGACCGCATGGCGCGTGAAGGCTTGTACTTCACCCAGGGCTATTCGAATTCGCCGGTGTGCTCGCCGACGCGCTTTGCGCTCGCCACCGGGCGCTACCAGTACCGCCTGCGCGGCGCCGCCGAAGAGCCGCTCTCGGGTGTTGCCAAGGGCAACCCGATCCTCGGCCTGCCGCCGGAACACCCGACGCTGCCGTCATTGCTGCGCGCTGCCGGCTATGCCACCGCGCTGGTCGGCAAGTGGCACCTCGGGTTCCGCCCACACTTCGGCCCCGAGAAAAGCGGCTACGACAGCTTCTTCGGGCCGATGGCGGGCGGCGTCGATTACTTCTCGCATTGCTCGCGCGGCAACGACCACGACCTCTGGGAAAACGACGTCGAAGTGCATCGCGAGGGCTACCTGACAGACCTTCTGTCGGAGCGTGCGGTGCAGTTCGTGAAGGAGAAAAAAGACCAACCCTTCATGCTGTCGCTGCACTACACGGCGCCGCACTGGCCGTGGCTGACGCGCGACGACGGCGATGAATCGAAGCGCATCAACGGCGCGATTGCGCATGTCGACGGCGGCAACATCCACACTTACCGGCGCATGATCCACCACATGGACGAAGGCATCGGCCAGATCATGGCCGCGTTGAAGGAAACCGGCGCCGACCGCAACACCCTGATCGTGTTTACCAGCGACAACGGCGGCGAACGCTTTTCCGACAACTGGCCTTTTATCGGGCAGAAAATGGATCTGCTCGAAGGTGGTATTCGCGTGCCGCTGCTGGCTCGCTGGCCGGCGCAGATCACGCCCGGCGGCCGCACCGCAACACCGGCGATCACGATGGACTGGGTCGCCACCATGCTTGATGCCGCAGGCGTGGCGCCGCAGGCCGACCATCCGCTTGACGGCGTGAGCCTCATGCCCCTGTTCAGCGATGCCGCGTGGCGCCCGGCGCGCAATCTCTACTGGCGCATGGCGTATCGCAAACAGCGCGCGCTGCTGTCGGGGTCGGGGCAATGGAAATACCTGCGCATCGAAGACAACGATTACCTGTTTGACCTCAACCGCGACGAGCGCGAACGCGCCAACCAGGCAGCGCGCGAGCCGGATCGCCTTGCGGCGATGCGTGCCGAGTGGGAGCAGTGGGCCGCGACCATGCCGGGCATTCCCTCCGACGCAAAAGTATCGCTGGTGTTCGGCGAGGCGCAGATGCCGCGCCCGGGACACTAGAGGGGAATATCACGAAGAATGGCTCCAGGAGCCATTCTTCAGGCATCATCTACTGCAAACGAACGCGTGGAGAAAGGCAGTTCTACCGTATAGCGCCTCTCTCTCTATAGAATCAACCTTTTCCTGTGCCGCGTTTGCATGCCGACCAACGAAGCCTTCTCCCGCGTTGTCATTGATCGCCAGCTTGCAGACCAGGGCTGGGAGGTCGAGAACCCCAACGCCGTCCGGTATGAATACCCCATGGCGGATGGCACGCGCGCCGACTACGTGCTGTGCAATCGGCATGGCCACTCCATGGCGGTGATCGAGGCCAAGCGCTTCTCGGTGAACCCGGGCGATGCCGCCGAACAGGCCCGCGCCTACGCCAGACAGCTCAACGTGCCCTACATATTCCTCGCCAATGGCGCGGAAATTAGATTTTGGGAGTGGGAGACCGAAGCTTTCCCTCGCCTGGTCAAAACGTTTTTCAAGCAAGACGACCTTGAGCGTCGCTTCGCGACCCGCCAGTTGAAGCGTGACCCGATGACGGTTGACATCGACAAACGCATTGTCGAGCGCGATTACCAGAAGGATTGCATCAATACCCTGTGCAGTGAAATGGCCACCGGGCGTCGCAAGCTTCTCGTTGAAATGGCCACCGGCACCGGCAAGACCCGCACCGCTGCCGCCTTCATCAAGCGCCTGTTCGAAGCGCATGCGATCACGCGCGTGCTGTTTCTGGTGGACCGCATTCCGCTTGCCAAGCAAACCGAAGATGCCTTTGCCGAATTTTTGCCCGACTACCCGGCCTACGTGCTGCGTGCGGGTCGCAGGTTTCAGGACGAGAAGCGCA
>CANJDH010000034.1 GCA_947473125.1 Burkholderiales bacterium
CTGCCATGCACTTCGAATCCCTTTGCCACCGCAAGTGTCATTTGTTTCATTCCCAACCCCTCCCGTTTGCGTCTCGTTCTATGACAACGCCTGCGGGGACTTGTTCAGTGTTTCCCTAATTGATTGCGCGCCATGCTGACCCCTGCCGCCACGACCCACAATAGCGCACGCCTTTCGTCTCTGCATCCAGGCTCTTCGCCCTCCTCGGCATCATCGCGAACCGAGGGAGATGCAGGGTCCATCCCGTTTTCCAAGGCTGACTTCGATCGCGTGTGCAAGCACATCTATCAGCGCGCCGGAATCCACCTGCATGCCGGCAAGCAAAGCATGGTGTACAACCGGCTGGTGCGGCGCCTGCGCACCTGCGGCATCGGCAGCTTTTCCGACTATCTGGCGCAGCTTGACCACGCGTCGTCGTCCGAGTGGGAGCACTTCACCAACGCACTCACGACCAACCTGACGTCGTTTTTTCGCGAACCGCATCACTTCCCCGTATTGGGCGAACACCTGAAGAAGCTCGCAGCCGGACGCCCCCTGCACATCTGGTGCACTGCCGCCTCAACCGGTGAAGAGCCCTATACCATCGCGATCAGCGCCATGGAAGCCCTGGGGCGTGACGCCGCTTCGGTACGCATCATCGCCTCCGACATCGACACCACGGTGCTGCGCACCGCCGAGGCGGGCGAATACCCCGAACAGGCCATCGACAGCCTCAGCCCTGACCTGATGCGCAAATACTTCCTGCGCGGTGCCGGTGGTCGGGCCGGTTTTGTCAAGGTGCGCCCCGAAGTACGGCAGCTGGTGTCGTTTCGCCAGGTCAACCTGCTCGCACCAACATGGCCGAAGTTCGAGCCGTTCGATGCGCTGTTTTGCCGCAATGTCATGATCTATTTCGACAAACCCACGCAGGCACGCATCCTCGAACGATTCGCGCCTCTGATGCGCACCGGCGCGCTGCTGTTCACCGGCCATTCGGAACACATTCCGCCCGGCGGCGGCCTGTTCAGCCTGCGCGGCAAGACTGTCTACGAACGCATCGTCAAATAGACCATGCCGACAGTATTTGAACCACGGCCGCACCCGTACTTCGACCGCCACCTTGACATGGACGGGGTGAAGATCCTGCCGGGCGGCTACTACATCACGGCACGCGACATTGTGCTCTCCACGGTGCTCGGCTCCTGCGTGTCGGCCTGCATCCGCGATCGCAACAGCGGCGTGGGCGGCATGAACCACTTCATGCTCCCCGAGGCCGGTGACGCCGACCCGTTGGCCGCGTCAGCACGCTACGGCGTCCATGCAATGGAACTGCTGCTCAATGAGCTGGCTAAAAACGGCGCCCGGCACGCAGCGCCGGAGGCCAAGGTATTCGGCGGCGGCTCGGTCGTGGCGGGCATGACGAGTTCGCACGTCGGCTCGCGCAATGCCAAGTTCGTCCTCGAGTTCCTGCGAACCGAGGGTATCGCCGTGGCGGCGCACGACCTCGAAGACATTTATCCGCGAAAAATCCAGTACTTCCCAAAAACCGGAAAGGTACTGGTCAAGAAGCTGCGCGACACCCATAACGACACCATCGAGCAGCGCGAACGCGAGTACCGGGCGCGCCTGCGTGTTGAAGAAGTTGCCGGTGATGTCGAGTTGTTTGCTTGAACCAATCAGGCCTTCCCACTTTCCCGCGTGCGCAAATGAAAAAAATCCGTGTATTGGTGATTGACGATTCGGCCCTGATCCGCAAGGTACTGGCACAGATCATCGATGCCCAGGACGACCTGGTATGCATCGGTGCGGCGTCCGACCCCTACGCGGCGCGTGACATGATCCGCGACCTGTCGCCCGATGTCCTGACCCTCGACATCGAAATGCCGCGCATGGACGGGCTGGAGTTTCTGGAAAAGCTGATGCGCCTGAGACCGACCCCGGTGGTGATGGTGTCGTCCCTGACCAGCCTTGGCGCCGACGCGACGCTGCGCGCGCTCGAACTGGGTGCGATTGACTTCGTCGCCAAGCCAAAATTGGGTATCGAGCAGGGCTTGCTCGACTACGCCCGCGAACTGACGGACAAGATCCGCATTGCCGCGCAGGCCCGCCTCCAGGGGCGGCCCACCCCTGGCGCGCCGCAGCGCCAACCGTCGCCGGCACGCTCGCTCGCCAGCACCGAAAAACTGATCATGATCGGCGCTTCCACCGGAGGCACCGAGGCGATCCGCGAAGTGCTCGCCGCGATGCCGCCGGATTCACCCGGGATCCTCATCACCCAGCACATGCCGCCCGGCTTCACCAAGAGTTTCGCCGACCGGCTCGACAAAATCTGCCGCATCAGCGTCAAGGAAGCAGAACACGGTGAACGGGTGTTGCCCGGACACGCCTACATCGCCCCGGGAAACCGCCACCTGATGCTGACCAAGAACGGCGCCAACTATCAAACCGCCCTGTCCGACGACCCTCCGGTCAATCGCCACCGACCCTCGGTCGACGTGCTGTTTCGCTCCGCGGCGAAGGTGGCCGGGCCGTCGGTGCTGGGCGTCATGCTGACCGGCATGGGCAAGGACGGCGCGACCGCCATGCACGAAATGCGCGTCGCAGGCTCGTACAATTTCGCACAGGACGAGGCGAGCTGCGTGGTGTTCGGCATGCCGCGGGAAGCCATCAATGCCGGTGCCGTGCATGAAGTGCTGCCGCTGTCCGAGATGACCTCGCATATCATGGCGCGCCTGGCGCTGGATGGCCCGCGCTCCAACCGCGTTTGAGCGCCGCCCTTTGCGCCGGCTTGCGCAGAGCGCTTGAGCGGCATCCTGGTGCGTTGTCTACTTTGTACAATGTGCTCCTGAAACAGATTGTCGGCAGACGCCAGCTCGCCGCCGGCCACCCAACAGGATGACACATGGTGGACAAGCTCAGTACAACTGACCGCGTCGCGACGCTCGCGCGACGCGACGCGCTGGGGTCTTACGACCCCGAAGCCCCGGTCAGGATCCTGTTCGTCGAGGACACCGAGATCGATTTCGAGCTGATGTGGCGGGCCTTGAAGCGCGCCAGCTTCCCGTTGGCCCCGGTGTCGCTGCGCGTGGAGGACGAAAAAGGCATGCTGGCCGCCCTCGCCTCGCATGAATGGGATGTGGTGGTGTCGGACTACCGGCTGCCGCGGTTTTCCGCCCAGGCCGCGATGCACCTGGTTCGCTCTGCCGGTCTTGACATCCCGTTTCTGATCGTTTCGGGCGCAGTCGGCGAGGACGTGGCGGTGCAGGCGATGCGCGATGGCGCCGACGACTACGTCATGAAGCACAACCTGTCGCGCTTGCCGACCGCGATCGAGCTGTCGCTTCAGGCGGCAGCGGTGCGGCGCGAACATCGCAGTGCGGTCGAGAGCCTGCGCGCATCGGAGGATTACTTTCGAACCCTCGTAGCGGCGGCACCGGTGGCGATCGTCGCCATCGACAAGCTCGGGCGCATTACCTTGTACAACCCGGCGGCCGAAGCCTTGTTTGAAACCCTGCCCACTTTTCTGGGCCGTGCCCCGGACTTCAAAGGTTCACAAAACATTCAGGTATATCAACGCCTGCTCGATGCGATGGATGCCGGCGAAGCCTTTCCGCAGAGCCCCGCCGCCTGGGATTTCGGCAAAGGCCGCGTCGCCGACCTGCTGTTTTCGGCCGCCCCGATCACCTTGAGCGGCAACGATCCGGACGGATCAGTGATCTTTGTTGTCGACGTGACCGAGCAGAAGAAAACCGAAGCCGCGCACCGCGACAGCGAGTCCCGGGTTGCCGCCATTTCAGCGAACTTGCCCGGTGTGCTGTTCAGCATGGTGTTCCAGGCGCAAACCGGCAAGACCCACGTACCCTACATGAGCCCGGGGGCGTCAAGCCTGTTTGGCATAGCTCCGGAACAGTTCGTCGAGGACCCGGCGCGCTTCATGAACCTGTTTGACACCACCGCGCGGGACGAAATCCGCGCTGCGGTGTCGGCCTCGTTGAAATCCGGCGCTCCGCTGCAGGGGAACTGGCGCATTCAACGCCCGGACGGCGCCGAACGCTGGATCCAGATGTCGGCGTCGGTACAGCCCGGCGCGCAGGGCGACCACATGTTTGACGGCGTCATCACTGACCTGTCGGCACAGAAACAGGCCGAGGCCGAGCTGACCCAGTCCCGTGAAGAGCTGCGCCGCCTGACCTCGCACATGGAGTCGGTAAAGGAAGAAGAACGGCGCGCGGTGGCTCGCGAGATTCACGACGACATCGGCAGTACCCTTGCCGGGCTCAAGGCAGACGCGGCGTGGCTGCGCAAGCGCCTGGAAAGCGATGCAGCGGCATCCGCCAAGCTGGTCGACATGAGCGCCTTGATCGACGGCGCGGTGCAGACGGCAAATCGCATTATCTCGTCGCTGCGGCCGGGCATCCTTGACTACGGGATCGGGGCGGCGCTGGACTGGCAGCTCACCGATTTCGGCACGCGCATGGGCATCGACGTTTCGTTCAAGTCGAACCAGGAGGATGTCACCATGGACCTGGTGCAATCGACTGCCCTGTTCCGGGTGCTCCAGGAATCCTTGACCAACACCGCCAAGCACGCGCAGGCCACCAGGGTCGACGTCGAACTGTTCGCCGCTGCGACCAGCGTCACGCTTGAAGTGCGCGACAATGGGACCGGCCTCAACGAAGCTGACCTTGCCAAGGCTTCTTCGTTCGGCGTGCGTGGCATGATGGAGCGGGCGCGCGCCCTCGGTGGCTGGCTCGATATCAGCGGCGCGAAAGGACGAGGCACTACTTTGATGATTTCAATTCCGCGCCGGCGTACTGCGACTGCGGCAGGAAAAACGGCATGACGATTCGCGTCATCATTGCCGACGACCATGCCGTGGTACGCAAAGGCATGCGCCTGATTGCCGGCGACCAGCCGGGAATCACCATGTGCGGCGAAGCCGGCGACTACGGCGAGCTGATGCACCTGTTGCGCAAGGAACCCTGCGACGTCCTGCTGCTCGACATCGGCATGCCGGGAAAGAATGGCATCGACATCCTCAAGCTGGTGCGCGAGTCCTTTCCGAAAATGGCGGTCCTGATCCTGTCGATGTACCCGGAGGATCAGTATGCGTTGCGCGCCCTCAAGGCGGGCGCAGCGGGTTACCTGACCAAAGATAGCGCACCCGATCGCCTGGTCGAAGCGATCCAGGCGGTCGCCAAGGGGCGCCGTTACATCACGCCCAATGTCGCCGAGATGCTGGCCACGCACCTGGCCGATGATCACGATTTGCGGCCTCACGAGCGGCTCTCCGACCGGGAGTTTCAGACCATGCGCCTGATCGCGTCCGGGCAGCAGCTCTCGCAAATCGCCGAAACCCTGTCGCTGAGCCCGAAGACGGTAAGCGTCTATCGTGCGCGCCTGCTTGAAAAAATGGGCCTCAAAAACAATTCGGAAATCACCCACTACGCCATCAAGAATGGCCTCGTCGAGTAATCCGGCAATCGCAGGGTAGTGGTTTGCCGCCGCTCAGAACGAGCGGCACACGCGGTTCTTGCCAGTCGCTTTGGCTTCGTACATCGCGGCGTCCGCGCGACCGATGTGGTCATCGCGGCTCTCGCCTGGCCGGCGTTGGGCGACCCCAGCGCTAAAGGTGATCAGCACGCGTTCGTTGTTGTGCAGGAAGAAGCGCCTGGTCAGTTCGCGCTGCACGCGCACCATCACCTTTTCGGCTTCGTCCATCGGCGTATCCGGAAGCAGCAGGACGAATTCCTCGCCGCCGAAGCGGGCCACCACGTCGGAGGGGCGCACCGTCTCGCGCATGATCATGGCCAGATGCTGGAGGGCATTGTCACCGGCCTGGTGCCCCAGCTTGTCATTGAGATGCTTGAAATTGTCCACGTCGAGCAAGGCCACGCACATCGGCAAATCGGTCCGTGCGCAGCGGGCGTCTTCGACCGCGTAGGCGTCGTTCATGCCGCGCCGGTTCAGGACGCTCGTCAGAGGATCCACCTTGACCAGATTGGACGTGGTTTCGAGCTCCTTCTCGAGATGGCGCACGCGCTCCTCGCGCTGCTGGGCTTCCTGCCTTGCGCGATCGAGCTCGTCGCGCGTGCGCTGCATGTCGGCCTGGACGCCGCGCGTGTCCGAGAGCAAGCCTGCCAGCACCGTCGATAGCTGGGCGATGTCATCCGCATCTTCAATCTGGTTGGCGTACATGCCGACCTTTTTGTGGAAGTCGCCGGTCATCTCCGTCATGGTGCCGAGCCGGTCGATAAACATCGACACCATGCTCTTGAGCGCTACCTTGGCTTCGTCGAGGCTGTGGCGGATCGCCCCCTGGCGCACGGCCACCTCGCGAAAACCCTTTTCGGCTTCGCGCAGTGCACGTACGTCGATCGGCTCCACCAGGAGGCTCTGTGCGCGTTCCATCTGCCCTTTCATCCAGACGTCCTCGCCGGCCAGTTCCTCCATGTTGCCAATGAGAATCTGCAGCAGGGTGAGCAAGCCGCGGGTGATCTGGTCCACCGTCTCGCCGCGCAGCTCGAGGCGAATCCAGAACTGCTTGAGTTCCTGGGCCAGGCGGTTGACGTCTTTTACCGACGCCGCATCCCGGCAACTCAGCGCGACGCGCTTGGCGTGTAGTGCCAGATCCGGTGTGTAACCCATGCGCTCCACCACGGCCAGTTCAATCGTCTGTGCCAGCAGTTCACGCAGTACCGGCCCGGCTCCGGCTTCGGTTTTGACCGGGGTCAGCGCCGTCGCGTCGGGCCCTGACTCGGGCACGGGGATTTGCGGTACTTCCGACCAGGACTTGGCCAGTGCCGTCAGGCGTGTGTGGAGTTTTTGGCTATCCGCACCCGCTTGCGACATCACCTGGTCGAGCGCATCACGTTTCTGCGTCACGCTCAGGCCAACGTGGCGCACATCGGATTGGCGCATCATGTTCCGGATCAGTTCCGCCCATAGCTGTACCGGGGTGCGCACCATGGTGAGCAGACGATTCAGCTCTGTTTGCACGTCCGCCCAGGCGCTCTTTTTGAGAGCGGCAAGCATCGCCCGAGCGTTTGCGGCTGTCGCCGGTTGCCGGCTCAATTCGGCCGCGAACACCTTGATCATGCCTATCGCAGGATGCACCGGCTCGCTGCCGGAGATTTCGCCGTACAGGCTGGCGTAGTTGTCAGGCGTCGGTGCCATGCGGCGCAAGGCCAGCTGCCGAATCACATCACGGGCAATTTCAGACGGATTGGCACCGGCCGAGCGGTTCAGGACAGCTGACATGGGATGGTTTTTCTTGGAATCGGTGCGAGGGCGATTACGGCCAGAATAAAACGTCAGGCAATTGCCGAAACGCCTGATTACGGGCATTTACCCGTGCCAATTCCGGACTTTGCGAGTCCTCGCTCAAGTTTTGGCCGGACCTGCCGTAATCGAAGATGTAGCAACTCGCGATGGATTTCCCGCCATGCAAATCATCATTGTCAGCGACAACGCGGCCGAGGTGGCCTGGCTCCAGCACGCCATCGGGCAATGCCGCCTCGCAAGCGTGCTGGGATTCGAACATCCGGCGGCCGCACTGGATTGGTGCGCCGAAAATGACCCCGACCTGGTGCTGGTGGCTCACCTGATGCGAGCCACCGACGGTATCGAGTTCATTCGCCGGTTTCGCGCATTGCCGCGCGGTGCCGAAGTGCCATTGGTGCTGATGCATCAGCATAACGCAGCGTTCATGCGCGCGGATGCGCTGCGCGCCGGCGCCACGGACTTCCTGACCCAGCCGCTAGACCTGCCGGAACTGGTGGCGCGCGTGGTCAATCTGCTGGCCTTGCGGCACGCGCGGCTTGAACTGGGCGGTCAGCGCTGGCGCGAAGGTGCCGACCTGATGGAACTGTCAGGTTTGCAATCGAGCATTCTTCACTGAGCACCGGTCTTCGCGCCTGTCCCATGTCCGCCACGATCTCCGTCCTGCGCACCAGCCATCCGTTGATGGTTCGGGCCCCGGATGTCCTTGACGACTCCCTGTTCCGTGCCATAACGGATGCCCTGCCGTACGCGGTCCTGGTAACCGACGCCACATGCAGCCAATGCCACTATGCGAATCCTGCGGTCGAATCTGCATTTTGAAGCGGCGGCGCAACAACCGGACACCGCATTGGTCCGCGGCGCCATGCTGGCCGCAGAACGTGAATTCAAGCGCGTTATTTCGGCGGTAACCACCCTTCAATCCCACCCTACGGAGCTCCCATGAGCCAACCCCTCAAGCGCGATACGATTCTTCTGGTGGATGACGATCCAGTCGCCAGATTGCTGACGGCGTCAGTGCTCGAGCAGCAGGCCTTCGAGGTCGTCCAGGCCGGCAGCGGCCGCGAGGCACTGGCCCGGTTTACCGAACACAGTGTCGACTGCGTGCTGCTTGACGCGTTGATGCCCGGCATGGACGGCTTCGACACTTGCGAGGCACTGCGCCGGCTTCCGGCCGGCAGCAATGTCCCTGTACTGATGCTGACCGGACTCGACGACGAGGGCTCGATCGCACGCGCCTACGAAGCCGGAGCGACCGATTTTTTCGTCAAGTCAACGCAATGGACGCTGCTGGCACAACGCGCGCGCTACCTGCTGCGCGCCAGTCGCATGCGCGCCGAACTCGAGCAGAGCCGTTCGAAACTGGCAAAAGCCCAACGCATTGCAAGGCTCGGCAGCTGGGAATGGGATCTGGCCACAGATTGCGTCATGGCCTCCGATATCTGCTTTGCCATCGCAGGGGTCGCGCCCTCGGCACGTCCGGTTCCGGCCGACCAGTTTTTCCAGTTCGTTCATCCTGATGACAGCGCCACGTTTCTCGGCGCGGTTGCACGGCTACGCGCCACCGCCGGGGAATTCGACATTGAAGTACGCGCCATCGGCCCGCAGGAAGAAGATGTTTTTGTCCACATCGAGGCCGAAGCCGAGCGTGATGCCAACGATTGCATCATCTCGATCGCCGGCACCACGCAGGACATTACGCAGCGCAAGCGCGCCGAAGCGCAGATTCTCTCGCTCGCCAACTATGACAGCCTGACCGGTCTGCCGAATCGGCGCCTGTTTCAGGAGGCCTTGAGCGGCGAAATCGATTCGGCGTCACGCAAGTCGGGAAAGCTCGCGGCGCTGTTCGTCGACCTCGACCGGTTCAAGAACGTAAACGACACGCAGGGGCACGGCGCGGGAGATGCACTGTTGCGAGAAGTCGCCGAACGCCTGTCGCAGTGCGTGCGCTGGCGTGAAGGCAGTCGCGACATCGTCGCACGCATTGGCGGAGACGAGTTCGTGATTTTGCTCACGGCGATCGGCGAATCGCACCACGCGCATCGGGTGGCGGAACGCATGCTCGAGGCGCTGCGCAAGCCGTTTGTCATCAACGGGCACGAAAATTTCATCAGTGCCAGCATCGGCATCGCGCGCTACCCGGAAGACGGTAACGATGCGGAATCGCTGATGCGCAACGCGGATGCGGCGATGTACTCGGTCAAGGCGCAGGGCCGCAACGACCTGCGCGTATACAGCCCGGAATTGAACGTCGCCGACCGGCAACGCTGGGAGCTGGAAAAGGACCTGCACAAGGCCATGGAGCGCGACGAGTTGGTATTGCATTACCAGCCGCAAATCGATGCGCAAACCGGCGAGGTCATCGGCGCCGAGGCCTTGATGCGCTGGAACCACGCCGGCAAGCTCGTGCCCCCCGGCGTGTTCATCCCGATTGCCGAAGTCACGGGCATCATCGGGGCAATGGGCGAATGGGCACTCATTACCGCGACGCGCCAGGCGGCCGACTGGATCGCCCAAGGGTTGCCGCCGGTGCGTGTAGCAGTCAACATCCCCGGCTCGCATTTTCAGCGTCCCGGCTTTGTGGAAATGATTGAGACAACCCTCAATGACGCCCGCCTCCCGGCACATCTGCTCGAGCTGGAAATTACCGAAACCATGCTCATGCAGGACGTGTCGTCAACCATTGCCAGCCTCAAACAGCTCAAGAAACTCGGGGTGCGCCTATCGATCGACGATTTTGGCACCGGTTACTCGTCGTTTGCCTACCTGACGCGCTTCGACATCGAGCAGCTCAAGATCGACAAGTCGTTCATTGCCGACATGAACGAAAACAACGACAACGAGATCATCACCGCAGCAATCATCGCCATGGGCCGCACCCTCAAGCTCGAAATCGTGGCGGAGGGCGTCGAAACCCGCGAGCAGGTCAAGCTCCTGCAGCGGCACGGCTGCCATCTGATGCAGGGCTACTATTTCAGCAAACCGGTTCCCGCCGCGAACCTGACAACCCTGCTCACCGAGCTGGCTGACGGCCAGATGCCCGAACACTGGAAACTCGCCATCCCGGCTGCCCGCAATGGTCGTGTCATTCCAATGCTGCACTCTGCGCGCATCGCCCAGGTAGCCTGAACCGTCGGCGCCGACCATGCCCGATCCTATACAGACGTGATCAGCGCAGGTAATCGAACAGGTTCAGCTTCGAGGTACGGGCGAAGGTCTGCTGGCTGGCCTCAACGATCATCTGCTGCCTGGCGACATCCGAGGCCGCTTTCGCGTAGTCCAGATCCTGGAGTTCCGACAGGCGGCGCTGGTGCTCGACATTATGAGCACTGGTGATCTCCTGCAAACGGGAGATCTCGGCCTGCCGTGAACCGACGACGGTGCGCGCCGTCAGAGCGGTCTCTGCGGCGCGATCCAGGCACGTCAGGGCGGCATTCACCTGGTTGGTCATGGCCGCCAGGCCCGCGCCATTGACCGTAGGCGTTTTCAGTGCCGCAATCGCGTTCGAAATGGTGGTAAACACGTCCTGGTTCTTGCTCGGGTCGATGTTGAACACGTCACCTGCGGCAGGCGCGCCGGAAATTGCGGTCTGCATGCCTGCGATCACAATCGCCGTATCGGGTGCGTAGGCATTACCGGTCGACACTGCGGCGCCGAGAGTCACATCGATGACATCGTACGCCGCCGGACCGGTAAAGGCGATCTGATACTGGTGCCCCGTCAAAGCAGACGGGTTGGCCACCCGTCCCGCGTCAATGATGCCGGTGCCGGCATTTATCGCGCCGGCGTTGATCGAAAACACACCATTGCCGT
The DNA here is from genome assembly GCA_947473125.1 of Burkholderiales bacterium. Taxonomy (GTDB): domain Bacteria; phylum Pseudomonadota; class Gammaproteobacteria; order Burkholderiales; family JAEUOS01; genus CANJDH01. Next base: position 11,074 of record CANJDH010000034.1, read on the forward strand.
TCGGAATGCTCATGAAGGTGCTGGCGCCATTCACCGACACGGCCATGCTGCGCTGCGGCCCCACCTCGACCTGACGCTGCCCGTCGTCACCGGTGTAGCTTGCACCGCTTGCCGTGAGCACAAACGGCACCCCGCTCTGGTTGAACCCCGAGAAAAGAAACCCGCCCGCACCGTCGCGCGCATTAGCGAGCCCAAGCAGCTGGCCGCGCAACGCGTCGAGGTTGGTCGCAATCGACGTGCGGTCGGAGTCGTTGTAGGCGCCGTTGTTCGCGGCCAAAAGCTGCTCTCGAACATTCTGCAGCGCATCCCCGACCGAGCCGAGCGTGGACTCCGCAAGGTTGAGCGTCGCAACCGCCGCTGTCTGGTTGTCTGCGTGGCGCTGGTTGAACGCCATCGACTGGACCGTCTGGAGCACTGCGGCTGCGGCTACCGGTTCGTCGGAGGGCGACAGGATGCGCCGCCCGGTGGCCATTTGCTGTTGGACATGCGACATCTCGGACTGCTGTGCCAGCAACGAAGCATTGGCCTGGCTGAACATCTGCTGGGTACTCATTCTCATGGTCTCTGAGCTCCTTGGTCAGCGCATGATCGCCAGGATTTCGTCGAATAGCGCGTTCGCGGTAGCAATTACTTTTCCTGCTGCCTGGTAGGCCTGCTGGTATTTGAGCAAGGCGGCCGCCTCTTCATCGAGGTTCACACCGGACACCGATTGCTGCGCAGCTTCAGCCTGGGCGGCCACTCTGGTTTGCGCCTTGCTGTCGGATTTGGCCGCATGGGTTTCGGTACCCACCCGCGTCACCATTTGTGCGTAGGAATCGTGGATGCTGGCATTGCCTCCGTTGAGCAGTCCGGCCTGGTCAATCGCCGCGAGCGCGCGCAAATTGCCGTTATCTCCGACCCCCCCGACGTTGGGGCCGATCGAGAACACGTCACCGCTCGCGGGGGCGCCATTGATCGCCGCACTCCAGCCGTTATAGGCGAGCGTCATGCCCGAAGTGAACGCAAGCCCGGTCGGATTCCCGGTACCCGTGCCCGTGACGTTGAAGGTATTGGCGCCGGTAAACGTGATCGTGACCGTTTGCAGCAGGTTGGCGCCGGCAGGCGGGCTAACGCCATTGACCGCGAGCCGTGCCTGGCTCGCATTGGCGACGGCCGCGGTGCCACGGATCGGCAGTGCAGCGGCGATCGAAGCAGTATCGGAGACCAGCGTCGAGAAGTTGCGCGCGGCAGTGCGCACCGGCTGTATCAGGAAGCTGTCGCCCGCAGCCGGCAGGCCCGATGCAATCGCAAAATCCACACCGTCAACCGTCTGCGGCAAACCCGCAAAGACCTGCGCGACATTGTCGGCAAGCCGCGTAATGGTGTAGTTGGCGCCGTCATACTGCAGTCGATAGTCGCTGATGGTGGCGGCGCTGAAGTTTGAAATCGACGCCGTGACCTGGGCACCACCGGTGTTGCTGGCGTGTGCAAACACCTGGGGTCCGGTACCCGCTGAAAAGAACGCGCTACCCAGCACACCGTTACGATCCTGCCCGACCATATGCTGCGCATTGAATGCGAAGGCAAATGCCGCGGCGCCGAGTCCGATCGCATTCTCGACGCCGTCGAGCACCTGGCTGCGGAATGCCATCAAGCCGCCCAGCGTACCGCCGCTGAGGTCGCCCTCACGCATCGCCTTGAACCCGGCGCCGGTGACCACGCCAACCGTGACGCTGGTGGGGTTGGCGGGGTCGGCCTGGGCCGAAATCGCAAAGCTCTGCGTCCCCATGACCAGTCCCTGGCCGTTGGGCATGAATACATTGGAAGTGCCATCGGCAAGCTGCACCACGTTGACGCGGATTTGCGAGGCAAGGTCCTGCATCAGGGCGTCGCGTTGGTCCAGCAGGTCATTGGGCGGCTGGCCGCTACCCTGCAGCGTGCGAATCCGTTCGTTCAACTGGGCAATCGAGACGGCCTGCCCGTTGATCAGGTTCACGGCCCCGGCAATCCCCGCATTCGCCCCGGACCGGAGGCCGTCCAGTTGGCTCGACAAATCACGATAGCGCCCCGCCAACGTCTGGGCGCTCGACAGCATCTGCTGCCGCGAGGGCGTATCGGCCGGATTGCTGCTCAATGTGTTGACGCTCGAGAAAAATTCGTTCATCGCCGGCGTCAGGCCGGTGGAGGCATCGGAAAGCAGGTTGTCGATGTTCGATATCTGGCCGAGAAACGTGTCAAGGTGCGCGGACTGCGTATTCGCCTCGCGCAATTGGGTGTCAAGGAAGCTGCTGTAGGAGCGTCGCACCGTTTCTATGTTCGTACCCTGCCCAAGGAACCCCGCGCCGGAGTATTGCGGCTGTACGGTTGTCTGGACCGTGTTCTGCCGGCTGAATCCGGGAGTGCTGGCATTGCTGATGTTGTGCGAGGTGGTACTCAGGCCGGCTTGCGCCGCATTCAGGCCTGAAATGCCAATGCCGAGTAGGGAGGAAGACATGTCGTGGTGTCAGCGTAGGATCAGTGCGGGGTCGGCATCAGGCTGTCGCGCGCACCGTTTGTTCGATGACGCGGGTCAGCTTGCTTGCGTAATTCGGATCCGTCGCGTATCCGGCGCTTTGCAGGCTGCGCGCAAAGCGTGATGCGTCGGGACCCGCATTCAAGGTCGCCGCATAGCGCGGGTTATTGGTAATTAAGCGCGCATAGTCGGCGAAGCTTTCCGCGTAGGACGAATACGCACGGAACTTCTCGGTCACCTTGCGCGCAACGCCACCGGTATATTCTGTCGTAACGGCGTTGACCGTAGGGCCCTTCCAGTTCGACCCGGCCTTGATGCCGAACAGGTTATGACTGGCCGACCCGTCCGGATTGCGGATTTCACGACGCCCCCAGCCGGATTCGAGGGCGGCCTGGCCCAGGATGAACTGGGCCGGCATGCCGGTAGCCTGTTCCGCGCTGCGCGCACTGTCCCACATGCGCTGCACGAACTCGCGCGGCGCGCCGGATTTGGGAGCCCGCTCTTCGCGCACCGCCTCGCTTGTCAGGCTCTTGATCTTGCTGAGCGTGGATGAACCTTCTGTACGCGGCACACCGGGCTGGCTGCCGCTGCGCGCCTCGACCTGTTTGACGATCATGTCGGCGAGCCCGACGCCTTTTTCGGACATTTTCTGTGCGATCTGCGCGTCATACATGCCGGTAAAAGTACGCGTCGTTTCACTGTCCATGACGCCCTCCTTGGGGAGGCTCTCGCGCATGCTCTTGAGCAACAGGTTCATGAATACGGCTTCAAACTGTCCCGCAGCCTGACGCAACGCCTTACCCTGCCCGCCCTCCGTACCTGCCTCGCGCGACTTGCGCTTGAGTTGCTCCAGGCCCGCCGGATCGAGCGCAAATCCGGCGCCGGAAACCTGTGCCATCGGGTTCATGTCAAATGATCTCCAGTTCGGCACGCAGCGCACCCGAGGCTTTCATCGCCTGGAGGATGGCCAACAGGTCCTGAGGCGTTGCGCCCAGCGTGTTGAGCGCCTTGACGACATCGGCAAGCTTCACCCCTGCGTCCAGCAGAACCATCTTTCCGCCATCCTGCTTGATCTGGATGTCGGCACGCTCCGATTGGATGGTTGTACCGGTGGCGGAAAACGCCGAAGGCTGGCTAATGACCGGCGTGGAATTGACCGTCACGGACAAATTGCCATGGGCTACCGCACAGGCGTCAAGCGTGACCGCCTGGTTCATCACGATCGAGCCGGTACGCGCGTTGACAATCACCTTGGCGGCCGCGGAAACTACGTTGACGTTGAGGTTCTCGAGGCGCGCCATGAACCCGACACGCTCGTCTGTAGCGGTCGGCGCGCGCACTTGAATCACCCTCCCATCGAGGGCCAGCGCGGTTCCTTCGCCAAGGCCCGCGTTGATCGCCTCGACCATGCGCCGTGCCGTGCCGAAATCGAGCGCATGCAACTCGAGGCGCAGCACGTCTCCGAGTGCGAACGACGAAGCTACCGCGCGCTCTACCGTCGCGCCACCAGGAATGCGGCCGGCGGCAAGGTGGTTAATCTGGGCCTTGCTCCCCGCAGCCGATTCGCCTGAGCCGGCGACCACCAGATTTCCCTGCGCCAGCCCGTACACTTGGCCGTCGGCGCCCTTGAGCGGCGTCAGGAGCAGCGTGCCGCCACGCAACGACTTGGCATTTCCCATCGACGACACGGTCACGTCAAGCTGCTGGCCGGGTTGGGCGAATGCCGGCAGTTGCGCCGTCACCATCACTGCGGCGACGTTCTTGAGCTGCAGATTGCTCCCCGGCGGCAGGTTGATTCCCAGCTGGCCGAGCATGGTGCTCAAACTTTGAATCGTGAAGGGCGTTTGGGTGGTCTGGTCCCCGCTCCCGTCCAGGCCCACCACAAGGCCATAGCCAAGCAGTTGATTGTTGCGCACTCCCTGGACGCTGGCCAGATCCTTGATGCGCTCGGCAGCCGCCTGGCCCATGCCGAGCAGCACCAGCACGTAAAACGCAGCCGACCCCAGACAACGCCAAGCCCAGATCCATTTCGGGTGAATGCGCATGATCAGAAGGGTAAGAACGAAAGGAAGAAGCGGCCCAGCCAACCCATCACCTGCGCCTCGTCCACGGCCCCCTGACCGCGCAGTTCGATCCGCGCGTCGGCAACCTGCGACGAGCTGACAACGTTACCGGCAAGAATCGTCACCGGATTGACAACACCGGAGAAGCGGATGGTCTCAACCTCCCGATTGGTGCCAATTTGCTTTTCACCCGAGACCAACAGGTTTCCGTTGGGCAGGACGTCTATGACGGTTACCGTGATCGTCCCGGTAAACGAGTTGTCGCTGGCCGTGCCGCCCTTGCCCTCGAATTTGTTCGAGGATCCGCCCGAAACCGACATGCCGTTAAGCCCCTGGAACACGCCTATCGGCAGGTTCACGTTGAGCGGATCGGTCGAGATACTTCCCGTCTTGCTCGCGCTGGAATTTTTTTGCTGACTGGCACTCAACTTTTCGCTGATGTTGACCGTAAGGATGTCACCGACAAAGCGCGGACGCGGATCTTCAAATAAGGGGCGATAGCCGACGCTCTGGAAAATCGCGCCATTCGCAACCGCCACGCGCACCGGCGGAGTGGCCTTTGCCGTGGTTGGTTGCTGCACATCGACGCGCGGCAGAGGGGAGCACGAGACGGCGAGGAAAGCCAGGGAAACAATCAGCGCCACCGGCAAGGCAACCTCGTTCAACCAACGCAGGGCGTCTGCAACATACCGCCAGTTGTTGGGCCGCGCTTGGGCCCGGGCGTGTATCAGGACATGTGTCAATTCAGTTGCTCCTAGAGTTGCGAAAGACGCTGCAGCATTTGGTCCGAGGTCTGGATCGCCTTTGAATTGATTTCATAGGCACGCTGGGTCTGGATCATCGAGACCAGCTCCTCCACCACGTTGACGTTCGATGTCTCGACGTATCCCTGATTGAGTACGCCGGTACCGTTCAGACCCGGGGCGCTGGTTTGTGGGGTACCGGACGCGGCAGTCTCGGTATAAGTGTTCTGACCGTGCGCCTGCAGGCCTGCCGGATTGATGAAATTGGCAAGTTGCAGACTTCCCACCTGCTGCGGCGTAGCGCTACCGGGTACCGTGACGCTCACCGTACCATCCTGCCCGACCGTCACGCTGAGCGCATTCGCCGGCACCGTGATCGCCGGCTGCAGGTGAAACCCGTTCGAAGTCGAAAGCACCCCCTGGCTATCCCGGTGGAAGCTGCCGTCGCGCGTGTAGCCGACCGTCCCGTCGGGCATCTGCACCTGAAAAAAGCCCTGCCCGTTGATCGCAATGTCAAGGTTATTCCCGGTCTGTTGCAGGTTGCCCTGCGTAAACATGCGCGCCGTGGCGACCGGCCGTACGCCGGTGCCGATCTGCAACCCGGTTGGCAGTTGCGTGGTCTGCGACGATTGCGAACCGGGCTGCCGCAGTGTTTGATACAGCAGGTCCTCAAATACCGCACGCGACCGCTTGAATCCGTTGGTGCTGACGTTGGCGAGGTTGTTCGAAATCACGTCCATCTGGGTTTGCTGGGCGTCGAGTCCGGTTTTGGAAATCCACAGGGATCGAATCATTTCATTTCCTTCATTCAGGCGTTGACTGCGAGTAGCTGCGAAGCCTTGCGCGCGTTGCTCTCGGCTGCTTGGAGCAATTTCATCTGTGCATCAAACTGGCGCGCCAGGCTGATCATGCCAACCATGGCCTCGATGGCATTGACATTGCTGCCTTCAAGTGCGCCGGCTGCCACACGCACCTTTGGATCGGCGTCCGACGTGCTGCCATCGCGCGTGCGAAACAAGCCGTCGGGACCGCGCGCCAGTGCTGCGGGTTCGGGATTGACCAGTTTCAGGCGTCCGATCGAAATGACGCTTTTGCCATTGCTTTCCGAGATGCCGGAGATGGTGCCGTCTGCCGCGATCGCCACCTTGTGGCCCGCGGGTACGCTGATCGGGCCGCCGTCACCCAGGACCGCCTGGCCGCTGAGGGTTTGCAGCGTGCCTTGTTCGCTAAGGTCGAACGCACCGTTGCGGGTGTAGCCTTCGGTGCCGTCGGCCGCCTGCACCGCGAACCATCCGGCACCCTGCACCGCCACATCGAGCGGGCGCGCAGTCGTTTGCACCGTGCCCGGAGAAAAATCCGCACCCGTCGTGGTATCGACCGCAAACGCACGCGTCGGCAGGCCGGCGCCGGATACCGGAGCCACCCGGAAAGCACTCGTTGTCGCCCGATAGCCGGGCGTGTTGACGTTCGCCAGGTTGTTGGCCAACGTCTCCTGCCGGTGCATCAGGTTCTTTGCACCCGTCATGCCGACATAGATCATCCGGTCCACGATTCAAGCTCCCGTAAGAAAAGGCTGTGCGCCCGGCCTAGCGCATGTTGACCAGGGTTTGCAGGACCGAATCCTGGGTCTTGATGGTTTGCGCGTTGGCCTGATACACCCGCTGCGCAGTAATCATGTCGACCAATTCGGCGGTAAGGTCGATGTTCGAGCTTTCGAGGGCGCCCGATTGCAGGGCTCCCAGATTTCCCGTGCTCGGTGCTCCGATCAATGCCGGTCCCGATGCCGGCGCTTCGGCCCACTGATTGCCGCCGAGAGATTGCAATCCCTGGGGATTGGTAAAGCTCGACAGCACGACCTGCCCCTGGGCGCGCGACTGCCCGTTGGTGTAGCGCCCGAGGATGATGCCGTCTCCGCCAACCGAGTAGCCGGAAATCTTGCCGGCCCCGTACCCATCCTGCGATAGGGAATTGACGCCAAAGGCACTGCCAAACTGGGAGGTGCCGGCCAGATCGAGCGCCAGACTGATGGGGGCCGCGCCGGTCGTGACCGGCAGCGTCAGGGCCGCAGTCGACCCGGAGGTCAGTGCACCGCTGGAGTTGAATCCAAGCGTGCTGATCGGCCCGGCGCCGACTTGGACGCCATCGTTGGCGGCGAAAGTATCCCAGGTATTTGCCGCAGTCTTGACAAAATACAGCGAGAGAATGTGCTGGTTGCCCAATGAGTCATAGACCGACATCGAGGTCGCGCCCTGATATGTGGTTGGATTCGACAAACTGAAGGCAGCCGAGGACAAGGCCCCGGCACGTGAATCCAGCGTCACGCCCGCAGTCGCCTTGGTGCTGGCGGCCGGCGCGAGGTCTGCCGCCGAAACCTGCAGGGGCACCGGGGTTGCCGACGTCACGCCGCCACTGGCGGAAGCCGGATAACCGGTCAGGTTCTGGCCCGCCGCATTGACGATGTAACCGTTCTTGTCGAGCGCAAACTGGCCGTTGCGCGTATAGGTCACGCTACCGTTGGTGTCCATCCGGTAAAAGCCGCTGCCGTTGATGGCCAGATCCAGCGGGTTGCTGGTAACTTGAATGTTGCCTTGCCCGAAAGTCTGTTTGATCGCGCCCACAGCGGTACCGATGCCGACGCTGGCGCCGCTCGATCCGCCGGCGGTATTGGCAAACACGTCGGCAAACTCGACTTCGCTGCCCTTGTAGCCAACCGTCGTCGAGTTGGCGATGTTGTTGCCGATCACATCGAGGTTTTTGGCGGCGGCATTGAGGCCGCTCAATCCTTGCTGGAAACTCATGTGCTGCTCCTGGTTAGAAAATCTGCTTGATCTGGTTCATCTGGACCGTACCGACACCGCGCATCTGCAGCGTTGGCGCCCCCTGCCCGGGCCTGACGCCGTCGATGCGCAACGCTGCCAGTGCGTCGACACCGGTGGTCTTGCCGCCGGAAAGTGCGCTCACCGAAAAACTGTAGGCGCCGGGGCTTGCGGCTACGCCAGCGTCGGTCTTGCCATCCCAGGCGAAGCTGTGCACGCCGCTCGGCAATGCCCCCAGGGACGCGCGATGCACGATCTGGCCGGACGGGTCGGTAATCGTGACGTTGACATCCTCGGCCGGCTGGCCGAGTTCGAATCCGCCCATGCCGCCTTCCGCGGTCAACTCAATCGACTTGCCGGCCACCAGCGCCGTATGTCCGACCAGGCCGGCCGCCTGCACGGCTTGCGCGGAATCGGAGTTGCCCACCAGCTTTTGCAGTGTCTGGTTCAACTGGTCAATGCCCTTTACCGTATCGATTTGCGCCAGTTGGCTGGTCACCTGCGCGTTATCCATGGGATTGAGCGGATCCTGGTTTTTCATCTGCGCGATGAGCAGCGTCATGAAGCGGTCCTGGGTCGCGCCGCCGGACGACTCTGCGCCGCCGGCCGCGCCTCCGGCTGAAGCCGAAAGGGCGGTAAACGGGTTTGCTGTGCCTTGCGTGCCTGCAATTGCGGTGGTCATTTGAACTCCGGAAAAATGGGCCTAACGTGTAAGCAGCGCATCAATTGCCCCCCAACTGCAGGGTCTTTTGCAACAGGGTCTTGGCCGTATTCATCACTTCGATGTTGCTTTCATAGGAGCGCGCTGCGGAAATCATGTTCACCATTTCCTCGGCGGCGCTGACATTGGGCATCGACACATATCCCTCGCCGTCGGCAAGCGGATGTTTCGGGTCATGCACGCGTCGTGGAGGCGAGCTATCGGTGGTGACACTGCGCACCCTTACCGATTGCGCACCGTTTGCCGTACCACCGAGGTCGACCGCCTCGAAGACCACCTGCCGTGCCCGGTACGCCTGCCCATCGGGACCGGCGGCACTATCGGCATTGGCAAGATTGCTCGCCACCACGTTGAGGCGCTGGCCCTGGGCCACCGCGCCACCACCGGCAATTCTGAATGCATCGAACAAGGACATGGCGTTAACCCTGAATGGCGCTCAAGATCGTCTTGATCTGGCCGTTAAGGAACTTGAGAGCCGCTTCGTAACGGACGGCGTTGTCGGCAAACTGGGCGCGTTCGGCATCCATCTCGACCGTGTTGCCGTCGATCGAAGCCTGCGAAGGAGGTCGAAACGCCAGAACGGCCGAAGTGGAGGCAGCCGCCGTACCGAAGTGTCCGGCCGCACTTGCGGTCAAGCGCGGCGTGCCGGCGGCACCAGATGCGCGCGTCGCCGAATCGAGTGCGCGGCCAAAGTCAAAATCGACCGCCTTGAAACCCGGCGTGTCCGCATTGGCGATGTTGGCGGCAAGCAATTGCTGGCGATCCGCGCGCAGCCGAAGTGCCGAGGCGTTGAACTGAAGTGATTGGTCGAGTGCTCCGATCATGGCGATCTCCTGGTGCAATCCGGTTGCCGAGCCATCCGGCCTGATTGGAATTACAGAGCCATTTGAGCAAAGGCGCCGCACCCGCCATCGCCTGAACAAGGCGATAAATCTGCCCTTGATCAGGCGTCAGGGCGCCACCGGCACGCGTATTGTTGAGGTCCATCCCTGATCGCTTCAAGGCAGATGCCATGAATCCCCGCAACCCCATCCCCGTCTGGCTGGTCCATTGCACGTTTGTTGCCACCGCGATTTTTTGTTCGACGCCGCTACGCGCGCGCTCGGCACCGCTTCCCGATCCGGTGCAGGCCCTCAAGGTGTATCTTGAGCGTGCCACGACCGGGTTGCCGGGAAGGGTCGAGGTCTCTGTAGGGGCGCTTGACGAGCGCATCAAGCTGGCGCCGTGCGCCCAGGTCGAACCCTATGTGCCGCAAGGCGCGCGCCTGTGGGGGCGCTCCTCGATCGGCCTGCGCTGTGTGGAGGGAGCCGGATGGAACGTCTTCCTGCCGGTGGATATCAAGGTATTTGGCCGGGCACTGGTGGCCGCGCGGGCGTTTTTCCCGGGGGACAACCCGGGCCAGGCCGACGTTCGTGAAGAAGAGATCGAACTCACGCGAGAAACCGGCATAGTGGTAACGCAGCTGGGGCAGCTTGAAGGGAAGACCGCGGCCCGCATGGTCGGCGCCGGCCAGATCCTCAAGCAGGACTTCTTTCGCGCCCCGCCGGCAGTGGGTGCGGGCGACACAGTACAACTGGTTTACAACGGCGCCGGGTTTTCCATATTGACCGGCGGCAGGGCCCTGGCCAATGCTGCAGATGGCCAACAAGTCAGGGTGCAAACAGAATCGGGAAGGGTAGTACAGGGCATCGCCCGACTCGGTCGCGTGGTGGACATGAAATGAAAGCGCCTCAGGAATTTGCCGACACGGCCGTTAGTACTTCCATGGATACGCCGGAAAGCAACCGGCGTCAGGCTTATCGACAAGGAGAAACCCATGAAAATCAATAACATGCATGACAGTACCCGTCTCGAATCGGGCCTCGGCAGAACCACTTCCAAGGCCACGGCTTCCGGCCCCACCGGGCCAGCTGATGCGGCACCGCCGGGAAAATCGGTGGATATCAACGCAGCCGGCGCACAGCGTCTGAGCAATGCGGCCGGTTTTGATGCGAACAAGGTCGAACAAATAAAGGAGGCGATCAGAAACGGCCAGTTTCGCGTCGACTCCCAAGCCGTGGCACAAAAACTCCTGTCCAGCGTACACGAACTGCTGGGCACGGCGCACTGATGCTCGAACTGCACCATCCCCCGGTGCATGCGGCACTATCGGTGCAACTGCTGAAGGCGGAGTACGACCTGATCCGGCAACTGCAGTCATTGCTACGGCGTGAAGGCGTTGCGCTCGAGGCGGGGGACGCAACCGCATTGCCGTCCATTGCCGAAACACGTACGCAGCTGACACACTCGCTCAAAGTGGCGACGCAGGCGCGTCTGCAAGCGCTTGGCCGGGCCGGCATTGGACCTGATGCTGCCAGCATCCGCCAATATCTGGAGTCTGGCGCCGCCACAGGCCAGGTCCGGGCGGCGTGGAACCGGTTGCGCCTTGAATATGCGCGCCTCGCCGGCCTGAACCGTGCAAACGCCGCCTTCGTCGAAACCCAATTTCGCTACCTGCAAACGCGCTGGAACGGCCTGCTCCAGAGTGCCGGAGGAAGCGGCGTGTATTCGCGACGGGGTGAAGCACCCGCGCAGCATCGGCGCGCAGCACTAACGGCCGCCGCCTGAAACCACAGTCGACGTTTCAGGCCGCTGGTGGGCGCTGGTTCAAGCCGAGCCAGTAGTGGCCGACGCGCCCCACGGCTTCAAAAAATGCTTCAAACTCGACCGGCTTGACGACATAGCTGTTGACCCCCGCACGATAGGCGTCGGCAATGTCGCGCGCTTCCATCGACGAGGTCAGCATCACCACGACCAGATGCCTTAGCCGGACATCGCCGCGGATCCTCTCAAGCACTTCAACGCCCGTCAGTTTGGGAAGCTTGCAGTCGAGCAAAATGAGTTGCGGCAGGCTCGCAGCGCCTCCGGACGACACGGTTGACATCAGCAATTCCACCGCCTCGACGCCGTCGTGCGCGCGTGCGATCGTGGCGTGCACGCCGCTGCGCTTGAGCGCACGGACCACCAGGTCGGCATCGCTGGGATTGTCTTCCACCAGCAGAATTGTCGGATTGACTTCACTCATATGCGCCCCTGACACACTGCCCTTTTTTAACAACGTCAAACCGGCTGGCGCGATGCATTAGTGCACCAGCGCCGGCGTAGGCGCCTCGTGGCGCGGCAACGTGAAGCGGAAGATCGCACCGCCGGCTGCTGATGATTCCGCCCAGATGCGCCCGCCATGTCTTTCTACAATCCGCTTCACGATCGCCAAACCAACCCCGGTACCCTCGAATTCGCTTGCGCTGTGCAAGCGTTGAAACACCCCGAACAACTTGTCGACATACGCCATGTCGAAACCTTCGCCATTGTCGCTTACCGTGAACAGAAGTTCGCGATCTGCGTTTTGGCAATCGATGCTGACCACAGGAGCATCGCGCTTGGCACTGAATTTGATCGCATTTCCAATCAGATTGGCCCACACCTGGCGCAACATGATGGGGTCGCCGTGCACGTCTTCGAGCCTGCCGATGTCAAATCGCACAGCGCGGCCACGGCCGCCCTCCTCCGCCACCACGGCCACCAGGGCGGCCGTATCGACACGCTGCCCGGTCAGGACACCCCGCCCGTAGCGTGAAAACTCGAGCAAGCCGTTGATGAGCTCGGACATCTTGCGGGTACTGGTGCTAATGGCGTTGATATCGCGCTGCGCATCCGCGTTGAGCGCTTCGCCGATATCCCCCTGGAGCAACTGGGAAAATCCGTCAATCGCCCGCAACGGCGCTCGCAGGTCATGGGCCACCGTGTACGAAAACGCCTCAAGCTCGCGATTGGCTGCCGTCAGTTCGGCAGTACGCTGGTTAACGCGCTGTTCGAGATCCTGATTCAGTTTTAGGATCTCGCGCTCGGTCCACTTGCGGGCACTGATGTCGCGGAACTGGGATTGCACCAACTGGCGCCCGTGCGACTCAAACATGCTCGCCGCCACCTCCACTTCCACCAGGGTGCCGTCGAGCCTCTGCAGTTGCATCTCGGCAAAAGGCAACGCTTCGCCGCTCTGGCGCAGACGCGCAAGGCGATCGCCGGAACGCGATTGCGACTCGCGCGTGTACAGCTTGACGGCGTTCAACCCAATCAGCGCACCCATCGATTTGGCGCCTATCATGCGAACGAACGCAGTATTGGCATACTCGATAATGCCCCACTCGTGGATCAGCACGCCGTCCTGGGATTGCTCCACCAGGCGCCGATACCTTTCGGCACTTTCGCGTGCCGCCTCGGTCGAGCGAAAGCGCTCGATCACAAACCCGGCGAGGCGGCCCGCAGCGCGGACAAATTCCATGTCGCTTTCGCTCGGCCCTGCCGCCGCCGGATAGGCAATGCCGATCGTGGCGATGACAGCGCCGGCCCGATCGAATACCGGCATTGACCACGAAGCACGGATACCGGCACCCATCAGTGACTGGCGCACTGACGCGCAGCGATCATCGGTGCTCACATCCTCGAATATCACCGCGCTATTGCGCCGCGCTGCCTCGGCACAACTTGTCGCATCCAGCTCCAGGGTGACACCCTTTGCGAGCACCTCGGACCAGGCTGCCGACACCCCGAAAGACGCGAGCACACGCAAGGTGCCGAGATCCAATTCCCTGACGATCACCCCGCCGACACGCTCGAGGACGCCGTGAATGGTGTGCGCAAGAATCGACAGCAGCTTGGGTAAAGCCTCGCCCTGCGCCATGCTCTCAAACAGGGCGCGTTCTCCCAAGCGCATCGCGTCGTTGCGATAGCGCACCGTAATGTCTGATCCGACGCCGCGATACCCGCTGAACGTACCGCGCGCATCGAATACCGGCTCGCCGCGAATCGCCCAGTAGAAACGCCGCCCTTCCAAATTGGTAAATTCGATCAGCGTATGCGAAAACGGCTCCCGCGCTTCGAGCAGGCGCCGGTGTTCGTCCCAGGTAAATCCGATCGGCCGCAACTGCGGATTGTCCCAGCGTCGATGGCCCACGGGAGTCGAAAGGAAACGCGTCGCATCGTCGCTCCAGACCGTGGCGCGGGTAAACCGGAACTGTTCGTCCTGCTCCCACTCCCAGTCTGAAGACAGCGTTACCAGCTTGCGCAAGCGCTCCTCGCTTTCGCGCAGGGCTTCCGTCGACCGGTGCCGCTCCATGACCAGGGCCGCCAGGCGTGCAGCCGCATCGGTCAAATCGAGGTCACCAGCGCTTGGCGTGTGGGCAACATCGGTATAAACATCAAAGGTGGCGATGACCGCACTACCCATGCCACGTACCGGGGTTGACCAGCAGGCACGCACGCCTGCCATCCCGGCGGCCTCACGATATGCATCCCAGCGCGCGTCGGTAGCGATGTCGTGCGCAATGACGGTCTGTCCCAGGGATGCAGCTGCCCCGCAACTGCCCTCAAGCTCGCCAATGGCCATGCCGTCGATGCTGGCGCAATAGGCCTCGGGAAGACGCGGCGCCGCCAGATGGCGCAAGCAATCCCCCTCTACCAGCAGGACCGAAGCGCGCGACGGACGTTCAGTGGAGGCCTCAACCATCTCGCACAGGATCATCATTAGTACGGCCAGGGAGGCGCCCCGCGACAAGGCTTCGAACAGCTGCGCCTCACCGGAGCGCCGCAGGTTGGCTCGATGGGCGCTCAAAATGTCGGTTCCCAGGCCGCGATAGCCGAGGAAATTGTGTTTTGCATCAAACCGCGGCTCACCGCTCAGTACCCTGTAATAGCGCCTGCCATCGGCTCCGTGAACCTCGATGATCAGATTGGAGAATCTGCGTTGCGCCTCGACTGTCGCCCGATGCTCTTCCCATGAGCAATTGACCGGGCGCAGGTGAGCGAGCTCCCAGCGACGTTTGCCCAAGGCGTCGGTACGCGTGATCCCATCGGCATCGGCGACCAGTTCAACAAAGCGATGATCCGCATCGGTCTCCCATTTGCAATCCGACGCGAGCTCGGTCAGTCGTCGAAAATGGACTTCGCTCTCCTGCAGCGCGCGTTCGGCGTTGACGCGCGTGGTGATGTCAAGCGCCATCGCGATCGAGCCGGAAAATTCGCCCCGCGGCCCCGATATGCGCGCATTGCGCCATTCGCACTGGATGCGCATGCCCGATTTGGTCAGGTTGTCGAGAATCCCCGAGGTCATCTCCTGTCCGGCGCTGATGGTCCGGAGGCGTTGCGTATCCGACATCTCCTGCCCGGGCGGCACGATCAATTCGAGTGCCGTCTTGCCCAGCGCTTCGGCCCTGGAGTAGCCGAACACACGCTCCGCTTCCGGGTTCCAGAGCGTGATGCGATGCTCAGCATCGCGCACCATGAAAGCCACTGGCATGCTCTGCACGATCAACTCAAAGCGCTTCAGTGCCGCCGCATTCTCGCCTGCCAGAACGATCGCCGCCTCCTCGCTGCGGCGTTGACGCTCCTGCGCACGATAGCGCTCGGTGATGTCGCGTGCCACCCCTCGATAGCCGACGTGAACGCCCAGCGCATTCTGGACCGGATCGGCCACAATTTCGAGTACGCGCGCCTGTTCGGGTGCCTGCTCCGGAATACCGAAGAGCAACAGCTGACGATACGGCTCGCGCCGCTCGCGGCAGCCCCAGACCGCCTGCCAATCACCCTCCAGCGGTTCCAGCCTGCGTATCTCCCATGGCAGGCGACCGACAAACTGCTGCATGATCCCACGTTGCTCCTCGGCACCGCCCTCAATCAGGGAAAAACGGTCGTCGAGCCCGGTTTCCCAGTACCAGTCAGAAGATATCCTGGCCAAATGGCGGAAGCGGATCTCGCTTGCCCGCAGCGAAGCTTCGGTTTGTTGCTTGTCGGTTTCCAGAGACACGCGTTCGCTCTGATCAATGATGCTGACGCGATACAGGTTCGACCCGCCGGGCAGCAAAATGACACGGACTTCCGTATCGATATCGATGCCATCGGTCCGACGGACACGCCAATGGCGCGTCGATTCCAGGCCGGCCATCGCTTCGGCCGCCATATCGCGCAACACGACATCCGGTGCGCGCCCATCCGGTTGCGGGTTCACCGCTGCACGCGTGGTGTGGTGGCCCACCAGCAATGCCGGATCAGCACCAAGCATGCGGCCGGCGGCACGATTGGCATAGCGGATCAGGTGCGATTGCTGGTCCACCAGCATCACGCCTTCCGGGGCGTACTCGACCACCGCACGCATGCCCTCCTCGGCCCGATCCCGCGCCAGCTTCAGCATCGAATCGTTAGACAGGTCGGCAATGCTCACGCGCACCGCCGCGCCCGCCCCCTCAATGCGCGACAACGCCAGTCTTGCCGGAAAGGTGCTGCCATCAGCGCGCAGGAAAGTCCAGGGCACGTCGACCTGTTCACCGGCCATCGCCGAGGCAATCAGCCTGGCGACCCACGCGCCAGACGATTCGCCGGATGCCTGCACCGGCGCACTCAACTCCCAAAGGTTGGCCGCAAGCACCGCGTCGACGGATCGGCCAAACAGCGCGGCCGCAGTCGTGTTGGCGTACAGGTGTCGATTGCCGGCCACGTCGAGCAATACGATGCCATCGGACGCGTTGTCTAGGAGGCCACGCAGGCGAATCTCACCATCGCGTAGGCGTGCCTCCTGCTCGAGGGCACGGCGCAGCACCATGACACCGGACAAGACGGCCGCGAGACCAAGCAGCATGACTGACGAGGCACCGCCCGCTGGCAAATCGAGCTGAAGGATAAAACCGGCAAGCACTCCGAACGGCACCAACATGCCCAAACCGAAAGCCGCCGCCTCCGCCAGGCAGATCGCAGACGGCGATTGCCGGCGCGGTGCCGATTCTTGTGGGACTGCCACGCACCCTCCCTGTTTCACTGCCGGCAGCACTCCGTTTTGCTTGTTTACAGCGAGCAAGTGCCAGCACGTCTGCGCATGCGGATCAGTACCCATTCTAAGCCAATCGAACCTTGCAAGCAGGCATTACCAGTCTTTCAGGTGGGATCGCAAACGCACCACCGCCTGGCTGTGCAACTGGCACACCCGCGATTCGGTAACGCCCAGCACCGCAGCGATTTCCCGGAAGTTGAGCTCCTGTTCGTAGTAGAGCCCCATCAGCATTTTTTCGCGTTCGGGCAGCGCGTCGATCGCCGTGACCAGGGCCTTGCGGAATCGCTCGTCACGTACTTTGCCCAGCGGGTCTGCGGCATGGTCTGCGCAATGGCGGTCCAGAAACGGCTCGCTGCTTTCGCCGTCGCCGTCATAATCCTGGTAGTACAGCAACTGGCCGCCCTTCGCTTCGGCCAGCATCAGCTGGTATTGCACGAGGCTGACCCCCAGCTCGAGAGCGATTTCGGATTCGCTGGCCGCGCGCCCGAGGCGCTGTTCAAGGCGCCCCAGGGCAGATTCAATCTGGCGTTGCGTCTTGCGCACCCCGCGGGGCAGCCAGTCGTTCTGGCGCAACTCGTCCAGCATGGCGCCACGAATGCGTTGCGAGGCATAGGTTTCAAACTGTGCACCCTGCCCGTCTTCGAAACGGCTCAGAGCGTCCATCAGCCCGATCATCCCCGCCTGGATCAAGTCGTCGACCTCGACGGAGGCGGGCAGCTTCGACTGCATGTGATGGGCAATCTTGCGCACCAGGGGAGCAAAGTGTTGAATGTTGCTGCTGTTCTCAATGGTGCCGGTCGCGGTATACATGGAATGTCCCGTTTTTACTGAAGATGCGAATTTGCAGGGTGCGCATCCGCCTCGAGCGAACACTTGGCAAGGCGCCAGGATGCGATCGACGCTGCAACCTGTGCCAGTGCCGTCACACAGGCTGGCGCCGGCAAGCGGGCGCTGCATCCAAATGGCTCGCCTCCCGCACCGGCCGGCAGGAAACCTGCAAACACCGGGTCAATGCCGAGAAAACTGCGCGCGGTATCCGACAATGCGCGAAAAATCCGTTGGCCCTCGGCAAGATCCGCGGCACCGTTGACAAGGATGCGCACCAGACAGCGCGTGCCGGATGAATCCGCGCCGAGCCGCTTGATGCGTGCATAGGCCGCGGTCATCGAGGCGGTACGCGGCGTCGTCACGAGCAGCACTTCACCGGCGCCGCCATGGACAATGCCGGGCAGCCGCGTTTCGCGATCGTCAAGATTGATTAGTACCAGCGAAGCCGGTTCCGTCAACCTCAGGAAGCCCTTGAAAAATTCGTCACCGGCAGCACCCGCGGCAAGCAAGTTGGTCAGCCCGCGCCGCGCCGGCACCAGACGCAGGGCCCCGGAGCGCACGACAACCGAGCCAAAATCGCGCTCACCGCTCAGCAAATCCTGCAAATCGGCTCGCGCGGCGACGCCAAGCTGGCGTGCCATTTCGCCATCGCTTTGGTCGAGCACCACCACATTCTGTCGCGGCGCCGCGAATTGCGCCAGCCGCATCAGGATGGCGCTTTTGCCGACGGCCTCGCCGCCGCCGAGAATCGGCAACACGCGCAATGCCGGCCTGCCGAGAAGATGGCGCAGGCCGGCGGCCTGGTCGGCCGGTCCGTGCACATGCCCTCGGGGCGCGGATTCGTACGGATTCAGGCGCATTTCAGATACCCTGCTGCAGCCGCGAACCTGCCGGCATCGCGCCCACCGGCAGTTCGCCTTCACGCAACGCGAATGCCGGGTTCGAGGGAGCACGTAGCGAGCGGTGTGCAAGCGCCGGTGCATTCGCCGGATGAATGTCTTCGGGAACCCGCTGTCCGCTCGTCACGTACTGGATTTCCAGCGCATGGCGGGCACAGGTATCAAGGGCCGGCGCCAGCTTCACCGCTTCGTCCAGTTTGGTCAGGATGGCGCCCGCGATGGGTCGTGATCGTCCTTGGGCGCCGGAGGCTGCACTGCTGGCGCCGCCGTAGGCCAGTACCACGTCGTCCAGGGTTTCCGCCTGCGCGGCGGCGTTGAGCAGCAGGAGGCGCTGTACCGACGGCAGATTCAACAACGAAATCTGGTCGGACAGGCGCGCGTCGCGCTGGCCCATGCCCACGGTGTCGATCAGGACCAGCCGCTTGCCGCGCATTGACGCCAGAATTGCCTCAAGTTCCGCCCCTGACTGTGCCGAATGAATCGGCACGCCTAGAATCTTGCCGTAGATGGCCAGCTGATCAAATGCGCCGATCCGATAGCCGTCGGTGGTGATGAGCCCGAGGGACCCGGCACCGAATTTGACGACGCAACGTGCCGCCAGTTTGGCCGTGGTGGTGGTCTTGCCTACGCCTGTCGGGCCGACCAGCGCATAGATGCCGCCCTTTGCCACCAGGTCGTGCTCGGGTGCAGCACAGCGGATGTTGTGTGCCAGGACATCCTGCATCCATTTTCGCGCTTGCGGTTCGGCATAGTCATCGGGCAGCTTGGCAACGACCGCCCGTGCCACTGCCGGCGAGTAGCCGGCCTCGGTGAGGTCGCGCCATAGCTTGACCACCAGCGGACGCCGTTGCGCCGTTTCACGCCACACCAAACCCGCCAGCTGGCTTTCGAGCAGATCCTTCATGGAGCGCACTTCTTCAAACAGGCGCTGCTCGTTCAATCCCGGAGTGGGAGCAGACCGCCCGTTGTCCAACTGCGGCTGGCGTACCGCGACATGGTGAACCGATTGCTCCGGCGCTTGTGCACCGTGCGATGCGCCCGAAGGCGCTGCCGACATGGTGGCCGGCAGGTGTACCGCAATGTCGCGCAGGGTCTTGAAGGGCGATTGCAGGGTCGCCCCTGGTGCACGCGCGCTCCGCATGGCAACGTGTGCGGCCGGCAGCTGCCCGCCATTGGACTGCACCTTTGCCGGGACCTGCGTCAAATCGTCCACGGCACTTCCGGCCATGGCAAGAATTTCCACGCCGTTGGCGGTCTTGCGGTTCGAGATGACGTAAGCTTCCGAGCCCAGATCCGCTTTCATCTTGCGCATCGCCTCACGTGCCGTTGTCGCAAAAAATTTCTTCATGTGCATCGGGTCATCCTCGCGCTGAAAGTTGCATCGGTTTCATTTGGTCAAGCCGGTAAGGGGCCGCGCGCGCCAACCATGGCGGAGACGCGAATCGAGCAGGCTTCGGGAATTTCGGCATGGGCCAGCACCTTGAGGCGCGGGAGTGCCCGTTTTGCCAGGCGGGCCAGCGGCAGGCGCAGGCGATCCGGTACCAGGAGTGCGGCCGGCTGGCCGAGCGCTTCCAGGCGTTGGCCTGCAGCGGTAAGCTCGCGCACCAGGTTTTCCGCGAGTCCGGGTTCGATCACCAGCCCGTCCCCGGCGCCGGCGTTCTGCGCCAGCATGCGTTCCAGATCCGGGTCGAGCACCAGCATCTCGAGGTTACGGTCGGACCCAAAATGGGTCTGGATGATGGCGCGTCCGAGCGTAATGCGCACTTGCGCGGTGAGGGCGGCGGCGTCTTGGGTCGCCGCGGCAAACTCGGCAAGTGTCTCCGCAATGCTGCGCATGTCGCGGATATGTACGCCTTCGTCGAGCAGGTTCTGCAGCACGCGCTGCAGCACGGCAAGGGAAATCTGTTTCGGCACCAGGTCATCTATGAGTTTTGGTGCGCTGCGCGCCACGTGATCGATCAGCGACTGCACTTCGGTGCGACCGAGCAACTGGCCGGCATGCGACTGCATCAGGTGGTTGAGGTGGGTCGCGACCACGGTACCGGCATCGACCACGGTGTAGCCGGCAGCCAGGGCCTGGTCGCGCAGCGCCGCCTCGACCCAGATCGCCGGCAGCCCGAATGCCGGATCGGTCGCCGCCGTCCCCGGCAACGTGGCGGACACGCGCCCCGGATTGATCGCCATGTACATGCCCGGATAGACCTCGCCCTCCCCGACCGTCACCCCCTTGAGGCTGATCCGATAACCGCTGGGGCGTAGTTCAAGGTTGTCGCGAATGTGCACTTGCGGCGGCAGGAAGCCGACTTCGGCTGCAAATTTCTTGCGAATCGCCTTGATGCGTTTGAGCAGCTCCGCTTCCTGGTTGCGATCCACCAGTGGAATCAGTCGATAGCCGACCTCCAGGCCGAGCACGTCCACCGGTGCCAGGTCATCCCAGGTCGCCTCGCTGGCATCGGCGACCGGCGCCGCCGACTGCTCGGGCATAGACACCACCACCGGATGCCTGGAGCGCCACCAGCCATACCAGCCGGTGGCGGCACCGAACAGGATGAAGGCAAAGTGCGGCATGCCGGGAATCAGGCCGAGCACCGTGAGCACCACCCCGGTGATCATCAGAGTGTGCGGATGCGTAATTAGCTGGCGCATGATTTGCGAGCCGATGTCTTCATTCTCGCCTTCGGCGCCGCCGACGCGGCTCACCACCAGGCCGGCAGCCATCGAAATCACCAGTGCCGGCACCTGCGCCACCAGGCCGTCGCCGATGGCGAGGAGAATGTAGTTGTTGGCGGCGGTTGCAGCCGACAGGTCATGCTGCAGCATGCCGATCGCGAAACCGCCGACGATGTTGATGAACAGGATCAGAATGCCGGCAACCGCGTCACCGCGCACGAATTTCGAGGCGCCGTCCATGGCGCCGTAAAAATCGGCTTCCTGGGCTACCTCGGCGCGGCGCCGACGCGCCTGCTGCTCGTTGATCAACCCGGCATTGAGATCGGCATCGATTGCCATCTGCTTGCCGGGCATCGCGTCCAGGGTGAAGCGCGCGCTGACCTCGGCGATGCGCCCCGCGCCCTTGGTAATCACCACAAAGTTGATCACGACGAGAATCGCAAACACCACCAGCCCAACGGCAAAATTTCCGCCAACTAGAAAATGGCCAAAGGCCTCGATCACCTTGCCGGCTGCATCCGGCCCGGTGTGGCCGTTGAGAAGCACGATCCGGGTGGAGGCAACGTTGAGCGACAGACGCAGCAACGTGGTGAGCAATAAAACGCTCGGGAAGGCAGCGAAGTCGAGCGGCCGATTGGCGTACACCGCCGCCAGCAGCACGATCAGGGCCAGGGCAATGTTGAACGTGAACAGCAGATCGAGCAGCAAGGGGTGCAAGGGCAGGATCATCATGCCGAGGATCATCACCACCAGCATCGGCGCGGCCAGGCTGCGCCACGGAAAGTGCCTCCAGCCGCCCGCTTGTGTGGTCGATGCCGCGCTCATGACGGGGCTCCCGACGGTGTAGAGCGGCGGCTGGCCGGGTCGAGCGGGTCAAGTTCGGCGGGGACTTCAAGGTCGGAAGGGGCCAGCGGCGCCCGGCCGCTGATGGCGGCGCGCAGCTGGTAAACGTAGGCCAGCACCTGCGCCACCGCGTTGAACAGCGCGGCGGGAATTTCCGCATCAATCTCGGCATGGGCGTACAGGGCGCGCGCCAGTGGCGGCGCCGCCAGCAGCGGAACACCGTTGAGTGCGGCAATTTCCCTAATTTTTGCCGCAACCTCGTCACGCCCCTTGGCGACCACGCGCGGTGCGCGCATCGACGACGCCTGGTAGGACAACGCCACCGCGTAGTGCGACGGATTGGTGACCACAACATCGGCGGTCGGAACCGCCGACATCATGCGGCGACGCGCCGCTTCGCGCTGGCGCTGGCGAATCCGTGACTTGACTTGCGGGTCACCGTCGGATTCCCGCGCTTCGCGCCTGACCTCCTCGGCCGACATGCGCAGGCCGCGCCCATGGCGCCATATCTGCAGGGGCACATCAGCCACGGCCACGGCCAGCAGTGCTGCCGCGATCACCAGGAAGTCGTGGGTGATCAGGTCGCCCATGCTGGCGACCGCAGCGAGCGGCGCCATACCCGCGTAAGCGGCCGTTTCCGCCTGGTGTGACGCCAGCACGCCAAATGCAACCATGCCGACCAATGCCACTTTGGCCAATGCCTTGAACAATTCGGCCAAGGCCTGGACCGAAAACAGGTTGGCAATACCCTTCAACGGGTTCAGGCGCGAAAAATCGGGAACTGCCGGCTCCATGGTGAACATCCAGCCGCCAATGAGCAGTGGCGTCAACAAGGCGGCAAAAAACAGGACTGCAAACAAGGGAACTGCCACCAGGAAGCCGCGCCCACCCAGCTCCGCCGAGCGGCGCAAGGCCGATTCGGCGTCAAAGGCCGCGCTTTGCGGGATGGTGAGGCCCTTGCCCAAAAAATCAGATGCCGCGTGGAGCACTGACGGCCCGACGGCGGCAAAGACCGCTGCGGCAGCCAGCAATAGCAGCGCAGTTGTCAGCTCGCGCGAGCGCGGTACCTGGCCATGCTCGCGCGCATCGTCCAGCCGCTTCTGCGACGCAGGTAAATGACGTTCCTGATCCTGTTCTTCGGCCATGCGTGGGGAGCGCCTGCTGTGGGGTGCATCAATCGGCAATCAATGCAACGATTATTCCGGTGCAGGCGTCCCGCCGATGCCGCAAATAGCGGGGTAATCCGGTGACTAATTGCTCTATCAACTTCGACGACACGCGCCTACATTGAAGCTGTTCCGGAGCAGTTCCGGGACGGGCCGCACCGGCCCCCACCCGCAAGTCAGTGAAGGAGATTGTTATGGGACGCTTGGACCAAGCCGGCTTCGCTGGCGAGACGCTGGATGACTTTTATGCCATCGAGGCACTTGCCATGGCCGAGGACTACGCCAAGATCAGTGAGGACCTGGACGCCGCCGACGAGGAGTTGTTCGAAGACGACCTCATTTCGCTCATCGCGCAACGCCCGAGCCGCCATCAACGGCGCCACGTCGATTAAGCACCCGTGATGGACGCAGGTTAAGCGTCCTCGGAAAATGGCACTGCGCCCATTTCAAAGCGGGCGCTGTGCCGTCGGGCGCTCCCTGGCGTCGCGGACGTTCCCTCATTTTTGCAATAGCGAAGCGCCCAGAGGAGCTCCCACCATGCCTCTTGAGGCCATGTACGTCAAGATGCTTCTGCACCAAGGCTTTTCACGGTGCATCCCTGTCCGGACGTTCACCAGATCGAAGGCTCTCGGCGTAGCGTAAATCTGCGCGAGTGCAAGGTCAGCTGAATTTAGCTGGACAGCGCCGCTGCGGTAACCCGTTTCGGTAAACCGCACATGACGATTGAT
This sequence comes from Burkholderiales bacterium, assembly GCA_947473125.1. GTDB lineage: Bacteria > Pseudomonadota > Gammaproteobacteria > Burkholderiales > JAEUOS01 > CANJDH01. The sequence continues at coordinate 34,900 of CANJDH010000034.1, forward strand.
CGGTCGAATCAATTGCTCCGTGCAACAAACCCATTTCCACCCATGCCCCCACTGCCGAGCAGTTCGTGCAAATCGAGGGCCAGTACCAACATGCCGTCGCCTGACAAGGTGGCGCCCGAAACACCGCGCGGCTTGAGCCCTTCCAGCGGTTTGACCATGACTTCGTCCTGCCCGGCGACGCTATCGACGGCGAGGATGCAGCGCCCGCCGGGAACCGACACCACCACGCCCACGTTGGACACGCTGTTGCGGGTTCGGCCCAGCAACTCCGTCAGATACACCACTGGCAGAACTTCGCCTCGCACACTGATGCTGGAACCTCCGGCGACAGTCTGGATGATGCTGGCGTCGAGGGAGATGATCTCGCGAACCGCCGACAAGGGGATGGCAAACATCTGGCCCTCAATGCGCGTCATCAGCACCGGCATGATCGCCAGGGTAAGGGGCAGCGAGATCGTCGTGCGCGAACCGCGCCCGAGCGTCGACTCAAGGTTGATTGCGCCCTTGAGGCGCTGAATGTTGGTACGGACCACATCCATCCCGACGCCGCGCCCCGACAGATCGCTGATCTGCGACTTGGTCGAAAATCCCGGCAGGAAGATCAGCTCCAGGCTGTGCTTTTCGTCAAGGAGGTTGGCTTCTTCCTGCGAAATCAGTCCCTTTTCCACCGCCTTGCGACGCAATATTTCGGGGTCCATGCCACGGCCGTCGTCGGCGATCTCGATGATGATCTGGTCGCCATCCTGGCGCGCCGAGAGGCGAATCGTGCCGCGCTGCGGCTTACCCAGGGCAGCGCGCTCGGTGGTGCCCTCGATGCCGTGGTCTACCGCATTGCGAACCAGGTGGACCAGAGGATCATTGAGCTCTTCGAGGATGGTCTTGTCGACCTCGGTCTCGGCACCCTCAATCACCAGCTCCACATCCTTGCCGACCTGGCGCGCGAGATCGCGTGCCATGCGCAGGTATTTCTGGAATACCCGGCTCACCGGTTGCAGCCGCGTCTTCATGACAACCGATTGCAGATCGCTCACCAGTGTGTCGAGCTGGCCCAGTGCCTGCTCAAAGTCACCATGGGACGCATCCTCGGTCGCCTTGCGCCGCAGCTCGTCGAACAGGCAGGTCAGGCGATTCTTCGCCAGGCCGATTTCTCCGGACAGATCCATGATGCGGTCGATTCGCACCGCGTCGACGCGCAGCGAATTTTCCTTCTCTTTGACTGTGGCGGCGCCGGGGCGGTCAGCGCGGCCGGCCTTGATCGTTGGTGGCGACGATTGCGCCGCAGGTGCGACGGACGCCGCGGTAGAGTTCGACACTGGATCGGGCAGATTGGTGGGATTAGCCATGCCCGCCGCCGGCGCGTCGGCGCACACCGCTCGATGCAGGCCCTCCCAGTCCACTGCGAGGGCCTCGGTCGCCGCCGCGATCTGGGAATCGCCTTCCGCAAAGCGATCGATGGCAGCGAGCATCTCGGCTGGGGCGCCATCGATCACGGCCCCATCGGCCATCTGGCCCATCATGCGCTTCACCTGGCCGGTAGCCGACAGGATGACATCGAGCATTTCCGCCGTCAGATCGAGCTTGCCGCTGCGCAGCTTGTCGAACAGGTTCTCGGTTCGATGGCAAAGCTCGACCATCGCGGGCGCTTCCAAGAAACCCGCACCGCCCTTGATGGTGTGGAAGCCGCGGAAGATCGTATTGAGCAGGTTCGCGTCGGTCGGATGCGATTCGAGATCGATCAGCTTCTGGTCGACATCGTCCAGCAGCTCTCCGGCTTCCGCGAGGAAGTCCTGCAACAGGCCGTCCATATCACTCAGTGCACTCATGGTATTGCGCTCGCTTTCGTTCTCAGAATCCCAGACTGGCCAACAGGTCATCCACCTGCGCCTGATTGTTCACCACGTCATCCCGCCCCTTGGCATCGATCACCGGCCCGTTCATCCACGCACTTTCCTGGTCCACGCGCTTCTCGGGAGGCGTGCTGTCCAGAAGAAGCTTGACCAGCTGCGCTTCCAGGTTCTCGGCGACCGCAACGATGCGGTTCACGACCTGCCCGGTAAGGTCGTGGAAATCCTGGGCAAGGATGATGTCGCTGAACAGGGCGTTGGTGGCCGACACCTGCGAAGGCAGGTTCTTTAGGAACTGCTGGGTCTTCTCCGCGTGAACCCGAAACTCCGCGACGCCAAGCTTTCCGGCAAACACGGCATCCCACTGCCCGCCGAGCTCGCTTGCGCTCTTGAGAATGCCTTGCCCGATCGCCACGCCTTCTTCGGACTTGTTGAGTGCGGTATCTGCCGCCTGCCCGGTCAGCTTGGCGATGTAGTCAAGGCGCGCACGCGCGTCGGGCAGCACTCCTACAGCCTGTTCGACCTCCTTGTCGTAACCGAGTTCCCTGAGCGCATCATGCAAATTGCGCGTCAACGAACCAATGCGTTCGAAAATGCTGTAGGCATCGCCGACCGTGCTTTCCCGTTCGACGCTACTTGCCGCCTCGTTTGCCTGGGCCGCCGTTGCGGTCACCGGTACGACCACTTCAGCGCGGCGTGCATCGGCGATCGAATCAAACAGGGCCTCAAGGTCTTCTGCTTCCTGAACCAGTCCAGTGCTCATGCTTCGCCCCTCAGAGTTTGAGTCGTTCGATGATCTTCAGGAGTTTCTCCTCCAGAACCGCCTTGGTAAACGGCTTGACGATATAGCCGGAGGCGCCGATTTGTGCCGCCATCACGATGTCCTCCTTCTTGGCCTCCGCAGTCACCATCAGCACGGGAAGCGACTTGAGCCCGTCATCAGCGCGTATTTGCCGCAACAGTTCGAATCCATTCATGTTCGGCATGTTGATGTCCGACACCACGAAATCGAAACGGCCACCCTTGAGTTTTGTCAAGGCCGCCACGCCGTCCTCCGCCTCATCGGCGTTGGTGTAGCCGATTTCCTTGAGCAGATTGCGGACGATGCGACGCATCGTCGAAAAATCGTCAACTATCAAAAATTTGAGTTCGGCTACGCTCATGTCGGCTCTCAATCAGTGCGTGATCATGCCGCTCAGGACGCGAGCGAGATCTTCGGGGTTGAATTTCGGGATATAGGCGTCGACGCCGACCTGTTGGCCCAGCTTCTGGTTGGCCACGGACGACAGGGAGGAGTGCATCAACACGGGAATGCCGTCAAAACGGCGGTCGCTCTTGATATTGCGCGTCAGCACGTAGCCGTCCATTTCCGGCATTTCCGCATCGGTAAGCACCAGGCTCAGGGAATCACGCAATTCCACGTGACCCGCTTCGGCGCGATCCGCCAGTCCTTGCAGCTTGGTCCACGCCTCCGCCCCGGTTTGCGCGTACTGATACGGCACATGCATCTTGTCCAGCACCTCCATGATCTTCTTTCGCGCCAGCACCGAATCATCGGCAAAAAAGATGCCGGTCGGGTTCTTGATGGCGAGCGGTTCAAGCTCTGGCACCACATCCTCTCCAATCACGCTGGCAAGGATCTGCTCGACGTCGAGGATCGACACGAGCTTGCCGTCAGGCAATTCGGTGATGGCGGTCACCGACCAGATGGCATGGCCGGCAAGATGCTGCGGCGGTTTGACCAACTCCCAGTCGACACGCACGATGCGGTCCACGTTGGCCACGCAAAACGCCTGCGTATGTCGCGAAAACTCCGTGATGATCATCTTGGTCCGCTCGCCGTCGAACGGCATGTCGAGGCAGGTGGCAAGGTCAATCACGGGGATGACGCTGCCGCGCAGCGAGATGATCCCGGTCACGCCGGCCGGCGTATGCGGCGTGCGCGTCACCGGCATAGTGGCGCACACCTCACGAACCTTGAACACGTTGATGCCAAAGCATTCGTCTCCGCCCAGCGAGAACAGCAGCAATTCCATCTTGTTGGACCCGGCTAGCCGGGATTTTTGGTCAACCATGTTCATTAGCTGAAAGTCGCTGTGGCCCATTTATTCTCTCCTTGGAAAAGCGCAGGTCTATGGAAGTAGGTCAGCGTGGCGCCGCTGCTGGTAAGGCGGCAGCGCCAATCGCGGGAATCTGTTGATCGAGCGACGCTGCTCGGGCAGCATCGGTAATGTCAATCGCCGGCCCAGGACGCAGCACGGCCTCTGCTGCACGCTTGTTCATGACAATGATGCTGATGCGGCGGTTGCGTGCATCCAGCGGATCTTCCAACACGAACGGCACGGAAGCGGCAAGGCCGACAACCCGCAGGATCTTTCCCTCGTCAGTTCCGGCAACGATCAGTTCACGGCGTGCGGCATTGGCGCGATCAGCCGACAATTCCCAATTGCTGTAGCCACGCTCGCCCGAAGAATAGGGTGCTGCATCCGTATGGCCGGACAAAGTAATTCGGTTCTCCACGTCGTTGAGCGCACGTCCGATTTCGCGCAGGATGTCGCGCGTGTAATCCTTGACGACGGCGCGGCCACTATCGAACATCGGCCGATTTTTCTCGTCCACAATCTGGATACGCAAGCCGTCCATGGTCAGGTCGAGCTGGATCTGGTTCTGGAACTGGCGCAGCGTCAGGCTCGCGGTGATCAAGTCCTCGATGCGGCGTTTGAGCTGCGCCAACTTAGCCTGGTCCTGGCGCTCAAGCTCAGCCTTGGCCGCTTCCATATCGGGCTTTTGCTTCTTGTCTTTGCTGTCTGTTTTCTTGACCTGGCCGGTATCACGCGAGATGTCTTTTCCCCCGCCCTTTAGGATGCTGGTGCTGTCGCCGCTGCCCGAGCCGCCGGTCATCGCAACCTTTAACGGCGTGTTGAAATAGTCGGAGATCCCCTTCAGGTCGCCCTGGGTGGTCGATCCGAGCAGCCACATCAACAGGAAGAAGGCCATCATTGCGGTAACGAAATCGGCATACGCGATCTTCCAGGCGCCGCCATGGTGGGCATGCCCGCCCTTCTTGATGCGCTTGATGATGATCGGCTGTAGCTGTTTGCCCTTTTCAGCCATGACAAAATGCTCCGGATTGGCGCAACATTATTTTTTGCCCTTCACATGCGCTTCGAGTTCGGCGAAATTGGGCCGCTCCGTCGAATACAGCACCTTGCGACCGAATTCGACGGCCACTTGCGGGGCATATCCCTGCATGCTGGCCAACAAGGTGGTCTTGATGCACAACAGCTCCTTGCCGGCTTCTTCGATTTTCTGTTCCATCAAGCCGGCCAACGGTTCAAAGATGCCGTAGGCCAGCAAAATCCCCAGGAAGGTCCCGACCAGAGCTGATCCGATCATCGCCCCGAGTACTGCCGGCGGCTGGCCGACCGAACCCATCGTATTGACGACACCCAGTACCGCCGCAACAATGCCAAACGCGGGCAGACCGCCGGCGAGCCGCGTTATTGCTGCCGCAGGCGCGTGAGCCTCCTGATGGTGCGTTTCAATTTCGCTGTCCATCAGCGATTCAATTTCGTGCGCGTTGAGGTTGCCGGACACCATCATGCGCAGGTAGTCCGTGACAAACTCCGTCACATGGTGGTCGGCTCCGACCGCCCCATGCTTCTGGAACAACGCCGAACCATGCGGGTCCTCGATGTCCTTTTCGATCGACATCAACCCCTCCTTGCGCACCTTCTGCAAGATGTCATAGAGCAGGGCCAGCAGTTGCATGAAGCGCGCCTTGGTGTACTTGCTACCCTTGAAGCACCCGGCCAACCCCTTCATGGATGCCTTCACCACCTTCATCTGGTTGTTGGCAATGAATGCGCCGATCGAAGCGCCCATGATGGCGACCATTTCAAAAGGAAGTGCATGCAGAACCACGCCGATGTTGCCGCCGTGCGCGATGTACACGCCAAACACGCAACTCAGAGCAAGAACCCAGCCGATGATGACGAACATTGATTCATCCGCGTAAAAAGTTGATCTGGCAACCCGGTACCGACTGGCCGCATTCCAGATTGCGCCCTCCGAGCTGCTTCGAATCGAACCGTGCAACCCGGGCTAATGGAGAATTTATCAACCCGGCAGCGCAACCCATCTTCACATTAGCCACGTGATTCCCGCCTTGTTCCCGGTTCGGCGCCGTCTGCTCCCGGGAATGTAGGGCCTCAAGCAATGGCCGGTTCGATCAGATGATCCAGTTCGGCATGCTGCACGCTGCGCGTCTTTCCGGCGCGCGAAGGCATGTCGCACAAGCCGCACACGTAGCCATTGGTCAGCTCGTAGGTATGGATCACAAAGTGGCCCCGACATTGCGTACACGGCGTAAGCGTCAGCATGCCGGCGTCAAAAAACTTCAACAGGCGCCACGCACGGGTGATGGACAGCACTTCGGGCATGCCGAACTGTGTGATGTGCTCGCGGTAAACGCGATAGGCACGAATCATGGCGTCGACCTCGTCAAGCGCAGACCCGTTGATCAGGGACTGGTAGAGATTCATGTACAGCGAAGCATGGATGTTCGGCTGCCAGGTCATGAACCAGTCGGTGGAAAACGGCAACATTCCCTTGGGCGGCGACTGGTGGCGGATTTCCTTGTAGAGCTTGAGCAAGCGTTCGCGGGACAAGGCGGTTTCCGATTCGAGTACCTGCAGGCGCGCACCGAGATCGATCAATTCACTGGCGACGCGAATCTCACGGGCTTCGCCAAGGACGGTCTTTGCTTTTTTCATGCTGCCACCTCTGTCGCCTTGCCGGCCATCAGGATCGCTGCGTGCATTCTTTCAGCAGGGCGCCCTTCCTTTGAGTGTGAGAGCAGCAGGTTCCAGACCATGCTGTCATCAAACCGGAAGCGGCACATCAGCATGCTCGATGCGGCCACTTTCAGGATCTGCCCTGCTGTAAGCGAGGCGACGACATCGGCAACCTCTTCGGACAAACCAAGACGCAGCAGGGCCTCGGCGCGATCGGCACGGATCAAATTCTGCGCCAGCATCAGGTACGAAAGGTTGGCTTCACGTATTTCTGCAGCCAGGTGTTCAATTTTCATGGTGCGCCTCCGTTATTGGTTGGGTTGGCTGGGTTTGAATCCAGTGACGCCATCTTCCGCTCGGTGTCGGTTTTACTGAATCGGAAGACGTCTGAAAAACTTGTCGGAAAACCCGTGTGCAAATGCGTACGCATGCGCATACCCCCGCTACCCGGCCTGTGCTGCCGTCTCGTGTAACAAGCTTCGCACCCTCTTGTAAGGCCAACTCCTACATGCGCGTCAGAATTGCCTACCTTGTTTCAAGGTTTGCGCGCAAGCCGCCTCGCAAGTCGTTGGCCTGACTAGCAACCAGGCTGCTGCCTGCCTAATCGCCGAATGCCGAGTCAACCCTGATTGAAGCGCACCAACCGGCCTTCCATACCATCGAATATCGGTACATGTCGCCTGCTAATCAGTCGATTCGCCTTCGCGATGCGCTGGTAACTTGCTCCCTGCATGCACGACAGCCAGCGCATTTCATGTTGAAAGTGATGCCTGACCCGAGTGCGCGACGCATCCGTAAGGCGAACTGGTGGCGCTTTGAATCGATGGACCCAAGCTGCCGCTTCGCTGCCCGATGGATACGCCTCGGTTTGCAACCGCAACCGGCAGATCCAACGGAGAACCGCGGATGTTCCGGGTCCGCTTCACCACACTTTGGAATTCAATCCGTTTGAAGGAGAATCAAAATGCCCCAAATCATCAACACCAATCTGGCTTCTCTCAATGCCCAGCGCAACCTGAACAGTTCGCAGGGCGCGGCCAGTACCGCCATGCAGCGCCTTTCGTCCGGCATGCGCATCAACAGCGCCAAGGATGACGCTGCCGGCCTCGCCATCGCCGACCGCTTCACATCGCAAATCAGAGGCCTCAACCAGGCCGCGCGCAACGCCAACGACGCCATCTCCCTGACGCAAACCGCCGACGGCGCCATGTCCGCCGTAACGGACAACCTGCAGCGGATTCGCGAACTGGCGATTCAATCGGCCAATGCCACCAATACGACCAGCGACCGCGCGGCACTGCAGACTGAAGTTTCGCAACTCAAGTCCGAGATCGATCGCGTCGCCAACCAGACCAACTTCAACGGCATCAAGCTGCTCGATGGTTCGTTTGCTTCTGCCGTATTCCAGGTGGGCGCCAACGCCGGCGAAACCATCAGTGTCTCTGGTTTGCAGAACTCGACCATCGCGGCACTCGGCTCGGTCACTGCTGCATCGACCCAATCGTCTACTGTTTCCGGCCTGACCACCACGGCAACCGTACTCACCGACTTCACCGTCAACGGCACCGACATCGGCGCCCTCGCGGCCGTTGGCACCAGCCAGGAACGTGCCGCGCAGGTCGTCGACGCGGTCAACAAGATCGCCAC
>CANJDH010000035.1 GCA_947473125.1 Burkholderiales bacterium
AGTTTGCAGCCGCACCGGTACGCGCCGCCGACTTGCCGGCTCGTTCGGCAGCAGAGTTGATGGACGTTGTGATGTGGAATCGCGAACCGATCGGCGGGCCGTTCCGCCTGATCGATCACCGTGGCAAGGTGCGTCGCGACACGGATTTTCGCGGCAAGCTGATGCTGGTCTATTTCGGTTTTACCTTTTGCCCGGACATCTGTCCGACCGACCTGCAGCAAATCAGCCTGGTCGTCAAGGAACTGGGAGCGCAAGCCGACCAGATTGCAGCGCTATTCATCACCCTCGACCCGGAGCGCGACACGCAAGCCCTGCTTGCGCAGTACGTCCCCGCGTTCGACCCGCGCATCACCGGCCTGACCGGCGATCCTGCGGCGATCAACGCGGTGGCGCAGGCCTACAAGGTCTACTACGCGAAAGTGCCGAACCGGGGTGCCTCGCGCTATACGATTGACCATTCGTCGTTTATCTATCTGATGGGGCGCGACGGCCAATATCTCGGATACTTCCCCCCGAGCACGTCGGCGGCACGGATGCTTGCCGTTTTGCGCCCGCATTTGGGTCAGGATCTGCGGCCGCTTGGGGACGCTGCCAAAAAGAAAGGGGCTACCTCTCGGTAACCCCTTGAATTAATTGGTGCGGCTGGCAGGAATTGAACCCACGACCCCTTGGTTCGTAGCCAAGTACTCTATCCAACTGAGCTACAGCCGCACAGCCGCGAATTATATCAAAAACTGCCGCGTCAGGCCGCGCTTTTCACGGCGTGCGCAGGCAATCGACAAAATACTGCTGCTTGCCGTCCACTTCCTCCTTCACCAGGCCGTGAATGTCGGTCTCGAAGCCGGGGAATTTCTCGTTGAATGATTGGGCAAACTTGAGGTATTCGACGATTGTCTTGTTGAACACCTCGCCGGGGATCAGCAGCGGGATGCCCGGCGGGTAGGGTGTGAGCAACACGCTGGTGGCGCGGCCCTCGAGCTGGTCGATGGCAATGCGGTCGATCTCGCGGTGCGCCATGCGCGCAAAGGCGTCGCTGGGTTTCATCGCCGGCTGCATGTCGGACAAATACATTTCGGTGGTCAGGCGCGCCACGTCGCTGGCCTTGTACATGTCGTGGATCTGTTGGCACAGGTCCTTGAGCCCCACTTTCTCGTAGCGCGCGTTCTTGCCATTGTTGCCGGCGCAGAACTCGGGCAGGATGCGCCACAGCGGCGCGTTCTTGTCGTAGTCGTCCTTGAACTGCTGCAAGGCGGTGACCAGCGTGTTCCAGCGGCCCTTGGTGATGCCGATGGTGAACATGATGAAAAACGAATACAGGCCGGCCTTCTCGACGATGACGCCGTGCTCGGCCAGGAACTTGGTGACGATTGATGCCGGAATCCCGTTTTTGGCGAATTTGCCCGAGACGTCGAGGCCGGGTGTGATGATGGTCGCCTTGATCGGGTCGAGCATGTTGAAGCCGGGCGCCAGCTCGCCGAAGCCGTGCCATTTGTCGTTGGTCTTGAGCATCCAGTCTTCCTGCTTGCCGATGCCTTCGCCATTGAGGCTGTTCGGGCCCCAAACCTTGAACCACCAGTCCTTGCCCCATTCGTCGTCGACCTTGCGCATGGCGCGGCGGAAGTCGAGCGCCTCGTTGATCGACTCCTCCACCAGCGCGGTGCCGCCGGGTGGCTCCATCATTGCCGCGGCGACGTCGCACGACGCGATGATCGCGTACTGCGGCGAGGTCGAGGTGTGCATCAGGTAGGCCTCGTTGAACACGTGGCGGTCGAGCTTGCGCGTTTCGGATTCCTGCACGATGATCTGCGACGCCTGCGAGATGCCGGCCAGCAGCTTGTGGGTCGAGTGGGTGGCGAACACCAGCGGGCCCTTGCTGCGGGGACGGTCGCGGCCGATCGCATGCATGTTTTTGTAGAAATCGTGGAAGGTGGCGTGCGGCAGCCAGGCTTCGTCGAAGTGCAGGGTATCGATGTAGGTGCCGAGCACTTCCTTGAGTGTCTCGACGTTGTAGATCACGCCGTCGTAGGTGCTCTGGGTGATGGTGAGGATGCGCGGCTTGCGCCCATGCTTGGCAAATGCGGCGCGCGCAAACGGATTGGCCTCGATCTTTTTCTGGATGTTTTCGGGCTTGAATTCTTCGAGTGGAATCGGGCCGATGATGCCGAGGTGGTTGCGCTTCGGCGTCAGGAACACGGGAATCGCCCCGGTCATGATGATCGCATGCAGGATCGACTTGTGACAGTTGCGGTCGACCACCACGATGTCGTCCTGCGCCACGGTGGAATGCCACACCATCTTGTTGGAGGTGGAGGTGCCGTTGGTGACAAAAAAGCAGTGGTCGGCGTTGAAGATGCGCGCGGCGTTGCGTTCGGAGGCGGCAACCGGGCCGGTATGGTCGAGCAGCTGGCCGAGTTCTTCGACGGCATTGCAGACGTCGGCGCGCAGCATGTTCTCGCCGAAAAACTGGTGGAACATCTGGCCGATCGGTGATTTCAGGAAGGCGACGCCGCCCGAGTGGCCCGGGCAATGCCAGGAGTAGGAACCGTCCTGCGCGTAGTGGGTCAGCGCGCGAAAGAACGGCGGCGCCAGGGAATCGAGGTAGCTCTTGGCTTCGCGGATGATGTGGCGCGCGACGAAATCAGGCGTGTCCTCAAACATGTGGATGAAGCCGTGCAGTTCGCGCAGGATGTCGTTCGGGATGTGGCGCGAGGTCTTGGTTTCGCCATACAGGTAGATCGGGATCTCGGCGTTGCGAAAGCGGATCTCTTCGATGAAGGTACGCAGGTTGAGCACCGCCGGGTCGAGCTCGGGGCCGGGGGTGAACTCTTCATCGTCAATCGACAGGATGAAGGCCGAGGCGCGCGACTGCTGCTGGGCGAACTGCGACAGGTCGCCGTAACTGGTGACGCCGAGGATCTCCATGCCTTCCTTTTCGATCGCCTCGGCGAGGGCGCGAATGCCCAGGCCCGAGGTGTTTTCGGAGCGGAAGTCTTCGTCGATGATGACGATCGGGAACTTGAATTTCATGGGGCGACGCCTCGTTGACGGAAAGAAAAACGCGCCCGGGTTAAACCACCGGGCGCGCTGCGGAGTTTACGGCGAATTGCCGCCGTCAATGCAAGATTATTCGACGGCTGTCGTGTGCGTGCTACAGGTGCAAAAACGCCATGCCGGCAAGCACGGCGCCGATCGCGGTGGCGATGTAAACCGCCATCTGCATCCAGCGCTTGCGCGTGAGCAGTGTGATCGCCGCCAGCGCGATCGCGACCTGCATGATGGTCATCGCCTGGGCCCAGCGATGGTGCAGGTGGATCTGCTTTTCGGATTCGTCGTCCCACTTCTTTGAGGCCGCTTCAAGCGCCTCGGCTTCCTTCTTGATGTCCTCTTTTTCGCTCTTGTAGCGCGCCACTTCCTTCTTGTACTTTTCGACGTCGACGCCGGGCAGCGCCATCGCCAGCTCGGCGAGGTTCTGCTTGTTGCTCTTGGCCTGGTAGTAGTTCCACTGGTTCGAGGCCTCGGTCTTCTTGATGGCGGCGTTGTTCTTGTAGATCATCGCGTCGTTTTGCGTGGCGCCGCCCTGGTAGGAGAACAGCGCCCCCACGGTGGAGATGATCGCCGTCATCACCGCGATGCGGCTGGCAAAGCCGTTGTCATCCTCATGGCTGCCGTGTGCGGCGTGCTCGACCGCGTGGTCGTGCGGGCCGTGTACGTGGAATCCTGCTCCTGACATCATTGCCTCCTGTATTCGACAAAATCAAACGGCAGCGGCGGGGTGCCGCTGGCGGGTTGCGGCTGGCGCAGCGTCTCGCGCCACATATGGGGGTCAAGTTCGGGAAAGAAAGCATCCCCCTCGAAATTGTGGCCGATTTCGGTGACAACGATACGACTGGCGAGCGGCAGCATGGCGCGATAGATCTCGGCGCCGCCGATGACAAACACCTCGCCGGGTTGATTCGCCGAAGCCTGATTCTCCGAAACCCTTGGTGCAGGCGGTTCTTCCGGTATGGGCGGGGCCACAGCGGCTTGCAGGGCGGCATCCGGCGAGGCGGCGCTGACGGCGCCGGCGTGGGCCCAGGCCGGATGGCGCGTCACCACGATGTTCCTGCGCCCCGGCAGAGGCTTGCCCAGCGTCGCCAGGATCGATTCGAAGGTCTTGCGCCCCATGATCACCGGGCAACCCATGGTGGTGTCCTTGAAATGCCTGAGGTCGGCCGGCAGGTGCCAGGGCATGCGGTTGTCCTTGCCGATGGCGCGGTTGGCGGCCATCGCGACGATCATCGAAACCTGCATCAGACGGCGACCGGCGCCTTGATGTGCGCGTGCGACTGGTAGCCGTTGATCTCGAAGTCCTCGTAGCGGTAGTCGAACAGCGTGTCGGGCTTGCGCCTGATGGTCAGGGTCGGCAAGGCGAAGGGCTGGCGCGACAGCTGCTCGCGGCTCTGCTCGAGGTGATTGGAATACAGATGGCAATCGCCGCCGGTCCAGACGAAATCACCGACGTCGAGCCCGCACTGCTGCGCCACCATGTGGGTAAACAGCGCGTACGAAGCGATGTTGAAGGGCACGCCGAGGAAAATGTCGGCACTGCGCTGGTACAACTGGCATGACAGCTTTGCCGGTGCCCCGGGCGCGGGCCCGGGCGCCACGTAAAACTGGAAAAACGCGTGGCACGGCGCCAGCGCCATTTTCGGGATGTCGGCAACGTTCCAGGCCGAGACGATGATGCGGCGCGAATCGGGCGTTGCGCGGATCTGGCGCAGGATCTCGGCGATCTGGTCGACATGCCCGCCGTCGGGCGTCGGCCACGAGCGCCACTGGTGGCCGTACACCGGCCCGAGGTCGCCGTCGGCGCGCGCCCATTCGTCCCAGATGGTCACGCCGTTGTCACGCAGGTACTTGACGTTGGTGTCGCCGGTCAGGAACCAGAGCAATTCGTGGATGATCGAGCGCAGGTGCAGCTTCTTGGTGGTCACCATCGGGAAACCCTGGCCCAGGTCGAAGCGCATCTGGTGCCCGAACACCGAAAGGGTGCCGGTACCGGTGCGGTCGGTCTTGGCCGTGCCGTGTTCGAGCACATGGCGCATCAGGTCGAGGTATTGGCGCATCCGGCTATTTTAGCGATACGGCGTCAATAGGCGATGTACGAGAACAGCTCGCGCGCCGACTGGAAGCGGTCATCCGGATTCCTGGCGAGGAGGCGGTCGAGCAGCACCTGGTAGCCCGCCAGGTTGGGCGGCAGCGGCGGCACTTCGCCGTGCACGTGTGAAAACGCGATGGTGGTCAGGTTGTCGGATTCAAACAGGCGCCGCCCCGTGAACATCTCGTAGAGCATCACGCCGAGGCTGTACAGGTCGCTGCGGGCATCCTGCGGCTTGCCCAGGCACTGCTCCGGGCTCATGTAGAGCGGTGTGCCGAGCAGGCCGCCGCCGGTGGCGGTGATGGTTTTCTCGCCGACCTGCTTGGCCAGGCCGAAGTCGACCAATGCGAGCTGCTCGTCGTCGCGAAACATGATGTTGTTCGGCTTGAGGTCGCGGTGGATCACGCCCGCGGTGTGGATCGCATCGAGCGCCCGCGCCACCTGCATCACGACCTTGAGCGTCTGCATGGATGTGAAGCGCGGGCCGTCGACCTGCTCTGCGCGCGTGCCAAGCCGAGCGCGCAGGTCGCCACCGGGGAAGTATTCCATCGCGATGTAGAGGTGGTCGTCGGTGATGCCCTGGTCGAAGATGCGCGCCACGTGCTCGTTCTGCACTACCGAAATCACGCGGTACTCGCGGATGAAGCGCTCGATGAACGAATCGTTCATCAGATGCGCATCAAGCACCTTGAGCACCACCTGTTTGGGGTCGGGCGGCGCCTGTCCGAGCCTGGGCAGACGCTCGGCAAGGAACACCTTCGAGGTGCCGCCGCTGCCGATCTTGCGCAACAGGCGATAACCGTTGATCTTGGGCACGTCGGCGGCGGCGGCGCTGCCGATCGCCTCGGTGTCGAATTGTTGCGTCAGGGTGTCGTTGAACCGGTCGGCCAGGCGCGCGCGCGCCAACACCCGGTCGTGATTGCGCGCGCGCTCGAGAATCGCGTCGTTGATGGCGCCGACCAGGCGTATCGGGGTCAGATTGTCCTTGCCCAGGAAGTCGGCAGCGCCGAGCTTCATGGCTTGCACCGCGATGTCTTCGCCGCGCTCGTCCGACAACAGGATGGTCGGCGGCAGACTGTCCACACGGTCCTTGCAGGCACGCAGCCATGCAATGCCGGTCTGGCCGTCGGCGCGGTGGTCGAGCAATACGGCATCGTAGCGCTGCCAGTCGGCGATCGCGTCGTTGGCGCGGGTACGCGGCGGCAGTTCCTGGGCGCGTGCATCGACCGTCGCGCCCGGCCACTGCAAGGCAATGTGCGCGGTGCACAGGTCGCGCAGGTTCGGGGAGGCATCAACGATCAGAATGCGCACGGGGCAAGCAGGGGAAGGGAGTGGGCTGAAGCGGGCGCTGGTGACCTGCGCCGGGGTTCGCAGGGAAGGCCGCAATTCTAGTATGGAATGACGTTGTCATCGACGCATGATGACACTGTCATTCTAAAAGGCAAATGTCAGCCCCTTCTTGCGGTTTTGCACTAGTTTATCTTGATAGTGCCTTGATTTTGCGAGATAATTATCCGCCGTTCCATGCATGGTTGTTTACGGTTTTGCGGAGCTTGCATGATCAAACTGTTTCAAACCCTGAAGAACACCGCACTCGGTTCGCGCGATAGCCATCCGCTCGCCAACCCTAGGGAAGCGGAGGAGGTGTTTGTCGAGTTGCGCGCGGGCGACGCACAAAAGTCGCTCGAAGAGATCACGCACTGGCTCGAATCGGTGACCCACGACGAAGCGCTTAAACCGGAACGCCGATTTGAACTGATCAAGCGTCTGGATGAATTGGCGCAACCGCACCGGATCAAGGTCGGGCGCGATTACGGCAGCCTGTCGCGCCAGTCGCGCTTCCAGGAAGGAAAATTGTGGAGCGCCAAGCACGATTTCTGGACCCGCGTATCCGAGGCCTACGGCGACCTGATGCTGCGCATCGAGCGCAAGGACAAGGGTGCGGATGCGCTCAAGCCGCACCTGGGGCTGATTGCATTGCGCGCGCTGCGCGCGTCGACGCGGCGCCTCAAATGGCTCTATGTGCGTTACGGTCCGGTTCCCGGCGACATCTGGGGTACGGTGAGCCGCGCATACCAGTTTGCCGAGGCACGCAAGCTCACCCAGGTGCGCGGTGCGGTGTACCCGGGCATCCCCGGCGAGAGTTCCGCCGAAGAGGAGTTCATGCGCGCGATGCTGCTGTCGGCATCGGCGCCGGATGCGCTCACGCCGCAGGAAATGGATGTCTGCGAGCGCGTCATCGCGCATTTCGCGGGGCGCTTTCGCATCGTCAACCAGCCGCAGCCGGATTCGAGCTACTGGTTTGACCTGGAGCAAAGCCGGCAACCCCTGCGCCTCGCTGCGCCGCCGGCGCAGGTCACGCCCGGCTTGCGTTTCTTCGGCACTGCGACCGCGCACACCGAACTGATGGCGATGCTCGGCAAGCTCGAACACTCCGACGAATTGCCGGCGGGTGTGGATTTTGGCGGTACGCCCGAGGTGCGCGTGGTGCACGACGTGTTCAAGCACCTGGCGCTCAACTGGGCACCCAAACCGCCAGTGCGCAAGAGCGAGCGCAAGCGCATGCAGGCGCGCATGTCGATCGCCCACGGCTTTGACCGGCTGATCGAACTGATGAAAGAGGATGTGGTCGACATCGCCCTCGATGTGGCGGCCGGCGACAACGAAACCTGGGTGGTGGAAAACGTCAGCTCCGGCGGTTTCGGCGCGACCGTTAGCCAGGTGAAGGGCGACTGGCTCAAGATCGCCGCGCTGATCGCAGTGCAACCGGACATGCCCAGCGGCAGCAACGGCCGCTGGGATCTGGCGATTGTTCGGCGCCTGTCGCGCGACGGCAATGCCACGTCCAAGAACCAGGCCAGTACCGGCGTGCAGATCCTGTCGCGTTCCGCAGTTGCCGCGACGCTCGCCAATGCCAGCGGTGCCTGGGGCGACGGCAGCAGCATGATCGAGGGCATTTACTGGGCCGACCCGGCCAACCCCGGCGTGGCGCTACTGGCGCTGCCGGCCGGCACCTACCTGCCGGGGGAGCAGATCCAGACCGCGATTGACGGCCGCAAACACCTGTTGTTCCCGGTCGCGATTGCCGAACGCGGGGACGACTACGACCTGGTCAGCTTTCGCGACATGGTGCAGGACGACTGACGCGGCGCGCCGGGGGGGTGTGTACGCACCTGCGCGCGGTTCAATACGCCGTTTCCGCCACTCTGCGTTCGCAATCCTGAATGCCTTAATGCGTACCCGTCGAGAGGCGGGCGCTGGCGCGGCCTGAGGCGGCATCGGCAGCGACGGCGCTATGGAACGCGAGCTTTCCGAAAATCACCTTCATGAAGCGCCACAGGCCGATGATCAACCCGATCGAGACCGCAACAAGCACCGCGAGCACGCACAACGACAGCACCGGATAGGAAAACGCCAGCCACATGACGCCGGCGACCAGTGCTTCTTCGCCGAACGACGCGGCCCAGTTTGAAAACGGTTCCGGCGAGGTGTTGATCAGGGCGCGCGTGCCGGATTTTGCGAAATGGCTGCTGCTGGCGAGCGTACCGCCGAGGATGCCGGCGACCATCACCCACGCAGGGTCGGCCGATACGCCCAGGCTCGCCGCCGCGAGCAGCGCGCCGGCGGGAATGCGGATGAAGGTGTGAACCGCGTCCCAGAGCGAATCGACGCCGGGAATCTTGTCGGCGAAGAACTCGATGAAAAACATGAAACCGGCCGCGCCGATCACCCACGGGTGGGTCAACACCGCGAGGTTGCCCGGCAGCTCGACCACGCCGACGCGCGCCAGCAGACCGGCGGCAAACATCACCGCGTAGAGGCGCATGCCGCTGGCCCAGGCAAGCCCGGCGCCGATGGCAATGGTGTGGATCGCATCCATCGGCGCATTATAGGCTTCGCGATGTTGAATTCAAGGGCATGACCGCGGTTGGCGGGCAGGGGCGCGTGAGATAATTTTTCAATGCATACCATTCGTCTTGCGCTCAAAATGCTGGCCCGCGATGCGCGCGCCGGCGAGTTGCGCATCCTCCTTGCCGCGCTGGTGATCGCGGTGGCCAGTGTGACCAGCGTCGGCTTTTTTGCCGACCGCATCGGCCGTGCCCTCAGCCAGGAATCGCACCAGCTGATCGGCGCCGACTTCGTGGTCAGTTCCGACCGGCCGATTCCCGAAGACCTTTCTGATGCAGCCCTGGCGCGCGGGCTGCGCGTGGCGCGCGCCATCAACTTTCCGAGCATGTCGTCGTTTGGCGACAAGACCCATCTGGCCGGGTTCAAGGCGGTATCGGCAGGCTATCCGCTGCGCGGCAGCCTGCGTGTCGCACCGGATCGCAACCAGGCCGACGCCGCGACCCGCGACATTCCCGCGCCCGGCACCGTATGGCTCGACGAACAGCTGGCCACCAGCCTGATGGTGAAACCCGGCGACCGCATCGGCGTGGGCGAGTCGGAACTCCGCTTCGAACGCGTCGTCACCCTCGAGCCGGATCGTGGCGCGAGTTTTTTCTCGATCGCGCCGCGCCTGATGTTCAACCAGGCCGACCTCGCCGCGACAAAACTGATCCAGCCCGGCAGCCGCGTCACCTATCGCCTGCTGGTGGCCGGTTCCGAGGTTGCGGTAGCCGACTACACGACCTGGGTCAAAAAGGTGCTGGCACGCGGCCAGTGGATCGAGGAAATCAGCAACGCGCGCCCCGAAGTGCGCGCCTCGGTGGACCGGGCCCAGCAGTTCCTCGGCCTGGTCGCGCTGCTGGCGGTGATCCTCGCGGCGGTGTCGATTGCGCTGGCGAGCCGGCGCTTCATGCAGCGCCACCTCGACGGCTGCGCGGTGCTGCGTTCGATGGGCGCGAGCCAGCGCACCCTGTTCACGATGTATGCGGTCGAATTCCTGCTGCTTGGCCTGATCGGCTCGGCGCTCGGCACGTTGCTGGGCTATGTGGTGCATGCCCTGATTGCGCAAATCCTCGGCTACCTGGTGGCGACCCAATTGCCTGCCGCAGGCGCGATGCCGGCGCTGCAGGGTTTTGCCACCGGCACGCTGCTGCTGCTCGGCTTCGCGCTGCCGCCGCTTATGCAGCTGGCCGGCGTGCCGCCGATCCGCGTGATCCGCCGCGAAACCGGCGATCCCAAGCCGCTGACGGTGCTCACCTACGCGCTCGGTGCGGGCGTGCTGGCGGGCCTGATCCTGTGGCAGGCGCGCGATGTCAAGCTCGGCCTGGTGGCGTCCGCCGGCTTTGCCGCTGCCATGGGCGCGAGTGCGCTGGTGACCTGGTGGGTATTGCGTGGGCTGGCGCGGCTGCGCACCCGCTCCAGCGGCGCCGGCGGTTTTTCCTGGCGTTACGGGGTGGCGGCGATGCGCCGGCGCGGGCTCGCCACGGTGACGCAGGTGGTCGCGCTGAGCCTGGGGCTGGCCGCCTTGCTGCTGCTGACGATCACGCGCGGCGACCTGATGGCGCAATGGGAAAAGAGCGTACCGCCGGACGCGCCGAACCGCTTTGTGATCAACGTGCAGCCGGACCAGCGCGCCCTGTTCGCGCAACAGTTCGCCGACGCCGGCCTGGCGAAACCCGACACCTACCCGATGGTGCGCGGCCGCCTGATCGCCGTCAACGACGTGCCGACCGGGCCGGAGCTGTTTCGCGAAGACCGCGCCAAGCGCCTGGTGGATCGCGAGTTCAACCTCTCGTACATGGCCGAACTGCCGTCGCACAACCGGGTGATTTCAGGGGGCTGGTTCACGCCGCGCCAGCTTCAAGACGGCGCGCTCTCGGTGGAAGACGGCATCGCCAAGACCCTGAACCTGAAAATTGGCGATGTGCTGACCTACGAAGTGGCCGGCCAGAAGTTCAGCGCACCAGTCACCAACCTGCGCAAGCTCGACTGGGATTCGATGCGCGTCAATTTTTTCGTGATCGTCACGCCCAGGCTGCTCGAGCCGTTTCCGACCACCTTCATCAGCGCGTTCCACCTGCCCAAAAACCAGCCCGGGTTTATCGACAAGCTGGTGGCGCGCATGCCCAACCTCACGGTAGTGGACGTCGAAGCCATCCTGCGCCAGTTGCGCGGCGTGATCGGCCAGGTCGCCGAGGCGGTGCAGTTCATTTTCCTGTTCACGCTGGCGGCCGGCATCACGGTGCTGTATGCGGCGCTCACCGCCAGCCAGGACGAGCGTACCCGCGAGGCCGGCATCATGCGTGCGCTCGGCGCATCGGGTGCGCAACTGAAAAGCGCGCAGTGGGCCGAGTTCATCCTGACCGGTGCGCTCGCTGGTCTGTTCGCGGCCTTGATCGCCTGGGGCATCGGCTACTCGGTGGGCCGCTTTGTGCTGAACCTGCCGATGGCCTTCAACCCCTGGCTGTGGGTCGCCGGCATTGGCAGCGGCGCGTCGTGTGCGTTTGCCGGCGGCGCGCTGGCGCTGGCAGGCACCTTGAAGCGCCCGCCGATCGTCACCCTGCGGGAGGCGGTGTAATGCAAGTCGACGAGCCGCAGCAGGCCGGCGCCACGCCTTACGAACTGCTTGGCGGCGAACCGGTGGTGTTCGCGCTGGTCGACGCCTTCTACGACCTGATGGACGAAACCCCCGAGTACTACGGCGTGCGCAAGCTGCACCCGGCGTCGCTGGACGGCTCACGCGAAAAGTTAAAGATGTACCTCTCCGGCTGGCTCGGCGGGCCCAACCTGTACATCGAAGCATTCGGCCACCCGCGCCTGCGCGCGCGGCACCTGCCGTTTGCCATCGGCGTGGCCGAGCGCGACCAGTGGCTCGCCTGCATGTTCAGTGCGATGGAGCAGGTCGGCGTCGACGAAGCGCTCAAGCCGAGGCTGCAGGAAGCCTTCTTCGGCACCGCCGACTGGATGCGCAACAAGGACGATTGATGGAAACTGCATTCATAGCCGGCCTGGGAGCCTTGGTGGGAGCCATTCTTGGTGGCCTTGCCCTGAAGTTCCTTGGTGGTAGCGCTTCTTCAGCCAGTAGGGTGGCCGATGCGGTCGCAGAAAAACTCGCGGAGCGCTTCAACCGCATCGATGCCGCCAACGAGCGCGTCGAACGCGAGCTGCGCAATGAAATCAAGGAGTCGGGTCAAAGCGGCCGGCTCGAGTTGTCGCAAAGCGTGGCGCAGTTCCAGCAGGCGATCAGCCAGCAACTGACGCAGACCACGCTGGTGCAGAACAATCAGATCGACAGTTTCGCGCAGCAACTGGTGAAACTCACCGACGCCAACGAAGTGCGCCTGGTGGCCCTGCAAAAGGCAGTGGACGAACGACTCGCCGGCTTCGCGCAGGACGCGCGCAACGGCCGCGAAGACAGCGCCAACACCCTGAAGCGCTTCGGTGACGGCCTGAACCTGCAACTCGCCGAAGTGCGCGCCACGCTGGAAGCGCGCCTCAAGGACATCGAAACCCAAAACGCCACCAAGCTCGAGGAAATGCGCAAGACCGTGGACGAAAAGCTCCACGCTACCCTCGAACACCGCCTCGGCGAATCCTTCAAGCTGGTGTCGGACCGCCTCGAAGCGGTGCACAAGGGCCTGGGCGAAATGCAGACCTTGGCGATGGGCGTGGGCGATTTGAAACGCGTGCTGACCAACGTCAAGACGCGCGGCACCTGGGGCGAGGTGCAACTGGGCGCGCTGCTTGAACAGGTGCTCACGCCGGACCAGTACGCGGTCAACGTGGCGACACGCCCGGGCAGTCGCGACGTGGTCGAGTTCGCCATCCGTCTGCCGGGGCGCCAGGGTGACGAACAGGTATGGCTGCCAATTGACTCCAAGTTCCCGATCGAGGATTACGAGCGCATCGTCGCCGCGCAAGACCTGGCCGACGCTGCAGGCATGGAAGAGGCCTCCAAGGCGCTCGAAGCGCGCATCAAGCTCGAAGCCAAGACGATCCGCGACAAATACATCGAGCCGCCGCACACCACCGACTTCGGCATCCTGTTCCTGCCGACCGAAGGCCTGTATGCCGAGGTGCTGCGCCGCCCCGGGCTTTCGGACTGGCTGCAGCGCGAATGCCGCGTCACCATTGCCGGGCCGACCACGCTGACGGCGCTGCTCAACAGCCTGCAGATGGGGTTTCGCACCCTCGCGATCGAAAAGCGCTCCAGCGAAGTATGGCTGGTGCTGGGTGCGGTCAAGACCGAGTTCGGCAAGTTCGGCGAAGTACTGGCCAACGCCAAAAAGCAGTTGCAGACAGTCGCCAATTCGATTGACTCGGCCGAGACGCGCACGCGCCAGATGGAGCGCAAGCTCAAGGGCGTTGAAGCGCTGCCGGAGCCGGATGCCGTGCGTTTGCTCGATTCCACGTCAGAACCCGAGGCGCCGTGAATCTCCGCGTCGTGATCCCGGCGGGCGAAATCGAGATCACGGCGGTGCGCGCGCAAGGCGCCGGCGGCCAGAACGTCAACAAGGTCTCCAGCGCCATTCATCTTCGCTTCGACATTCGCGCGTCCTCGCTATCCGAAGCGCACAAGGAGCGCCTGCTCAAGCTGAACGACTCGCGCATCACGTCTGACGGGGTGCTGGTACTCAAGGCACAGACCTCGCGCAGTCAGGACAAGAACAAGGAAGAGGCATTGCAGCGCCTGCATGAACTGGTGCAAAGCGTAGCCAAAGCACCGTTGGTGCGTCGCCCCACCAAGCCGTCGCGCAGTGCCAAGCGCAAGCGGGTCGATGCCAAGACTCAGCGCGGGCAAATCAAGGTGGGGCGTGCGAAGGTATTCGATTGAGGGCTAGTTTGGATGAATCTGCGTAAACTGATTGCGCAATGCCCGTTTTAAGGAGAGGCAATTGAAGAAGATTATTTTTTTGTTGGCGATGTTGTGCCTGCCCGCGCTGGTTTCGGCGCAGGGCTTTCCGAACCGCCCGGTGCGCATCGTCGTCCCTTACGGCACCGGCGGCGGCTCCGACATCCTGGCGCGTCAGCTTGCCTTGAAGCTCGGCGAAATGTGGGGGCAGGCGGTGACGGTGGAAAACCGCGCCGGGGCCTCCGGCAACCTCGGCACCGAAGTGGTGGTGAAATCGCCGGCCGACGGCTACACGCTGGTGATGCAGAACACCACCATGACGGTGAACCCGGCGATCATGGCGCGCATGACCTTTGACGTCATCAAGGACCTGACGCCGATTGTGCTGGTGGGCTACACGCCGATCACCATCGTGGCGCACCCGAGCGCCAAGATCAACTCGATCAAGGATCTCACTGAGGCCGCCAAGGCCAATCCAGGCAAGTTTGCCTACGGGTCGTGCGGCAACGGCACGCCGCAGAATTTTGCGGTCGAGCTGTATCAGGTGGTGGCCGGCGTCAGCCTGATCCACGCGCCTTACAAGGGCTGCGCCCCGGGGCTGATCGACGTCGTCGGCGGGCAAGTGCCGCTGGCGGTGCTGTCGTCCAACATGGTGGCGCCCTACCTGAAGAGTGGCAGGCTCAAGGGCCTGGCGATCACCAGCCGCGAGCCCTACGGCCCGACGCCCGAAGTGCCGACCATGGAAGCCCTGGGCTACAAGGATTTCGATTTCGGCAATTGGTACGGGCTGATGGGCCCGGCCGGCATGCCGCGCGCGGTGGTCGAGAAGATTCAGGCCGATGCGTTGAAAGTCATGGCGCAACCCGACGTGTTGGCCAACATGTCTTCGGCCGGCGTCGAGAAATTCTCCGGCACCGCTGCGCAAATGGCCGAACAGATCAAACTTGACGTGGCGCGCTACGCACGCCTCGCCAAGCAAGCCAACATCAAACCCGAGTAACGTTACCGCGCCGGCGTACAAAGCGCCGGCGCAGAGGGAAACACCATGGCCGCACAACCCGAAATCAACAACATGGCGCTGTTCTGTGACTTCGAAAACGTCGCGCTCGGCGTGCGCGACGCCAAGTACGCCAAGTTCGACATCGGCAAGGTGCTCGAACGCCTGCTGCTCAAGGGCAGCATCGTGGTCAAGAAAGCCTATTGCGACTGGGACCGCTACAAGGAATTCAAGGGGGCGATGCACGAGGCCTCGTTCGAATTGATCGAGATTCCCCATGTGCGCATGTCGGGCAAGAACTCGGCCGACATCCGCATGGTGGTCGATGCGCTGGACCTCTGTTACACCAAGGCGCACGTCGATACCTTTGTCATCATCAGCGGTGATTCGGACTTTTCGCCGCTGGTCTCGAAGCTGCGCGAGAACAACAAGACCGTGATCGGCGTGGGCGTGAAGAACTCCACCTCCGACCTCTTGATCGCCAATTGCGACGAATTCATTTTCTACGACGACCTGGTGCGCGAGCAGGAAGCCAAGAAGACGCGTGCGGTGCGCAAAGCGCCGGCCAAGGCGGCGGCAGGTGCCGAGAAGACGCCGCAGCCGAAGCGCGAAAAGAGCGGCGACGACAAGCGCCAGGAGGCCCTTGACCTGATTGTCGAGACGGTCGAAGCGCTGGCGGCGGAACGCGGCGCCGACGACAAGATCTGGGGTTCGATGGTCAAGCAGACCCTGAAGCGGCGCAAACCGGGTTTCAACGAAAGCTATTACGGCTACCGCGCCTTCAGCGATTTGCTTGAAGACGCGCAGAAGGACCAGCTGATCACGCTGGAGCTCGACGAAAAGTCCGGCGGCTACCTGATCCGGCTGCGCCCGCAGGCATGAGAGCGGTCGACATTGTTCGCGCCTACCTGGCAGCGATGGAGGGGCGCGATCTCGCGGCCGCCGAGGCAATGCTGGCACCGGGATTCACGATGGAGTTTCCCGGCCCGGTGCGGTTCACCACGCTGGCCGAATTGATCGCCTGGGCCAAGCCGCGCTATCGCTTCGTGAAAAAGGCCTACGACCGCTTCGACGAGGCGCCCGCCGCAGAGGGCGCCGTGGTGTATTGCTACGGCACGCTCGCCGGCGAGTGGCCGGACGGGGCGCCGTTCGCCGGCATCCGCTTCATCGATCGCTTCACCGTGGCGCAGGGCAGGTTGATCGACCAGACTGTCTGGAACGATCTGGCAGAGTTCCGCCTCAAGGCTCGCTAGCGCGAACATTTCTTGACTATTTGGTCAGGATTCACAATACTCCGGTTTTGCTTCGGCTCCGGAGTGCCAGATGGTCGCCCCCAGAAAACGCCACGTTGTCCTGACTTCGCACCCGCGCCTGGCCAGCAAGGCGCCGCAGATCCATTGGGGTGCGCCGACTGCGCGTGAGCGCGGCCCGGTCAATGCGGGGCAGGACCCGGCCGCGCGCAATGCCATCGGCGCCCACGCCGGCAGCTACGCGCTGTACCGTGCGCTGGCGATCGCCGCAGGCAAGCTCTCGGCGGAACACGTTGCCGACCTGACCGACACCACGCCGGCCGAGAAAATCGGGCCGCACCCGCAATGGGCAGACCCGAAGCGCATCGTCTCGTTCGACCCCTGGGGCCATATGGTGGCGGACGCGTTTGCCGACGAGCTCGCCGCCGGCATGGACCTGCGCCCGTCGATTGCGATCACCAAGGCGCACGTGACGATTCCCGAAATCCAGACGGCCATGGCGGCGGGGCGCCTCAAGCCGGATGCGCGCATCCTGCAGGCTTCGGGCGCGGCACGCGTCACCAAGATCGCGATCGAGCCGGTCTGGTATCTGCCCGGCGTGGCCGAGCGCTTCGCGATCGCCGAGACCGACTTGCGCCGCGCCTTGTTTGAACACACCGGCGGCATGTTTCCCGAGCTGGTGACGCGGCCCGACCTCAAAGTGTTTTTGCCGCCGATCGGCGGCATCACCTGTTACGTGTTCGGTGATGTCGAAGCGCTGTCCGACCCGACGCGCAAGCTGGCGTGCCGGGTGCACGACGAGTGCAACGGCTCCGACGTGTTCGGCTCCGACATCTGTACCTGCCGACCTTACCTTGTGCATGGCGTCGAGGTGTGCATCGAAACCGCGCAGGCCGGCGGCGTCGGCCTGGTGGTCTACAACCGCAAGGAGGGGCGTGCGCTGGGCGAGGTGACCAAGTTCCTGGTCTACAACGCGCGCAAGCGCCAGCTTGGCGGCGATCGTGCCGAGAAGTATTTCGAGCGTACCGAGTGCGTCGCCGGCGTGCAGGACATGCGCTTCCAGGAGATGATGCCCGACGTGCTGCACTGGCTCGGGGTGACGCGGATCGACCGCTTCGTGTCGATGAGCGACATGAAATTCGACCCGCTGGTCAAGAGCGGCATCGAGGTGGTCGAGCGCGTCGAGATTCCACCCGACCTGATCCCGCCCGAGGCACAGGTGGAAATGGACGCCAAGCGCGCCGCCGGTTACTTCACGCGCTACCAGCCGGCCGACGACGAGATCGCGACTCCGAAAGGACGCCGGCTTGACGAATGAGGCGCAACAGACAGCGGCGCGCTGGTTGCTGACGGCCGGCGCGGTGCGAACGCGCGCCCAACAACTGCTGGCGCGCGCGGAGCGCGACGATTCGGCGCATTTTGTCTACCGACCCGAAAAGCTGGACGCCACGGTGCAGGTGGTGGTCGACACGATTCGCCAAAACTATCCGCGCCTCGACATCCCGTTCCACAGCCGCTGGCGTCATTTTTCAGCGGGCGACGTCGATCGCTGGGCCGCATTGCCGGCGTCGCGCGACCCGGCCGAGCGCGCGCGCCAGCGCATCGACCTTGCCATCGTCAGCGTGCTGCTCGACGCCGGTGCGGGCCCGACCTGGCGCTACCGTGCGCAAGATGGCAACACCTATTCCCGTTCCGAAGGCCTGGGCGTCGCCAGTATCGAGATGTTCGCGCGCGGCGCGTTTTCGGCCGATGCGGGCCAGCCCCTGCGGTGCGACGCTACGGCGCTCGCCGTCATCGACGCCGGCATGCTGGCGCACGGCATGCAGGTATCGGACACCAATCAGTTGGCCGGGCTGGAGGGGCGAGCAGCCTTGCTGCGCAGCCTCGGCGCGCAGATGGGGCGCGATGCGGCGCACTTCGGCACGCCCGGCCGGGTGGGGCATTTGTTCGACTGTCTTCAGGCGGGTGCAGAGCACAGCACCGTTCCGGCGACGCGCATTCTTGAATTGGTGCTGGCTGCGCTGGGCCCGATCTGGTCGGGCCGGCACAGCCTTGGCGGTTACGCCCTTGGCGACACCTGGCGGCATGCGGCTTTCCCCGAAAGCGACATCGGTGCGGGCATGGTGCCGCTGCACAAGCTCTCGCAATGGCTCACGTATTCGCTGATCGAGCCGCTCGAAGAGGGCGGCCTCTCGGTCACCGACCTCGACGGCCTCACCGGCCTCGCCGAATACCGCAATGGCGGGCTGATGCTCGACGCCGGCCTGCTCGCGTTGCGCGAACCGGCACTGGCGCAGCGGACGCTCGACGTGTCGAGCGAGGTGGTGGTGGAGTGGCGTTCACTCACGGTGGCCTTGCTCGATCGCGTTGCCGTCGGAGTACGCGACGCCTTGCATGGGGATGCGAAACAACTGCCGCTGGCGCGCGTGCTTGAAGGCGGCACCTGGGCGGCCGGGCGGCGCCTCGCCCTTGCGCGCAGCGCTGATGGCGCACCGCCGCTGCACATCGTTAGCGACGGCACGGTTTTCTAGAAAAGGAACACACAGCATGGAACCCAATCCGGTCATCATCACCCACCCGCTGGTGCAGCACAAGCTCACGCTGATGCGCCGCAAGCAGACCTCGACCGGCGAATTTCGCCTGTTGTTGCGCGAGCTCTCGCCGTTGATGCTCTACGAGGCGACGCGCGACCTGCCGATGGCGATGCAGCGCATCAGCACGCCGATGGAGGAGATCGATGCGCCGCTGCTGTCCGGCAAGAAGCTGTGCTTCGTGCCGGTGTTGCGCGCGGGCCTGGGCATGCTTGACGGCATGCTCGAGCTGGTGCCGGCGGCACGCGTCGGCCATGTGGGGTTGTATCGCGACCCGGTCACGCTTGATGCGATCGAGTATTACATCAAGGTGCCCGAAGACATCGGCGAGCGCCTCGTGATTGTGCTCGACCCGATGCTCGCGACCGGGCATTCAGCCAGCGCCGCACTGGACCGCCTCAAGGCGCAGGGCGCGCGTACGATCCGCTTCATCAGCCTGGTGGCGGCACCGCGCGGCATCGCATTGCTGCGCGAAGAACACCCCGACGTGATCATGTACACCGCGGCGGTGGACCGTGAACTCAACGAGCACGCCTACATCCTGCCCGGGCTGGGTGATGCCGGAGACCGGCTGTTTGGCACCAAGTAAAAAGGCAGCGGGGAAAGCCGCGAAAGCCGTGGTGACGCCGGCGCCGCGCATGCGGCGCGTGCGCGACCGCAACCAGGGTCTGCTGTTGCGCGCCGCCGAGCGCGTGTTTGCGCGTGCCGGTTTTGCCGGGGCCACCGTCGCCGAGATCGCGCGCGAAGCCGGCGTGCCCAAGGCCAACCTGCATTACTACTATCCGGAAAAGCGTGATCTGTATCGCGCCGTGCTCGACAACATCCTGGCGCTGTGGCTGGGCGAAACCGATGCGTTTACGCCAGAGGCCGAGCCGCTCGCCGCGCTGGAGGCCTACGTTCGCGCCAAGATGCGCTTTTCACGTGATTACCCAGATGCGTCACGGGTGTTTGCCAATGAACTCCTGCATGGCGCGCCGGAGATCGGCGCCTATTTGCGCGGCGCGTTGCGCAAACTGGTAGCGTCCAAGGCTGCGGTGATCGATGCATGGATCAGTGAGGGGCGCATCGCGCCGCTCGATCCGGTCCATCTGTTTTTTTCGATCTGGGCGGTGACCCAGACCTATGCCGATTTCGATACCCAGGTGGCGGCGGTGCTGGGGGTACGCCAAGTGTCGGCGCGGCAGCACGCCGAGGCCACCGAAGCGGCGGTCGCGTTGTTCCTGCGCGCCGCGCGCCCTGATGCCGTCGCGAGCCGGACAACATCAGGCAAGTTGGCCTGAGCCGATGCCCGCCGCCGCCAGTCAGGCCGCGACGCGCCGCATCCTGCCGATCAGGACCACTGCCGCGAGCAGCACGATGGTGCACGCGCCGATCTGCAAAGTGTGGGCGTCATACCAGTGGTCCAGGTGTTCATTGGCCAGGCGCGCCAGCCCGAATAGCGCAATCCCGAGGCTGAGCACGCCGATCGTCAGGGTCAGGCGTCGCGACCAGATGGTGTTGGCGCCGGCGCTGTTGCTCAGGCGATACACCCACAGGCCGTTGGCGGCATCTACCAGCAGCATGCCCAGCGTGAAAATCAGGCCCAGCAGCAGCGCCACACCCCAGGCGAATTCGCCCGAGGCGGCCAGCGAGAACACCGCGGCCTGGCTCATCGTGTCCATCGAGATTGCGAACGCCGCGCCGATCAGGGAAATGAGCAGCGGGTGGGAAACGCGCGTCGCGCGTGCGAACAGGCCGCCGCGCAAGCCGCGCGGGGTAGTGGCCTGGTGCGCCGGGGTGCGCGCCAGCGTCATCAGGTTTAGGATGCCGATCGCAAATAGAAAGGCCATCGACACCAGATTGCCTGCTGTTTCCACCCATGCCGGAATCTGCTGGGCGCGCGCCGCTACGGCGAGCAGGGCGGCGACCAGGGTCACCATTGCGCCGTGACCCAGAGAAAAAAACAGGCCGCACCAGCGCGCGCGCTCCGGCGCCGTGCCGGCGTTGAAGCGCGTCAGGTTGTCCACCACCGCAAGATGATCCGGGTCCATGCCGTGGCGCAGGCCGAGCAGGAAAGTGAGCCCCGCAAGAGGCAACAGCGGGGGCAGCAGCTGGGAAGACAGCGGGCCGGCGTCGATCATCGCGTCAGGGCTTGTGCTTTCTCGCTTCGTCGAGCAGGCCTTCCTTGCGGATGAAGGCAATCACCTCGGCGACGCCGCTGCCGGTGCGCAGGTTGGTGAAGATGAAGGGGCGCTCGCCGCGCTGCTTTTTGGCGTCGCTCGCCATGATGTCAAGATTGGCCCCCACATGCGGCGCCAGGTCGGTCTTGTTGATGATCAGCAGGTCGGAGCGCGTGATGCCGGGGCCGCCCTTGCGCGGAATCTTCTCGCCGCCGGCGACGTCGATCACGTAGAGCGTCAGGTCCGAGAGCTCCGGGCTGAAAGTGGCCGCGAGGTTGTCGCCGCCGGATTCGAGCAGGATCAAATCGAGGTCGGGAAAATCCGCCTGCATGCGCGCGATCGCCTCGAGGTTGATCGAGGCATCTTCGCGAATCGCGGTGTGCGGGCAGCCGCCGGTTTCGACCCCCATGATGCGCTCGGGCGGCAGGGCGCCGGCGCGCAGCAGGATTTCCATGTCTTCCTTGGTATAGATGTCGTTGGTGATGACACCCATGTCGTAGTGGTCGCGCATGCCCTTGCAGAGCATTTCGCACAGGGCGGTCTTGCCGGAGCCGACCGGGCCGCCAATACCGACGCGCAGCGGGTTGTGCTGCGGCGTTGCTCCGGGTACGGCGGCGCGCAATGGGGAAACTGCGGGTTGGGTGCTCATGTATTTTCCTAGGATCGAAAGATGCGGCTGTGTTGGGTTTCGTGGCGCATCGAAAGAAATGATAGCCCGGGGGTCCAGTTGGAAATGTCGTCGTCGTCCAACGCGATGGCGGTAGCGGCAGCGTCGAGGATTTTTTCTTCCATGGCGAACAGCATGCGCTGCCCCGACACCTGGCCAAGCGGCACTGCCTTGAGGGCGGCCAATACCTGGTTCTCGGTCCAGGCGAACAGGTAGGCGTGCAGCGACGCCTCAAGCGGCGTGTCGAGCATCACGCAAGCAGCGGCCATGGCGCCGGGAAACGCAAGAGATGCCTCGGAAACCGTTGGTGGAAGCGCTTCTGCGAGGATGTGCCGAGGGAACAGGTCGCGCAGCAGGCGCGCCAGGGAATAGCCCATCTGCACCGTCTCGGCGCGAAATTCGGCGCTGTCGCGCGAGGCCAGGAAAAATTCGTTCCAGTGTTGCATGGCGTCGCGATCTGCACTTTGCCAGGCGCGATACAAGCGGCAGAAAATTGGTGCTTCGAGGCGCGCGACCGAAAACTGCAGGGTGTCGCCGATCCACGCCTGCGCGTCCACCTCGTTCCTGATGATGCCGGCATCAATCGCAGACTCCAGTCCCTGCGAATAGCTGTAGGCGCCCACCGGCAGCGTCGGGCTCGCCAGATGCAGCAGGCGTAACAGCGCGAGTGGTGTCATTTGTCCTGCGTGCCTTTCCACTTGGCGGGCCATTTGTCAGGATCAGGACGATGGATTTTTGGCTCATGCACCGGCATGCGGCTGCCGGGATGCACATCGTGCGCATGGCCGTGACTGTGGTCATGATCGTGCCCACCGACGTGGGAATGCCCGTAGGCACCGGTCTCGGGCTCGAATGGCGCCAGCACTTCTGCAGAGTGCGCACCCAGCCCGGCGAGCATGTCGGCCAGCACGTGGTCGGCGCGGATGCGCAGCGCATAGTGGCCGTCCGGCTTGCGGCCGATGATCTGTACTGGCGTGTGGCGGTTGCCGAGGTGGTAGGCGCAGCGCGCGAATTGGTCGACGTCGTGGCATTCGACCTCGAGCACGGCTTCGGGTGCGGCGACGATGCGCACCAGGCGCGCATGGCCCCGCTCGTCGATGCCCAACAGGCAATCGCCGCCGCGCAACACCGTACCGCGCGCCAGGAACAGGGCCGCCTCCTGGCCGGCGCAGGGTCCGCCGGTGAGGGTGGCGCGCAGCCGGCTCTTTTCGCGCAATTCGTAGGGCAGGGCGAGTTCGGCATCCACCTGTGCCACCGGCGGCACGCGATCTTTCAATGTCAGCATGGTCAGAACAGGAAGTAGCGTTGCGCCATCGGCAGCACCTTGGCCGGTTCACACACCAGCAGTTCGCCGTTGGCACGCACCTCGTAGGTTTCGGGGTCGATTTCCATCTGCGGGCACAAGTCGTTGTGGATCATGTGCTGCTTGCGCACGCCGCGGATGTTTTTCACCGCCACCAGCGGCTTGGAGAGGCCGAGCTGTTCGCCGATGCCGGCATCGAGCCCGGCTTGCGATACAAAGATCATCGAGGTCTTGAGGGCGCGGCCGAACGAGCCGAACATCGGCCGTGCGTACACCGGCTGCGGTGTCGGAATCGAGGCATTGGCATCGCCCATCTGCGCGGCAGCGATCATGCCGCTTTTCAGGATCATCGACGGCTTGACGCCGAAGAACATCGGCTTCCACAGCACCAGGTCGGCGACCTTGCCAGCTTCGATCGAGCCGACCACATGGGCAAAGCCGTGGGTGATCGCGGGGTTGATGGTGTACTTGGCGACGTAACGCTTGACGCGGAAGTTGTCGTTCTTTGCGCCATCTGCCCCGCTGGTTCCTTGCAACGCGCCGCGCTGCACCTTCATCTTGTGCGCGGTCTGCCAGGTGCGCGTGATGACTTCGCCGACGCGGCCCATCGCCTGGCTGTCGGAACTCATCATCGAGATCGCGCCGATGTCGTGCATGATGTCTTCGGCGGCGATGGTTTCGCGGCGGATGCGGCTCTCGGCAAAGGCGATGTCTTCAGCGATTGCCGAATCGAGGTGGTGGCACACCATCAGCATGTCGAGGTGCTCGTCGACCGTGTTCACCGTATAGGGCATGGTCGGGTTGGTGGACGAGGGCAGCACGTTGGGCTCGCCGCAGATGCGCATGATGTCGGGAGCATGGCCGCCGCCCGCGCCCTCGGTGTGGAAGGTGGCGATGCCGCGCCCCTTGAACGCGGCCACGGTGTTTTCCAGGAATCCGGCTTCGTTGAGTGTGTCGGTGTGGATCGCCACCTGCACGTCGAACTCTTCGGCGACGCCGAGGCAGCAGTCGATCGCCGCGGGCGTGGTGCCCCAGTCTTCGTGGAGCTTGAGCCCGAGCGCGCCGGCACGTATCTGCTCGCGGATCGGCTCGGGCTGCGACACATTGCCCTTGCCGAGGAAACCCAGGTTCATTGGAAACGCCTCGGCGGCCGACAGCATCGAATGGATGTGCCACGGCCCCGGCGAGCAGGTGGTGGCCGAGGTACCCGCCGCCGGGCCGGTGCCGCCGCCGATCATGGTGGTCACGCCGCTCATCATGGCCTCTTCGATCTGCTGCGGGCAGATGAAGTGGATGTGCGTATCGATGCCGCCGGCGGTGACGATCATGCCTTCACCGGCGATCACTTCGGTGGCCGC
Source organism: Burkholderiales bacterium (assembly GCA_947473125.1). Classification (GTDB taxonomy): domain Bacteria; phylum Pseudomonadota; class Gammaproteobacteria; order Burkholderiales; family JAEUOS01; genus CANJDH01. Next base: position 24,203 of record CANJDH010000035.1, read on the forward strand.
ACCGATGGCGATGGTCACGTTGGGCTGGATGTCCGGGTTGCCGGCCTTGCCGATGGCGAAGATGCGGCCGTCCTTCAAGCCGATGTCGGCCTTGACGATGCCCCAGTGGTCGATGATCACGGCGTTGGTGATGACGGTATCGACGACATCCTTGTGGTTGCGCTGGCTCTGCCCCATGCCGTCGCGGATCACCTTGCCGCCGCCGAATTTGACTTCTTCACCGTAGGTGGTGAAGTCTTTTTCGATCTCGATCCACAGTTCGGTATCGGCGAGGCGCACCCGGTCACCGGTGGTAGGGCCGAACATTTCGGCATAGGCCTGGCGCGAAATTTTCATTTGGCTGCTCCCCCAATGTTCTGTTTGAGCTTGCCCATCACCTTGCCGTTGAAGCCGTAGACCTTGCGCTCACCCGAGAGCACCACCAGTTCCACCGTGCGCTCCTGGCCGGGCTCGAAGCGCACCGCAGTGCCGGCTGCAATGTTGAGGCGCATGCCATAGGCGGCATCCCGGTCGAACCGCAGGGCAGCGTTGGTCTCGAAAAAATGGAAATGCGAGCCGACCTGGATCGGCCGGTCGCCGCTGTTGGCGATTTTCAGTCTGGCGGTCGCGCGGCCGACGTTGAGTTCGATGTCGCCTGGCTGGATGTCGAATTGTCCGGGGATCATGGGCGCGCCTCAGGGGATCGGATGGTGCACGGTGACCAGTTTGGTGCCGTCCGGAAAGGTGGCCTCGACCTGGATATCCGGGATCATTTCGGGCACGCCCTCCATGACGTCGGCGCGCGCGAGAATGTTGGTGCCTTCGCTCATCAGGGAGGCGACGCTTTTGCCGTCGCGCGCACCCTCCATGATTGCCGCGCTGATCAAGGCGACGCTCTCCGGGTAGTTCAGTTTCAGGCCGCGCGCCTTGCGGCGCTCGGCAAGCAGGGCTGCCGTAAAAATCAGCAGCTTGTCTCTTTCGCGTGGGGTCAGTTCCATGGTGGCGTGGGCAGTGGCTGGGGCGGGCAGAGCATAACTGATAGTCAAGCGTGATGGCACATACATGACAGCACAAGCGTGTTGGCAAAAGCGTGATGGCAAAAGCGGATGCAAGAAGCGTGCTCTGCGCACAAAGACGGAGCGTGTGCCGGTTTGTTGCTGCGGCCGCATGTGCCGAACCGCGCAAGACGACGCGCTGCCATCCGGACGCGCGGCCCGACCGGAAGGTCTTGCGCACCGTTACGGAGCGTTATTGCGCGAGTCGGGTTCATCCAGGTGCGCAAATTGGTGCGCGACGCTCACTTGCAGGGCGTGAACCCCGCGCGCCATGCCCCCCAGACCGTTGGTACGCAAGGAGCTTGGGCAATTGGCACGCTGCATGCTCTAAGCATTCCAGTGCTCGCTTCATTCACTTCGTGAGCCGCAGTGCGGTTTGTCCAATTCATCCTTTCGGGAGGTCCCCTTACATGCAACGCAGATCATTTCTCAAACAACTGACGGTCAGCGTATCGCTCGCCGTTGCCGGCATGGGCGCCACGCTGGCCCAGGCGCAGGAAACCATCAAGGTCGGTGTGCTCCATTCGCTTTCGGGCACCATGGCGATTTCCGAAACGGTGTTGAAAGACGTGGCCCTGATGGCGATCGACGAGATCAACGCCAAAGGCGGCGTCTTGGGTAAAAAGCTGGAACCGGTGGTGGTAGACCCCGCTTCCAACTGGCCGCTGTTTGCCGAGAAGGCCCGTCAGCTGATCTCCAAAGACAAGGTTGCCGTGACGTTCGGCTGCTGGACCTCGGTGTCGCGCAAGTCGGTGCTGCCGGTGTTTGAAGAGCTCAACAGCCTGTTGTTCTACCCGGTGCAGTATGAAGGCGAAGAACTGTCCAAGAACGTGTACTACACCGGTGCGGCGCCGAACCAGCAGGCGATTCCGGCGGTGGAATACCTGATGAGCAAAGAGGGCGGCGGCGCCAAGCGTTGGGTACTGCTGGGCACCGACTACGTGTACCCGCGCACCACCAACAAGATTCTGCGCGCATTCCTCAAATCGAAGGGCGTGGACGACAAGGACATCGACGAGAAGTACACGCCGTTCGGCCATAGCGACTACCAGACCATCGTCGCCGACATCAAGAAGTTCGCGCAAGGCGGCAAGACGGCAGTGGTCTCGACCATCAACGGCGACTCCAACGTGCCGTTCTACAAAGAGCTGGGCAACGCCGGCCTGAAAGCCAAAGACGTACCGGTCGTCGCTTTCTCGGTGGGTGAAGAAGAGCTGCGCGGCGTGGATACGAAACCTCTCGTGGGCCACCTGGCTGCATGGAACTACTTCATGTCGGTCAAGAACCCGACCAACGACGAGTTCAAGAAGAAGTGGGCTGCCTACGCCAAGGCCAAGAAACTGCCGGGCGCCGACAAGCCCTTGACCAATGACCCGATGGAAGCCACCTACATCGGCGTGCACATGTGGGCGCAAGCCGCAGCCAAGGCGAAGTCGATCGAGACCGACAAGATCATCCCCGCCATCAACGGCCAGACCTTCAAGGCACCGTCGGGCTTGACCGCCACCATGGACGCCAAGAACCATCACCTGCACAAGCCGGTCCTGATCGGCGAAGTCAAGGCTGACGGCCAGTTCAACGTGGTCTGGAAAACCAAGGGCCCGATCAAGGCGCAACCCTGGAGCCCCTTCATTGCCGGCAACGACAAGAAGAAGGACGAGCCCGAGAAGAAGTAAGCACAGCAGTAACGACTGACGCACGACCGCTTGAGCAGCACCCGCGCGGGGCCGCACGATTTGCGACCTCCTCCCGCAGTTCAGTATGAACCGGCCTCGCGCGTTTTTTCTGACGATTGCTGCTCCCAATTCACTGTTTGATTGATGGAAAGACCATCGTGAGAGTTGTTTTGCGCCTGTTTTTGCAATGCGTCCTGTGTCTCGCCGCCCTGTCTGCGCAGGCGGTGTCGCCGGACTTATTGCAAAAGCTGGCCTACGGCGAAGCGGACGACAAGCTCGCCGCGCTCGCCCTGATCGTGGCCGGCGCCGACGAAAGCGCGATTCCCTTGCTCCAGGCGCTGGCCGATGATTCGGTCCAGGCTTCTCCCGACACCAGGGAAAAGAAGATCATCCTGATCGTCAAGGACGGCAAAGGTGTCGACGCCGTCACCGGCAAGGCGGTCGAGCCGCTGTCCGAAGGCCTCGAAGACGTGGTCATCAACAATCGCGTGCGCAAGGAGATCACCACCGCGATCGCCGCCCTCAAGCTGGCCTCACCCGACAAGGCGGTGCGCCTGGCCGCGGCCCGGGAGTTGCAGAGCAACGCCGAGGAGTCGATGCTGCCGGCGCTGGCCCGCGCCGTCGCCAAGGAATCCGACCCCGACATCAAAAACCTGCTGGCGCTCACGCAGGCGTCGATCCAGTTGTCCACGGGCGACAAGCCGGCGCGCATGGCCGCCATTTCCGCACTGGCGGCGAGCAACAACCCGAGCACCAAGACCTTGCTGATCGGCCTGTTGGCCAAGAAGGGCAACGAGTTTGTCGAGCCGGATGCCGACATCCGCGCCGCGGCGCAGCGCTCGCTTGATACGGTGCAAAGCAAGCTGTCGACCGGCGAGCGCTTCGGGCAGGCCTTTACCGGCATCAGCCTGGGCTCGATCCTGCTGCTCGCCGCGCTGGGGCTCGCCATCACCTACGGCCTGATGGGCGTGATCAACATGGCCCACGGCGAGCTGATCATGGTCGGCGCCTACTCCACCTACCTGGTGCAGAATTTCTTCAAGGCCAACCTGTCCGGTGCGTTCGACTGGTACCTGCTGGCGGCCGTGCCGGTGTCGTTTGCGGTGGCGGCCCTGGTGGGCATGCTGCTTGAGCGCGGCGTGATCCGCTTTCTCTACGGCCGGCCGCTCGAAACCCTGCTTGCCACCTGGGGCATCAGCCTGATGCTGATCCAGGCCTGCCGCTCGATATTCGGCGCGCAAAACGTGCAGGTCGAGAACCCGGTGTGGATGTCCGGCGGGGTCGAGGTCATGGCGGGCATCATCCTGCCCTACAACCGCATCGTCATCATCGTGTTTGCCTTGTTCGTGCTGTTCATGGTGTGGGTGATGCTGACGCGCACCCGGCTCGGACTGTTTGTTCGTGCGGTGACGCAAAACCGCGGCATGGCCGCCTGCGTCGGCGTGCCAACCAAACGCATCGACACCGTGGCCTTCGGCCTGGGCTCGGGGATCGCCGGCCTGGCCGGCTGTGCGCTGTCGCAAATCGGCAATGTCGGCCCGGATCTGGGCCAAAGCTATATCGTCGATTCGTTCATGGTGGTGGTGCTGGGCGGGGTGGGGCAGCTGGCCGGCACGGTCTATGCGGCGATGGGCCTGGGGATTGCCAACAAGTTCCTTGAAGGTGTTGCCGGCGCGGTGCTGGCCAAGATCTGCATCCTGGTGTTCATCATCATCTTCATCCAGAAGCGCCCGCAGGGCATCTTCGCCCTGAAGGGCCGCTTCGCGGACAACTGAGCATGGCGCCACCGATTCCGACCTCGTTGTTCTCGCGCCTTTACGGCCCGCGCGGCTGGATGGTGGTCGGTGCGTTTGCCCTGCTCGCCTTCGTGGTGTTTCCGGTGTGCAACCTGGTGCTGCCCAAAGACAGCCTGTTCTACATCTCCGATTACCGGGTTGCGCTGATCGGCAAGATCATGTGCTATGCCATGGTGGCGCTGGCGATGGACCTGATCTGGGGCTACACCGGCATCCTGTCGCTCGGCCACGGTGTGTTCTTCGCGCTCGGCGGCTACGCCATGGGCATGTACCTGATGCGCCAGATCGGCCTCGACGGCGTGTACCACATGCCCTTGCCGGACTTCATGGTGTTCCTCGACTGGAAGACGCTGCCCTGGTACTGGAGCTTCACCGAACACTTCTGGTACGCCATGCTGCTGGTGGTGCTGGTGCCGGGCCTGCTCGCCTTCGTGTTCGGCTTCTTTGCATTTCGCTCGCGCATCAAGGGCGTGTATTTCTCGATCATCACCCAGGCCATGACCTTCGCCTTCATGCTGCTGTTCTTCCGCAACGATACGGGCTTTGGCGGCAACAACGGTTTTACCGACTTCAAGCGCATCCTCGACATTCCGATCGCCACCTCCGGCATGCGCATGACCCTGTTCATGCTCTCCGCGGCCACCTTGATCGGCATGCTGCTGATGGCGCGCTGGATCGTCACGTCCAAGCTCGGCCGGGTACTCACGGCGATCCGCGATGCCGAGAGCCGCGTGATGTTCTCGGGTTACAACCCGGTGCACTACAAGCTCTTCATCTGGACCCTGTCGGCCGTGATGTGCGGCATCGCCGGGGCGCTCTACGTGCCGCAGGTGGGCATCATCAACCCGTCGGAGATGTCGCCGGCGAATTCGATCGAAATCGCCATCTGGGTCGCGCTGGGTGGCCGGGGATCGTTGGTGGGAGCCATTCTTGGGGCAGGCATCGTGAACGGCGCGAAAAGCTGGCTGACCGTGGCGTTCCCCGAATACTGGCTGTTTTTCCTGGGCGCGCTGTTCATCGTGGTGACCCTGTTCCTGCCCAACGGCGTGCTCGGTGCGTTGCAGGACCTGTGGAGCCGCAAAGGTGGCAAACGTAGCGATGCGCCTCCCGCCGGGGCGCCGACCAACACCAAGGTGCCATCGTGAGCGACCTCAAAGCGCCCGCTGGCGACGCCGCCGGGATCGACGGCCGCGTTGTCACCGGCGAAGTCGACACCATCCACGGCCCGATCCTGTACCTCGACGACATCACCGTCAGCTTCGACGGCTTCAAGGCACTCAACAAGCTGACCCTGACCATCGAGCGCGGCGAACTGCGCTGCATCATCGGCCCGAACGGCGCCGGCAAGACCACCATGATGGATGTGATCACCGGCAAGACCCGGCCCGACCTCGGCACCGCATTCTTCGGCCAGACCATCGACCTCACCAAGTTGAGTGAACCGGAAATTGCCAAGGCCGGCATCGGCCGCAAATTTCAGAAGCCGACGGTCTACGAGAACCACACTGTGTTCGAGAACCTCGAACTGGCGATGAAGACCGACAAGTCGGTGTTCGCCAGCCTCAAGGCCAAACTCAATGGCTCGCAGCATGACCTGATCGGCAAGACGCTCGACGAAATCGCCCTGACGCAGCGTGCCTGGGAGCCCGCCGGCCTGCTCTCGCACGGGCAGAAGCAGTGGCTCGAAATCGGCATGCTGCTGATGCAGGAGCCGCGCCTGTTGCTGCTCGACGAGCCGGTGGCCGGCATGACCGACGAAGAAACCATGAAAAGCGCCGACCTGTTCCTCACATTGGCCGGCAAGTATTCGGTGGTGGTGGTCGAGCACGACATGGACTTTGTCGCCAAGCTGTCGGGCGCAGCCGGCACCGTCACGGTGCTGCACGAGGGCAGCGTGCTCGCCGAAGGGCCGATGGCGCAGGTGCAGGGCGACGACCGTGTAATCGAGGTGTACTTAGGCAGATGAGTGGCCGCCAATAAGACAAAGACTATGCTGACCCTCGACAACGTCAACCAGTTCTACGGCGGCAGCCACACGCTGCGCAACCTCTCGTTCGAGATTCCCGACGCCGCCTGCACCACGCTGCTCGGCCGCAACGGTGTCGGCAAGACCACGCTGTTGAAATGCCTGGTTGGCCTGCTGCCGATCAAATCCGGCAGCATCATGTGGAACGGCGCCGACATCAGCAAGCTCTCGCCGGACGCGCGCGCCAGACAGGGCATTGCCTACGTACCGCAGGGCAGGGAGATATTCCCTCGATTGACGGTCGAAGAAAACCTGCAGATGGGTCTAGCAACCCAACCGCGCGGGTCAAAGATTCCCGCGCGCATCTTCGACATGTTCCCGGTGCTGAAAGACATGATGCACCGGCGCGGCGGCGACCTGTCGGGCGGCCAGCAGCAGCAGCTCGCGATCGGCCGCGCCCTCGCCATGAACCCCAGGCTGTTGATCCTCGACGAGCCGACCGAAGGCATCCAGCCTTCGATCATCAAGGACATCGAGCGCGCAATCCGTTCACTCGCCGACAGCGGCGAGATGGCGATCCTGCTGGTCGAGCAGTATTACGACTTCGCCGAGTCGCTGGCCGGCCACTACGTGGTGATGTCGCGCGGCGAGGTGATCAAATCAGGCAAGGGCGCCGACATGGCGCGCGACAACGTCAAGGCGCTGCTGTCGGTGTAGGGTCGCGCGGGTCAATGTTTGCGGATCTTCGCAGCCGAGGCGGCGGCGGCAGTGGCCATCCTGCTGGCGTAGGCAGCGGCCTCACTGGCAATGCTTGCTGCTTCGGTGGCCTCGGCGGCCGCGCGCAGCGAAGCCTCTTCAGCGTGATGCGCAGCCGCCTGCGACGTGGCCGCAGCGGCTGCTGCCGCTGCCGCTGCCGCCTCTGCTGCCGCTTCAGCCGCCGCTTGGGCTGCTTTGGCGGATGCCTCCGCAACCAGCGTTAATTCACGGTCTGCCGACTCGCGCGCCGCATCGGCCGCCAGGCTCGCCGCATCGGCACATCGATTGGCCGCTTCGGCGGAGCGTTTGGCCGCCGTCAATGAGCGCTGCGTCATGGCTTTGAGCGATTCGAGCGCACTCGCATAGCGGGTATGGACGGTCGCGTAGTAATTCTTCAGGCGCAACATTTCCGTCTCGATGCTCGCCATGCGAGCTTGCAGGCTAGTATTATGGTCAATCATGTTGGTCTTTCAGGTGACGGGGCGGCTTGGTGCCGCTTGGTTCAATTTGATGGTGCATGGCCCGGGTTTCTGATCTGCGCGACGCGCGGGTATCGCCTGGTGCGGGAAAGTCAAAAAGCGGAAAATCATTTTTCGGCCAACGCGGCACGGGTGGCCAAGGCCCCCCGCATGTAGAGCAGGTAGGCCGTCAGATCTCCGGCCACGCGTTGCGTTGCGCTGGTTGCGGTCACAGCGATGTCCGACTTGCGCCGCAGTTCCAAAGGGTCCCATACGTCGGCGGCGAAGGCTGCGGCTGCGGCGGTCGCAGCAATCCAGGAGTTGTCGGCCAACATGCTCAGAGATCGGGTTTGATTGTCGACTTCGACGCTCATGTCGTTGAGTATCTGTTCCAGTGCAGCCAGCTTTTCGGTCAAGCGCTCGTGGGTGGCGCGAAAATCGCGATTTTCCGCAGAGACGGTATCAAGCGCAGTCTGAAGGCTCGCCTTGTCGTGCTCCACCAAGCCATGTTCGGTCTGATCGAGGGGATGCGCGGCAAGGTCATCGTCGAGGCCGGCTTGATGAGATTGCGTCGTATCTCGGGCGTACGCCTGGATGCCTGCTTGCGGCGATGGCGGGTTGCCGCTGGTTTCGGGGGGTAGACCGGAATCGCGTCGGCTCGGCGTTGGCTGGTGCAACAGCGCAATCGGCACGGCGATCTGCTGCACAATCGCCTCGCACAGATCGCCGGCGTCGAGCGCCTTGGAAGTCACCGTTTGTATGCCCGACGCACGGGCCTTCGCCACGAGGTTTTCATCAATGAAACCCGACACCATCACCACGGGCAAGTCGGCACGCATCAGTCTTGCCTGCCGGCCCACATCAAGCCCGGACATGCCCGGCATGTTGTAGTCGGTGACGACCAGGGCGAAGGAGTCGGGCGCTGCCTTGAGCGCTGCGAGCGCGTCGCTTGGGTTGACGTAGCCGGACACGTGATAGCCACGCCGTTCGAGCAGGCGCGTCACCAGCAACACCAGGGCTTCATCGTCATCGATGTAGAGAATATGTTGCCTGCCGTTGCCTGGCGCTGCGGCGGCCTTGTCCGATGGCGCCACGGTAGTGACTGCCGTAGTAACTGCCGTAGTAACTGCTACGGGGGCGGTTGTTGTCGGAAAATAAAGCACAAACGTCGTGCCCCGCCCCAGCGCGCTCTCGACCTCGATGACGGCATCGTGCGACTGCACAATGCCGTGCACTACGGAGAGGCCGAGCCCGGTGCCCTCGCCGGCCGGCTTGGTGGTAAAGAACGGCTCAAAAATATGTGCCTTCGTGGCGGCGTCCATGCCGGCGCCGGTGTCCCTAATCGTCAAGCGGACCAGGGGCGCGGGATGCCCATCGCACAAGGCGCGTAACTGACCGCTGGTGCCGGCCGAACTCACGTCGGGCGCCACCGTATCGAGGCAAATGTCGATGCTTCCCGGGCTACCCATCAGGGCTTGCATGGCGTTGGTGGCGAGGTTGATGACGATCTGCTCGATCTGCACGGCATCGGCCAGTACCGGCGGCAAGTCGGGAGCGCTGAAAAAACCGATGTCGATGCGCGGGGGAAGTGTCGTGCGCAGCAGGGCCACCGCTTCGCTGACCACCAGGTGCAGCGTGATGGGCGTGCGGGTGGTCGCCTGGCGACGGCCGAAGGTGAGAATTTGCTGGACCAGCGCGCGCGAGCGCCGTGCAGCCTTCTGGATTTCGATCAGGCTGGCGATCGCTTCAGCAGGACGGACCGCCGCGTCTTCGATGGCGAGTTCGGTATTGCCCAGGATGGCGGCGATCGTGTTGTTCAAGTCGTGGGCAATGCCGCCTGCCAGCGTACCGATGGCTTCCATCTTTTGCGATTCGCGCAACTGCCCTTCGAGCGAAACGCGCCGGGCCTCGCCTCGATCGCGTGCAGAAAGATCCCTGGCGATGTTCGACACGCCGATGACCTGGCAGTTGCTGTTGAAAACCGGCGAAATGCTGATGGAGATCTTGATCAAGCTGCCGTCCTTGTGCCGACGGGTCGTCTCGAAGTGGTCAATTTTCTCCCCGCGCGACATACGCTCGAGCATATTCCACTCTTCGTCAAGGCGGTCCAGCGGCAGCAGGAATGCTATTGAACGACCGACGGCCTCATGCGCCGAATAGCCGAACAGCTTTTCGGCGCCAAGGTTCCAGCTCTCGATCATTCCCAGCAAAGACTTGCTGATGATGGCGTCAGTGCTGCTGTCGATGATGGCCTTGTACTGACGCACCAATTGGTGGTGGGCTGCGTTGTCCCTGATGTTGCACTGGATCACCATGACGCCGCCAGACTCGTAGGAGTTGCTCACGAATTCGACCGGAATGTTCATGCCAGCCGAACTCACGAAAGGCTGCGTTTCATATCTGACGTAACCGGTTTGCTGAATCACGGCGAACATCTTCCGGCATTCTTCGATGTCCGCGATCGCGACCACTTCCCAAAGTTTTTTGCCCAGAAACTCGACGTGCGAGTACCCGAGCAATTCCTCGAGATACGGGTTGACGTCTTCGATCTGCCCGGTATCCGCGTTCAACAGCAGGATGCCGTCTCGTGCGGCTTCGAACAGGCGGCGATAACGGATTTCGGAGGCGCGCAGCTTCGCCAGTGCAGGAGCGGACAGTGATGGTGTCTTATTGGTCATCGTGCTCTCCGGTTGCAATCGGCAACCAGAAATGATCGTCGATACCCAAACAGGACCATGGTACGCTCATTTGGCACCCTCAGGGCACCCTCAGGTGGCGTCGATTACGCGGCAGGGTGCGCCTCACAAATGTGGCGCAGGGGCGCGCAGGATGTGGCGCAGGGGCGCGCAGGATGTGGCGCAGGGGCGCGCAGGATGTGGCGCAGGGGCGCGCAGGATGTGGCGCAGGGGCGCGCAGGGCAAATGCGCCTCTGAGGTGACGATGCGGGCGTGCGCATCGTCACCTGGCGTTCGCCAGGCGGCCCTATTGGCCCTTGACGCCCGCCGGCTTGATGATGCGCGCATATTTCGCCGCTTCTTACTGGTCGTATGATGCGCGCTGGCAGCTTTTCGCCATCGGTGCGAAGCAGATCGGACACCCAACCCGGCCAGCCCGAGTCGCCCGTCACAACCTATCGCACACCACCGCCAACCACCGCCAACCGCCACAAACACCAGGAGAACACGATGCTTCGCAAATTGACTGTAACCGCAGTGCTGACCTGCGCTGCCGCCTGCCTGCCTGCCGCCGCGCAAACCCCCGTGGAAGTGACCCTCACGCGCCTCGACTGCGGCACGCAGGTCGTGAACGACGTGGGAGTACGCTTTACCGACACCTATTCCCACCAGGGCCTGAAGCTGCCGTTCACCTTCAGCTGCTACCTGATCAAGCACGGCGACGACTACATGCTCTGGGACACCGGCCACTCGATGAGCGCCGGCGCGCCCGCGCCCAAGGTCAGCATCATCGACCAGTTGGCGCAGCTGAAGCTCAAGCCCGAGCAGATCAAGTTCATCGGCATCAGCCACTTCCACGCCGACCATACCGGCCAGCTGCCGACTTTTCCCGGCGCGACGGTCATGATCGGCAAGGGCGACTGGGACGGCATCACCGCCACGCCGCCGATGCCCGGCGCCAATGCTGCGGCCTTCGCGCACTGGCGCACCGGCGGTGGCAAGCTCGAAGCGCTCAGCGGCGACAAAGATGTGTTCGGCGACGGCACCGTGATGATCCTGCGCACGCCCGGCCACACGCCCGGCCATTTCAGCGCGCTGGTGCGCCTGAAAGAGGCGGGCAACTTCCTGATGCTCGGCGACCTTGCGCATTTCCACGAGAATTACGAGAGCAACGGCGTGCCGGGCTTCAACTTCCATCGCGGCGATACCGTCGCGTCGCTGGAGCGCATCAAGAAAATCGCCGCCAACCTCAAGGCAACGGTGATCATCCAGCACGACCCGCGCGACATCAACAAGCTGCCGGCGTTTCCGGCTGCGGCGAAGTAGGCCGGACCTTTCGCGCGCCGCGAAAAGTGGACTAGGCAATGGCCTGAAACCCTTGGTGGGAGCGCTCTTTCAGGTATTGACCTGCTGGGAATGGCTCTGGGAGCGATTCTTGCCAATGTTGGCTAAGTAGCCCAGAGCCGCGGCACCACCGCTGCGCTGCCGGTAAGCGCCGGGCGCAGCACGCGCCAGACGCGCACGAACAACTCTTTGGCCTCTTCGCTCGAATCGCCGAGATAGCGTGCCGCAAGCAGGTGCGGCATTCGCGTCAGGCCGATTCGTGCGGCACCTGCGTGATCAGTCACGGCAGCGCGTGCCGCATCAAGCAAGGTTTGCGGAATCTCGCGGCCCACCGCGAGCAGGGTGCCGGCCACGCTGCGACCCGCGAGCCCGATCGGCGATGCCATCAGTGTGCCGCCGGCGTCGAGCGTGCCGCGTTCGTTCCACAACAGGCGCCCGTTGCGGGTGACGCTCAGGCGCTGGCGGCAGCACCCGGCATCGAAGGTTTCGCCGGAGGCGGCGCGGCCGAAGCACAGCACTTCCCATCCCAGGTACAAGGCATTGTCGTCGAGCGCAATCTGCGTTTCGTTGCAGGCTTGCGCAGCGTTGAAGACGATCGCTTCCTGCGGCAGCCATTCAAGCGCTGCACCTGCAGCCAGGTGGATGTGTACGCGCTGGATCGCCTCGGTGCCGCTCCTGGCCTTGTACCACTTGGTGGCGCCCGGGGTGGTGATGAGGCCGCGTGCGCCTTGATGCAGGGCCACGTTGATGTCGAGCCGGTCGCCGCCGGCAATGCCGCCCGGCGGGTGCACGATCACCGCGTGGCAGATCGCATCGCCTTCGGGGTAGAGCGGCTTCTGGATGCGCAGCGGGCCCAGGTGCTCGCGATCGGTGAGCACGGTGCGGCCGGTGCCGTCGTGCGTGAAACCCAGGTTGAGGCGCGCCAGCCAGCCAGCCGCCGCGGCCGGCGCTGCCGTTGCCGCCGTCAAGCCAGCGCCCGCCTGCGCAGGCGTTCGAGCACCTTGAGCGGCGCGCGCTCGGGAAAATACTGCCGGTCCAGCGGCAGGTGCAGGGTCTGCTCCATCATGAACTGGCCCGACAAGGCGGCATGCGCGGCCTGGTCGGAAAAGCAGATCCAGGTCGAGCCGGGCGGGAAGCCGAAGGTGAGGTGTGTCGGGCGCGACTGGTAGGCCGGGTCCCGCTTCATCTGGTCGTGCATGCGCAGCATGATGTGGTCGTAGTGGCTGCGCCGCGATTTGGTCACGCCCAGCGTGCGCAGCAGCGCGGCGCTGCCGGGGATCGGGCGCTTGATGCGCGGCAGGAATTCCTTTGCCGTATCTTCGAACAGGTCGCCGACCTTCCAGACGCGCGCGCCTTTGCCTGCCGCGCCGGCCGGGTGGACGTTGGTAAAGATGCGCAGGATGCGCTCGCCGCGATTCGGCCGTGACGGGAAGGCATCAACGTGCAGCAGGGTGTCGTCCTTGCGCCAAGACAGCTTGTGCTGCTCGACATTGCCGGGGCGCAGGCTGGTCGGCGCCACGCGCAGGTGCGGCGCGTATTGGGGAAACAGGGCATGCACCAGTGCCAGTGCTTCTTTCTGGAAGCGCGCGATCATCGCGGCCAGGGCGCGCAGGTCTTGCGGTGCGCCTTGCGCACCGCGCACGCCTTCGGTGGCCGCCGCGCGTTGCGGCTCGTAGGAGAGGCTCTTGTGGGTGCCCGAGAGCCAGCGCGTGTCGAGGAAACGGCGTTCGGTCTCGGCAATCTTGAAGCGCAGCTGCGGCAGATAGACGATCTTGCCCAGCTCGAGCTCGCCGGCGACGCGACGCGATTCGTCCGCAGTGATCGACGGCGACCATTCGGCGAAAGGGAGTTCAAGGATGCGATGCATGGGGCTGGTTGGCTACGCCGCCGCAGTGGCGTGTTCAGTGGCGTGTGCGGTGGCGTGTGCCGTGGCGTGTTCGGTGGCGTGTTCGTGCAAGAGCCACCATTGTACTTTTTGGCTGCACTGCGCAAGGGCCGTGGTTGCGCCGCCGCCGCGCGGGGCCGCTGCGCTAGAATGCGTCGGCTCCGATTGCCCATGCTGCGTACCCACACTGCGGCCCCTCCCATACTGCGAAAGTGCGATATGACATCCTTCGACAAACTCTACATCAACGGCGCCTGGGTCGACTCCACCTCCGGCAAATTCATCGACGTCATCAACGCCACCACCGAGGCGGTGATCGGCCATGTGCCCGAAGGCACGCAGGCCGATGCGGCCGCGGCGATCGCGGCGGCCCGCGCCGCATTTGAAGGCTGGAGCGAAACGCCCGCGTCCACGCGCGGCGAGTACCTCGCGGCGATCGCGGCCAAACTCAAGGAGCGCGCCGACGAACTGGCCAGGTCGATTACCGCCGAAGTGGGCGTGCCGTTCAAGCTGTCGCAGCGCGTGATGGTCGGCAACCCGATCCATACCTTCGGCGCCTACGCCAAGCTGGCCGCGGAATTTGCATTCGAAAAGACCGTCGGCAACTCGCTGGTGGTGCGCGAGCCGATCGGCGTGGTCGGTGCCATCACGCCCTGGAATTTTCCGCTGCACCAGGTGGCGCTCAAGGTGGCGGCAGCGCTCGCCGCCGGCTGCACCGTGGTGCTGAAACCCTCCGAAGTTGCGCCGATGACGGCCTTCATGCTGGCCGAGATTGCACACGATGTCGGCCTGCCTAAAGGCGTGTTCAACCTGGTGTCGGGCTTCGGCCCGGTGGTCGGCGAAGCGCTCGCCACCTCGCCGGATGTCGACATGGTGTCGTTCACCGGCTCGACGCGTGCCGGCAAGCGCGTCTCGGAACTGGCGGCGCAAACCGTCAAGCGCGTATCGCTGGAGTTGGGCGGCAAGTCGGCGGCGGTGATCCTCGACGATGCGGACCTCGCCATGGCGGTCAAGGCCACGGTGAGCTTTTGCTACCTCAATTCCGGCCAGACCTGCGCTGCGACCACGCGCATGCTGGTGCCCGCATCCAAATACGACGAAGCCGCGCAGCTGGCCAGGGACGCGGCGCAAACCTTCACCATCGGCGACCCGATGGGCGATGCGCGCCTCGGGCCGGTGATTTCCGACCTGCAGCGCTCGCGCGTACGCAGCCTGATCCAGAAAGGCATCGACGAGGGTGCCGAGCTGCTCACCGGCGGCCCGGAGCAGCCCGAGGGCCTCGCCAAAGGCTATTTCGTCAAGCCCACCGTATTCGGCAAGGTCAGGGAAGGCATGGCGATCGCGCAGGAAGAAGTGTTCGGCCCGGTGCTATCGATCATGGCTTACGACGATGAAGCCGATGCGATTCGCATCGCCAACAACTCGGTCTACGGCCTGGCCGGCACGGTCTGGTCGAAAGACGAAAGCCGCGCGCTGCGCGTGGCGCGCAAGATCCGCACCGGGCAGGTCGACATCAACGGCGGCCCATTCAATGCGGCCGCTCCCTTCGGCGGCTACAAGCAGTCGGGCAACGGCCGCGAGGGCGGCGTGTACGGCATGGAGGAGTACCTCGAATACAAGTCGCTGCAGTTGCGCCCGCCCAAGGCCGCAGCATGAGCGCCGCCCCGGTGACCTCGAAGGTTGTCATCATCACCGGCGCCGCCAGCGGCATCGGCGCCGAGACGGCGCGCATGATGGCCGCCAAGGGCTGGCGCGTGGTGGTCAACTACCGCACCAGCGTCGATGCGGCCGAAAAGGTCACGGCCGAGTGCAAGGCCCTGGGCGCCGCCAGCGGCGGCGGCGCGATCGCCGTGCAGGCCGATGTTTCGGACGACGATGCCTGCAAAGCCTTGGTGGAAGCCACTCTCAAGGCCTATGGCCGGATTGATGCGCTGATGAACAACGCCGGCGAGACCAAGGCCGCGCCGGCCGCCGACCTCGACGCCCTCAGTGGTGACGATTTCATGCGCCTGTACCGCAACAACGTGGTGTCGGTCTACCAGATGACGCGCGCAGCGGCGCCCGCGCTCAAGGCGAGCGGCAACGGCAGCGTAGTCAACATCGGTTCACGCGCCGGTGTCACCGGCGGCGGCACCTCGACCGCCTACGCCGCGACCAAGGCCGCAGTGCATACGCTTACCAAGTCGCTGGCGCGCGTGCTCGGCCCGCAGGTGCGGGTCAATTGCGTGGCGCCGGGTTATGTCGACACCACCTGGCACATCCGCGGGCGCGGGCAGGAGCATGCCGACAAGGCAAAGGCCGGCATGATCGCCAAGGCATCACTCAAGAAAGTGGTGACCGCCGCCGAGATGGCCGAGGTGTGCGTGATGATGCTGGCCGGCGCAACGGCGATGACCGGCGAAGTGATTTTCATGGACGCGGGCGTGCATTTGGCTTGAGCGGCCCGCGCGGCTTGGGCCGCGCCGGACCTTCGGGTCGAGACGTCGGGCAGATTAAGCTGGCGGATCGCCCGATTTCCCGCCAGCGTGCCGGGCGCAATGCGCAACTCACAACGTACAGTTTCGAAATTTCTGCCGCGCGAGTAGACTTGACGGTGGTGGTGAAGCTTTTGCGGGTTCAGATTAAGGATATGAACAACCGGCATGCTGGCCAAATACCGGATCGGGCTTTTTGGAAACACTGCTGTCCAGGAGCATAGGTAGATGCCTCTTACTCTGAAGATCAACATCCACGGCGCCGGCGGGACGACGTTTGCCGGCGAACGTGTACTGGAAGGCGACCACGTCACGGTCGGGCGCAGCAAGGAGTGCTCGCTGAGTCTGGACGATCCCGAGAAATATCTGTCGCGCATTCAGGCGGAGCTGGTCAGGAGCGTGGACGGCTACCTGCTCAAGGCGACTTCGAAGCATTCGCCGGTGCTGCTCAACGGCAAGGCGCTCGAAATCGATAGCGAGGTGACGGTTCGCCCCGGGGATACCGTGACGATGGATATTTACGACCTCGAGATCGTAAACATTGACGAGCCGGAGGGAGATCCGGATGCGACCTACATAGTGGCCGAGGCGGACCCGGAGGCGACGATGATATTTGGCGGGCTGTCCCGCTCGCCGGCGGCGTTCCAGGCCGGACTCGGGAGCCGTGCCGCCGCCCCTGCGGCCCCACAAATCGACAGTGTGCCGGTGGGGCAGGTGCTTGCCAGGCGCTACCGGGTCGAAGCGACGCTCGTGGCCAGCGGCATGGGCACGGTATACCGGGCGCATGATCAGTCGCAAGCCAAGGACGTCGCGCTCAGGGTGATGCCGCAGGAACTGCTCGCCACCGACCAGGCCAAACAGCGCTTCATGCAGGAAGCCAGGATCGCCGTCAAGCTCACCCACCCGAACATCGTCAGCACCTATGACGCGGTGACGGATGCCGAGCACGTGTTTTTGACCATGGAACTGCTCTCCGGGAAGACGCTGCGCGCGGCGATGGAGGAGCGCAACCGCACCGGGCGCAAGTGGAGCGAGGCGGAAGTGCTGGCGCTGATCCGGCCGCTATGCGCAGCCCTCGCCTATGCACACCAATTCACGGTGCACCGGGACATCCGGCCGGAAAACGTGTGGCTGGGTGATGGCGGCGTGGTCAAACTGATGGATTTCGGGCTGGCGCCCGGGTTGCCAGACGATGACACCACCCGGCAGAGGCCGGCCAACGGCGCGGCCGCTGGCTACTATATGGCGCCCGAACAACTGGCCAGGGCCAACAATGTGGACCACCGCACCGATCAGTACGCGCTTGGGGTGATGCTCTACGAACTGCTGGCCGGGCGCATGCCGGCGGGCCGCATCGAGTCTCTCGGCGCGCTGCGCGCCGATGTCAGCCCCGGCCTGTCCGCCGCGGTCGACAAGGCGCTCTCGGCCAATCCGGCGGATCGCTTTGGCAGCGATGCGCAATTCCTTGTCGCGCTGCGCACGTCCAGGGAGCCCGTGGCATCTCCCGGCACGTCTGTCCAGCCGGCGGACCGGAGCGGATGGCGCCCGAAACTGCTTGGCCTTGGCGCTGCCGCGCTGGCCGGCGTGCTGGTGCTGTTCCTGCAATGGCCGAATTTCCAGGGGATTCTCCCGGAGGGCGAAGCGCAGAAACAGCTGGAGCAGAAGATATCGCGGCTCGATGGCGAGGCCAAAGCGCTGCTGAAAATGATCGAGGGCGACCAGCGTGAACTGAAGGAGGCCACGGCCGGCGCCAACCGCGATGTCGAGCGCATCGCCGCGCAGTTGCGAGCGGTGCGCACGAGCACGGAGCGCGCCAGCCTGGATCTGGCGCTGCGTGAGGCACGCAACACGGCCAGGCAGATCGCCGCACTGGAAAACAAACTGCGCGATCAGGTGGAAGGGCCGAAAGGGCTGCCCAAAGCGGAGGGGAATTTGAGCGCGGCGGCAACGGCGGCCAAAGGGTCGGACAAAACCGGGGCGATCCGGCTGCTTGAAGAAACGGTGGGCACGCTCACCCAGATGCGCGCCAGCATCACCGAAGACCGCAAGGCCGCCCAGGCCCTGCAGCAACGTCGCCAGGAAGAACTGCGGATTGCCGAGGCGCGCGCCATCAAGGACGAGGAAGCCCGCACCAAGGCTGAAGCTGAGGCGAGAGCCATTTCCCTGGCGGAACGCGAGGCGCGCGCAAGAGCGGCATTTGCCGCGAGGGCCAGGGCGGAAAGCATGGCGCGCGCAAAAGCGGAGGCGGACGAGCGCGACCGGGCGGAAAGTGAGGCCCGTGCCAAGGTGGGGGCGGATGTGAGGCGCGGGACGGACTGAGCTTTTGTGCAAAAGCGGAGCCAGCCGCGAGGGCCAAGGTGGAGTGCGACGCACTCGCCGACGCATCAAGCCAACAATTATCGCGGCGGAACTCAGCGCAGCGTCTTCATGTTTTGCGTGAGATCGAGGTCGATCGAGGTTTCATCGCGCGCCGCTTCGCGGAACAGCACCACCAGCACCACCAGCAGCACCAGCAGCACCGGCCCGATGATCAGGCCGACGATGCCCATCGTGCCGACGCCGCCGAAAATGCCGAAAATGCCGAACAGGATCGCCAGGAACGGCAGCTGCGTGCCGCCCTGGATCAGCACCGGGCGCACCAGGTAGTCGGCCAGCAT
>CANJDH010000036.1 GCA_947473125.1 Burkholderiales bacterium
AACGAGAAACGCCACGAGATCGGCAAGATCGAGGCGCGCTTCCGTGTCAACGTGCTGCTGGTACCGAACAAGTTCCTCGAGACGCCGCACCACACCATCGAGCGCCTGCGCCACGACGACCTGCCCGACACCATGAAGAACAGTTACGACATGGTGGTCGAACCGGAAGCCGAAGGCTACAAGCGCAAGGACCCGAAGGACGCTCCCAAAAAACTTGAACCGCTGGTCAAGGGCATCACGCCCGAGGCACCGCCGCCGGCACGCGCAGAACCCGTGGCCGCAGTGCCGGTCGCGGCGGCTCCGCTGTCCGAACCACCTGCCGCAAGCGAGGGCATCATCGGCAAAATCCTGGGCTGGTTTAAGCCGAAGACCGAACCCGACGTCATCATGCCGGCCCCGATCGCCGCGTCGCCCGGCTCGACGGAACGCAAGGAAGAACGCAATGGCCGCGATGGCCGTGGCCGTGGCGGCGAGCGCAGCCGCGGCGGACGTGACCGAAATGGTCGCGGACGCGGCGCTGAACGTGGCGAACGCACCGAGCGTCCGCCACGCGATCCGGCAGCACGCCCGGATCGTCCTCCGCGCAACGAACCTCGTGAAGGCGCAGCGTTGCCCGTGGCCGAAGGCCAGGCATCAGCGGTTGCCGAAGCCGGCGCCGCGCCCAGCGGCGGCGGCAATGGCCAGCGTCGCGAACGTGGCGAGCGCGGTGGACGCCGCGATCGCGGACCGCGCCCAAATGGTGCAGCCGGTGGCGTTCAAGCCCTCGCTGATGGCGCCGAAACTATGGCGCCAACCAGCGCCGCTTCGGACGCGCAAGCCGACACCAGCGCGGATCATGTCCGCACTGATGGCAACGGCCCGAACGACGCCGAACGGGCAGATGGCGAACGGGGTCGCCGCGGCCGTCGCGGCCGGCGCGGCCGTGGTCGTGGTGATCGCGAGGCATCCGCCACAGGTGCCGATGAGGTCGCGGAGGTCCGTGAAGAGGCTTCCTCGGCGGCACATCAGGCGGAGCGTGAATTGCCCGACGCAACGCCTGCCGTGGTTGCCATGGCGGTTGCATCGACTGCAGCGGTAGCCGTCGCTGCCGCGCACGACGTTCAGGGAGCCAGCCCTGCCCCGGTTCACGCAGTGGACCCGGCCCCTCGGCCGGAACCACAAGCGGCTCCGGCCGAGGCAGTACAGGCCGACGTGGCACCGGTAGTCGCTGCGCCCGTACCTGCGCCCGCACCTGCTCCCGCGCCGGTGGTCACCCCGCTGCCGCCCAAGGCCGCAGAGCCGATCGTGATGCGCCAGTCTATCGATGACGTGCTTGCCGAACGCCGCAGCATGCTCGAATCGGCCGGGCTGGCCCTGGTTGAAACCGACGCCGGAAAATGGCGCGCCGCATACGATCGCGCCGCGCAATACGTCGAGCCGCCCCGCGCCCCGCGCGTCAAACGTCCGGCACCGGTGATCGATCATGGTCCGCTGGTCCTCGTGGAGACCCGCAAGGCCTGATCAACCAAAGTCGGAAACCGGCCCGAAAGCGTTGTCTAGCAACGTTCTTGGGCCGATGCCTGAACAAAAAAGCATGCCTCATTGGCATGCTTTTTTGTTGGGCGGCGCCGGTCGCGCTGGCTACTCCAGCTTCAGGCCGATGTCGCGAATCACCTTGCCCCACTTCTCCTGTTCGGACTTGACGAACGCGGCGGTATGCTCGGGCGTGCTGACAATCGGTTCGGCACCGAGCGCGGCGAAGCGTTGCACGAACGCCGGGCGCTGCACCATCTTGTTGATTTCGCTGTTGAGCAACTTGATGACGTCGGGCGGCGTGCCGGCGGGTGCGAACACCACAAACCAGCCGAGCACTTCGAACCCGGGGAGGCCGGATTCGGCCACCGTGGGCACGTCCGGCATCAGCGGCGTGCGCTTGCTGCTTGAAACTGCAAGGGCCCGCGCCGACCCCTTGCGAATGTGCGGCGTCATCACGGCGACGTTTTCAAACATCATCTGGACGCGCCCCGACAGGAAATCCGGCATCAACGCACCAGTGCCCTTGTAGGGAATGTGCTGCATGTCCACACCGGCCGAGCGCTTGACCATCTCGCCGCCGAGATGCTGGCCGGTGCCGGGGCTGGACGAGGCAAAATTGTATTTACCCGGGTATTGTTTGAGCAGCGCAATCAACTGTGCAAAGGTCGTCACCGGCGTGTCCGGATGCACGACAAATACATATGGCGTGCTGGCCATCAGCGCGACCGGCACCAGGTCTTTTTCCTGGTAGGGAAGATTCGGGTAAAGCGACGGCGCAGTACCGTGCGCGCTCGACGCCATCAGCAGCGTCAGGCCATCCGGCTCGGCCTTCGCCACCTGCCCGGCGCCGATCGTGCCCGAGGCACCGGCGCGGTTGTCCACCACGACGGCCTTGCCGAGCGCCTCGGTGAGACCTTGCGCCACCATGCGGCCGATGACATCGGTTGTGCCCCCGGGTGGAAAGCCGACAATCATCTTGACCGGCTGGGCCGGATAGCCCTGCGCGCCGGCTGGCAACGGCGCCAGTGCACAAAGGGTCAGAGCGGAAGCGACGAACCAGGTCTTCAACATGCGATTTTCTCCACGATCAGGGTGGGTCGGGGTACAACGTTTAAACAGACCGCAAAGTCACGACACCGCAGCAATTGCCTGCAACACGGACTCTCGACCGAGATCATCGCCGCCCTTGTAGTAGTAGCCCGAGAGTTCGCCGAGGATGGAAGTGCGCGTCATGTGGCGTGTCTTGGTCTGGTCAAAATCGGGCAATGCAACATGCAGCAGGCAGCGGTTGTCCCACATCACCAGATCGTTCACTGACCAGCGGTGCCGATAGACGAACTCGGACGATGTGGCGTGTTCGTTGAGAAAGCGCAGAATGGGCGCGCTCTCCTCCTCTGAAAACCCGACAAAGCCGCGAATCCGCTGCCCCAGGAACAAGGCTTTTCTGCCCGTGTCAGGATGGGTCTTGACGACCGCGTGCGCCACCGGCGGATTGCGCCGCTTCATGTCGGCCACTTTTTCCGGGTCGCGCTGCTCGATACCCTTGATGAGCGACACATCGTGGATCGCTTCAAGGCTCTCGATAAAGGCCTGCATTTTCGGACTGAGCGTCTCGTAAGCCAGGTACATGTTGGCCCACATGGTGTCGCCGCCGATCGGTGGTTTTTCCTTGCACAGCAGCAGCGAGGCCTTGGCCGGGCGCGTCGTATAACTCAGATCGGTATGCCAGTTGCGTCCGGTATTGCGCGTCTCGGACGGTTTGCCGTCCATTTTGCGATTGGTGACGAGCAGGATCTCCGGATGCGCGGGGTCACGATAGTGCGGCTGAAAATCGTTCTGCTCGAGCGTGCCAAACTGCGCGCTGAACGCGATCTGTTGGGCTGCATCGAGGTCCTGCCCGGGAAACACCAGTACCAGGTGCTTGTGCCAGGCCTGGAGGAGCGCCTGGCGGCTCACATCATCGAGCGGCTCGCGTAGGTCAAGCCCGGTAACTTGTGCGCCGACCGCAAACCCGAGCGGGGTGATGGCAATACGATTCATGATTTCATCTCCGTCGAGTGTGTCTCCACTCTGTGTGTCAGGTTTCGCGCAAGCCCCTGCCCCATGCCACTGGAGGCCCCGGGCATGCCCACATCACGCCATCTTATCGCGCGGCCCGCCTATGCTGCCGAGGGCACGCACAGCGCTTCAAGCAACCCGGCGCAGGCGTCTTCGACATAGTCGAGCACTTCCTCAAACCCTGCGGCACCGCCATAGTAGGGGTCGGGCACCTCGTCGATTCCCTTGAAACGTGATGCATGGCGCGTGAACAGGCCAAGGCGGTGACGCTGCTGCGGCGGACAGCGGGAGTGGAGCAAGGCAAGATGGCCCGCATCCATGGCCAGAATGTGGTCGAAGCTCTCGAAGTCCTCGTCCGACACCTGGCGCGCCCGCTGCGCAGACAGGTCATAGCCGCGTTGCAGCGCATGCGCCTGGGCGCGCCGGTCCGGCTCATTGCCAACGTGATATCCGTGGGTCCCGGCAGATGCGGTCAGGATCCGCTCCGACAATCCGCGTGAACTAACCATGTGGCGCATGACGCCTTCGGCAGTCGGCGAGCGGCAGATATTGCCGGTGCAAACGAACAGTACGGATACACCTGCCTTGATTGCAACAGTCATATTGGGCACGCCAGCGGATGACAACGATTGAGCGATAGCGAATCGGCAGATGCTACCGCAAAGATCAGAGTCGGCAGCTCACATTTCTTGCGTGCTAGACTTTCTTCCCGCTTGCCGCGCACTCGCTCTCAGTGTGCTCCGTACACGACCGCAGGCTTGCTTACCGGAGTCCCAGATGCCCCCGTCGTCAGTCGTTGCCCGCTCTCTGCTGGCTTTTTTCGCCTTTACCGCTGCGTCGGCCACTCCCGCGCAGGACTTCCCCGCAATCGGCAAACCGATTCGAATCGTCGTGCCGTTTACCGCCGGCGGTTCCTCCGATTTCGTTGCACGCACGCTCGCCACCAAACTCACCGAAACAATGAAGCACTCGGTGATTGTCGACAACCGCCCCGGTGGCAACACGCTGATCGGCGCCGAGCACGTGGCCAAATCGCCGCCTGACGGCCATACCCTGTTCCTGGTGGGCGTGATCACCCATGCTTCCACGCCTGCCCTGGCCAAGAAAATGCCGGTCGACATGGTCAAGGACTTTGCCTTCATCACCAATGCGATCGAGTCACCCTTGGTGATTGTGGTCAACCCCAAAGTACCGGCAACCACCCTGTCCGAGTTCATCGCCTATGCCAAAGCCAACCCCGGCAAGATCAATTTCGGCTCGGCCGGCGTCGGCAATACCCTGCACCTTGCAGGTGAGCAGTTCGCCAGCTTGACCGGTACCCGGCTCAACCACATTCCTTACAAAGGCGCCTCGCAGGCCCAGGTGGATTTGATTGGCGGCAGCATTCAGGTCATGTTTGACCTGGTGCAAACGCCACTGAAACAGATTCAGGCCGGCAACCTGCGCGCACTCGCGGTCACATCGGGTGAGCGCCTGCCGACATTGCCCACCACACCCACCACAGCGGAAGCCGGCACCCCGGCCTTCCGCTTCTCGGCGCGCATCGGCCTGGCTGCGCCAGCCGGCACTCCCGCGCCGGTGATGGCGCGCCTGCACAAGGAAATCGTGGCGGCGCTGGGGCAACCAGATGTACGCGCCCAGTTCGCCAGTCAGGCCATGATCGCCGCACCGAGCGAATCACCCGAAGCCTTCCAGAAGCTGATGCAAAGCGAAGTTGAGCGCCTCGGCGCCTTGATTCGTGCGGCCGGCATCCAGCCCGAATGAATAAAGTGACAAACCCCATGACACCACGCGAGCGTTTTTTCGCGGCCGTCGAAGGCCGTACAGTCGACCAAGTGCCCGTCACCACCTGGGTACATTTCCTGTCAGACCATCTACCCGGCGAGGAAACCGCCGGCTTGCACGAACGCTTCCTCACGGCCTACGGCTGGGACCTCGCCAAGGTGATGGGAGACTATCGCTATCCGGTCCCGACGGCACTGCGTTCGCTCGACGATCCGGCACTGCTCGAGCAGCTCGGTGTCGTCGGCCTCGATGCCCCCTGCTTTGCGGAGCAGCTCAAGTGCCTGAAGGCACTGCGCGCCGCCATGGGACCGGATTTTCCCCTGGTGGAAACCGGTTTTGATCCCTACCAGTCGATTCTGCGCAACATTGGCCGTGACCAGGAAGCGCAACTCTGGAAGTACCGTGAGCCGACGCTGCGCGCGCTTGAGCGCGCCTGTGAGTCCATCTGCGGCTACGTGCGCGCGGTCAGACAGCTTGGCATCGAGGGCTATTTTTATTCGACCAACGCGGCAATCCCGGCCGGCTTTCCACGAGGCGCCAGCCGCGAGGTATACGAAACTTTCCTGCGTCCATTTGATCTGCGCATCCTCAAGGAGGCCGAAGGCATGGTGCGCATCCTGCATGTGCATGGCACTGGTCTGGACATGGAGCGCGTCAAGGACTACCCGTGCGAAGTCATCAACCTGTCCGACCGACTGCCCGGCAACCCGAGCTTGCGCGAGTTGCGCCAGTGGACCGACAAGTGCCTGATGGGTGGTCTGGATGAATCAAAGTTTGCGGACTTGTCTCTCACCGCAATTGCCGCACAGGTCAACGATGCGATTGCCCAGGCCGGCCGCGACAAGTTCATCCTCGCCCCTGGGTGCACGATCCCTTCGTTTTCGCCGCAACGCAGCCTGGCGTTCTTGCGCCGTTGCGCAGCCAACGCATAGGGACCTGAAAATATCTGCGCCTAGCGCGGCGTCACGCAAAACACGCCGGCAAGGGCGTGCTGGCCTGCGACCTGGGCGTGGGCCATGCCATACAGACCAAGTCCGACCACCAGCAGCCCGACCCCGCGGCGCACGAGGTTCCCGCCACGCCATAGCGACAGGGCACGCATCAGCGCACCGGCAAACAGCAGGTTGGGCAATGTACCCAAGCCAAAGGCGAGCATGACCAGCGCGCCTTCGAGGGCATCTCCCGCCAGCAGCGCCGTGGCCAGCACGCTGTAGACCAGGCCGCACGGTACCCAGCCCCATAAGGCACCGACTGCAAGCGCGCGCGGCAGCGTGTTGGCCGGCATCAACTTGCCGAGCCACGGTTGCACACGCCTCCATAGCCTGGCACCCACACGTTCCAGTACGGAAATATAGCGGGTGACCCCGAACAGATACAGGCCCAGCCCGACCAGCATCAGGTTGGCAAAGGCATACATGGCCACCTGCACCGGCAATAGATCGTTGAAAAACAGGGCCATCGAACCAGCCGCCCCGGCCATGGCGCCGGCGACCATGTAGCTGCCGATTCGGCCGCCATTGAAGGCCAGTTGCAGGTGCCAAGGCGGCTTGCCCCCTGAAGAGCGGGTTGCTGTTCCTGCAGACAGTGCCGAGACGATCGCGCCACACATGCCGATACAGTGCACGCCGCCGAGCAGCCCGACTACAAAGACGGCCAGGAGAGCGGATCCCCCCATCGCTAGATGATCTTGGAGTAGCGGCTGCGGGCGCGATCGGCCTGCAGGTAGCGGTCAAACACCATCGCAATGGCGCGCAGGAAAAAGCGCCCCTTGGGGGTCACAGTGATGTAGCCTTTCTCGCGCTCGACCAGCCCCGCTTCCACGAAAGAAGCAAGCTGCGCCAGTTCCGGTGCGAAATAGGTTTCAAAATCGATCAGATGGGCGATCTCAACCGACTCCATCGACACCTCACCCTGGCACATCAGCCCCATGATCACGGTACGGCGCACCAGGTCATCCTGCGTCAACTCGATGCCGCGCGTGACCGGCAGACGGTTCTGGTCGATGCAATCGTAATACTCGTCCAGGGTACGGACATTCTGGCTGTAGGCGGGCCCGATCTTGCTGATCGACGAAATGCCGATTGCCAGCAGGTCGCACTCGGACTGCGTGGTGTATCCCTGGAAATTTCGGTGCAGGCGCCCCGAGCGCAGCGCCTTGGCCAATTCATCGTCGGGTTTTGCAAAATGGTCCATGCCGATATACACATACCCGGCTTCGAGCAGCCGGTCGAGCGCCAACAGGAAGATCTTCATCTTGGTGTCGGCCAGGGGCAGGTCGGCGTCGTGGATGCGCCGCTGCGGCTTGAAGCGCGTCGGCAGGTGCGCGTAGCTGTACAGGGCAATCCGGTCCGGGTCGGTCGTGATCACCTGGTCCAGGGTGCGTGAAAAGCTCTCCGCCGTCTGCTTGGGCAACCCGTAAATCAGATCGAGGTTGATCGACTTGAAACCGGCTGCGCGCGCGTCCTTCAAGACCCTGTCTGTCATCGCGAAGGGCTGGATCCGGTTAACGGCCTTTTGCACCGCCGGGTCGAAATCCTGGACGCCGATGCTCATGCGATTGAGCCCGAGCCCGGCGAGCAGGTCGATGGTGCCGGGGTTGACCGAACGCGGGTCGACTTCGATCGCATACTCACCCTCGGCGTCAAAATCGAAGTTGGCGCGCAACACGCGCATCAATTGGCGCAGTTCGTCGTCTGACAAAAACGTCGGCGTGCCGCCGCCGAAATGAAGCTGCGTAATGCGACGGCTGCCCTGCAGATGCGCGGTCTGCAGGGACAGTTCCTTCTCAAGGTAATGCACGTATTTGAGGGAGCGCCCATGGTCCTTGGTGATCACCTTGTTGCAGGCGCAGTAATAGCAGATCGACGCACAAAACGGCAGGTGCACATACAGCGAAAGCGGACGTCCGACCCCGCCGATATGGCGTTTCTCCAGCCACGAGGCATGCGCGGCGGCGTCGAAGGCTTCGACAAAGCGGTCGGCTGTCGGGTACGAGGTGTAGCGCGGCCCGGGCCCGTCAAAACGACGGATCAGGTCCGCAGTAATCTCGCTGCCGATACCGGGAAAGCGAGTTGCAGCGTCCATGGTGTCTTGATTTTCCATACGATGACCGCACTATGCTCGTACCCGCGTGAAACAGCTTGATCCAGATCAAACCCTCTTTCGACCCGCCCCATACCGCCGTCATTCCCGCAAGGCAGGCAAACCGGCTATGCTTCCCCACTCGACCCCATGTGCACTGCGAACCAGCCCATGAACGCCCCCGTTACCCTGGCCCATATCAAGACCGCCTGCTCCACCTGCAACCTGCGCGAATTGTGTCTGCCGGTGGGGCTCAAGCGCGATGAAGTCGAATCCCTGGACGAGCTGGTCTACACCCGCATGAAGGTCAAGCGCGGTGAAAGCCTGTTTCGCACGGGCGATGATTTTGCGTCCCTGTATGCGATTCGCGTGGGGTTTTTCAAGACCCGCGTCGCCACTGAAGACGGGCGTGACCAGGTTACCGGGTTCCAGATGGCCGGCGAGTTGATCGGCATCGACGGCATCGTCACCGACCACCACAACTGCGACGCAGTGGCGCTGGAAGACAGCGAAGTTTGCGTGATTCCCTATTCCAAACTCGAGGAGTTGTCGCGCAAGTTTGAAGTCTTGCAACACCATTTCCACAAGGTCATGAGCCGCGAGATCGTGCGCGACCACGGCGTCATGCTGTTGCTCGGCAGCATGCGCGCCGAGGAGCGCCTGGCAGCCTTCCTGCTCAACCTCTCGCAGCGTTTTACCGCGCGCGGCTATTCGTCATCCGACTTCATCCTGCGCATGACGCGCGAGGAAATTGGGAGTTACCTCGGCCTGAAGCTTGAAACCGTGAGCCGCGCATTCTCCAAGTTCCAGGACGACGGTCTCATTTCGGTGCAGCAAAAACACATCCGCATCAGCGACATCGCCGGCCTCAAGAAAGTGATGGGGCAGACCGGTTCCACCTGCTAGCGCGGCACACCCCGGCGGCGATGCTACCATCGCGCGCATGGCGAAACATCAAGGCAAGCGCTTTGCACGGCGCGAACACCTCGGGCTTACCCCCGCTGAATTTGCCGTCCTGCGGCGCCTCTCCACTCCGGAGAAAATCCAGACCTTCCTGAATGCCACCCCGGCCAATCACGAGCTCGGCGGCGAAACCCTGCTGTCGGTGCGCGAAGTGATCCGGCAACGCCGCGCCCACTGCCTGGAGGGCGCAATGCTGGCCGCCTGCGCGCTGTGGGTGCAGGGCGAACCGCCGTTGGTGATGTACATGCATTGCGACCTGGTGGACTGGCCGCACGTTATCACCCTGTTCAAGCGCGGCCGCTGCTGGGGCGCGATTTCCAAGACCAACGGCGTGCCGCTGCGCTACCGCGACCCGGTGTACCGCAACCTGCGCGAGCTGGCGATGTCGTACTTTCACGAGTACTACACCAAGCACGGCCGCAAGACCCTGCGCGGCTATTCGGTGCCATTTGACCTGCGCCGCATGGATACCGAACTGTGGGTGACCAACCCGCACAACGGCTGGGAAGTGAACGATCGGCTGGAAACCCTGCGCCACACCATGCTGATTTCGCCCAGGCAGGAAAAGCTGCTGGCGCGGCGCGATCCGTTCGAACGCACCATCGCCAAAATGCTCGAGTACCCAAAACCGGAAACGACCGGCTGATTCGGCAAGCTAGACAGCAAGCGCTGCGCGCGACGCCGGAGTTTCCAGACTAATGCGCCCCAGCGCACCACTGCGATAGTCGATCAAAAGCGTGACGGCTGCTTTCTCAAAATCATAGCCCGCGCCCTTGAGCCGGAAGCCACGCTTGAGCGCAACGCCTTCAATCACACTCACACCATCGATTGCGCCGCTGGTAGGTAAGACGCCTGGTGACGCGTCATCGCCCCCAGGATCGGCGCCTGCCGGCGATACGAAGCTGCCTGGCACGCCCAATGGCACATTGACGGCAGTCTTGAACCCATAGCGCACGGCTAGCGCCTGCGGGTAGCGTTGCAACAGCAGATTCGCCAGAAAAATCGCTACATCGGATTCGTTGTAGGCATTGGTGCCGATCGCGTGACTGGCGGCCAGCATCAGGCCGTCTGACGGGCGTGCGATGCGCGGCCACATCAACCCGGGCGTATCGGTAATCTTGACCGTGGAAGACAGGTCATAACGATGCAATACCTTGGTCACAGCCGGCTCGTCTCCGACCTTCGCGACGCGACGCTTGAGCAACGCATTGATGAGCGTCGACTTGCCGACGTTGGGCACACCCATAATGAGCATGCGCAAGGGCTTGAAATTGTCGTTGCGGTGCGGCGCGATTTTTTTTGCCGCCGCCAGCACCTTGGCGGTCTCGCCCGGTTTCTTGCACGACAGCGCGATCGCCGTCACGCCCTTTTGCGCGTTGTAAAACGCCAGCCAGGCCTGCGTTGCAGCCGGGTCGGCGAGGTCCGCCTTGTTGAGCACCTTGAGGCAGGGACGCTGCCGATGCGCGCGCAGCGTCTCCACCAGGGGATTGACGCTGGCAGCGGGACAGCGCGCATCAAGCACCTCGACGACCAGGTCGTGCTCGGCCATCGCCTCCTTGGCCTTGTCGACAGCGGCCGTCATGTGGCCGGGAAACCAGTTGATCGCCATCTCAGAGGCGCGCGAAACGCGGCAGGGTCTTGCCGTCGATCACGACATCTTCGGCAAACATCGCGGCAGGCCGTACCCAGAGCCCGCCTTCCCCATACAGCGGGCGATACACCACCATCGGCTCGTGCGTCTCCGAGTGACGCGCGGTGCCGATCACTTCATATTCGTTACCCTTGTAGTGCCGGTAGCGTCCCGGTGCGACGATCGCGGCGGTCAAAGCAAAGCCAGATCTTTCCCCGCGGCGTCGAGCATCTCGTCGGTAATTTTGCCGGCGGAAAAGCCGGCAACCGCCTTCAACGACAGGCCCATCGCCTTGGCCATGCCGATTTGCGGGTGCTCGGCGATGCCGGGCATATGCTTGAGCAATACCGCCTTGGCGGCCGGATCGTCGAGCAGGTCGCCGATGCTGTCGTCGGTCGTAAATGCCATCGCGCAGGTCTCCTTTGTTTAGTGTGGTGTCGCGATTATCGTTGCTTCGGCGCCAAGGTGTTCAGGCATCGATCCGTGCAAGCAGTTGTCCGAGGGCAACCTGCGCTCCTGCGTCCACCAAAACGGCGGCGATGGTTCCGGGGCCTCGCGCGACCAAGGCATGTTCCATCTTCATGGCTTCGAGTACCAGCAAGGGCGTCCCTTTGACCACGGCATCGCCTGCCTTGGCACGAACTGCGACGACGCGCCCTGCCATCGGCGCCTTGACCACGGCATCCCCCCCGGCTTCGGCTTCGGAGTGCGTGGGCGCGAGTGTCAGATCGCGCAGCACAAAGCGCCGGCCGCGCCACTGCGCCTCGCCCACGACAGGGTCGCGGCTCTCGGTGAAAGCAAAACGCACAGCGTCGATCCCGGCACCCCACTTCATGAAAATCGTGTTGCCTGCCTTTCTGGAGAATGCGCATTCATGCGCCTCTCCGGCATGCATGGCCATAAACCCTTTGTCCGCCAAAGGTTTCAGGGCGATGGCATGGATGATTCCGTCCAGTTCCAGTCGCAGCGGCACCTCATAGCACGCCGCCAGTGGGCTGCGTGACGTCGAACGCCACGCGTACAGGGCGGCAGACAGCAGGGCCGGCGCCACATCGTCGACCGGTGCCTGCAAGGCCGCCCACTCCTCGTCGATGAATGCCGTCGTCGCCTGGCCATTGGAAAAGCGCGGGTTGCGCAGGCACGCCGCCAGGAACGACTTGTTGCTGGCAAACCCGAGCAGAGCGGTGTCATCGAGCGCCTGGGCAAGCCGCGTCCGCGCCTCGTCACGCGACGCGCCGTGGCCAATCAGCTTTGCGAGCATCGAGTCGTAGAAAGGCGCCACCTCCAGGCCGGTTTCCAGCGCCGCCTCGATGCGCAGCCCGGCCTGCGTGTCTGCAGGTTGCCAGTCGAGCACGCGCCCGCTTTGCGGCAGGAATCCCTGGGCGGGATCTTCGGCACACAGGCGCACTTCGATTGCATGGCCGCCGGATTCGAAGCGCCGCATGATTTCCGACTGGTCATTGACCGGCAGCACCTCACCCATCGCCACGCGCAACTGCCATTCGACCAGGTCGAAACCGGTCAGCGCCTCTGTCACCGGATGCTCGACCTGCAGGCGTGTATTCATTTCCATGAAGTAGAAATTGCCGCCGACGTCGAGCAAACACTCGATGGTGCCGGCGCCGACATAGCCGATCGCCCGCGTGGCGTTCACCGCCATGGCGCCCATGCAGCGACGCAGTTCCGGGCCGACCGCTGGCGACGGCGCCTCTTCGATCATCTTCTGGTGGCGGCGCTGCACCGAGCAATCGCGCTCGCCCAGGTGTACGACGTTGCCGTGGGAGTCGGCAAATACCTGGACTTCGACATGGCGCGGCGCGATCACGGCTCTTTCGAGAATCACATCGGCCGAGCCGAACGCATTCAGTGCCTCCGAGCGCGCAGTGGCGAGGGCCGCCGCAAAATCCGCCAGCGTCGCCACCAGACGCATGCCGCGCCCTCCACCACCCGCGGCAGCCTTGATCATCAGCGGGAAACCAATGGCCACTGCCGCCGTTGCCAGCACAACGTCACCCTGGTCGGCATCGTCATATCCCGGAATGCAGGTGACGCCGGCAGCCTTCATCAGGCGCTTGGCGCCGGCCTTGTTGCCCATTTGCTCAATCGCGTTGGGGGGCGGCCCGACCCACACCAGGCCAGCGTCGAGCACTGCCTGCCCAAACGCAGCGTTTTCGGCGAGGAACCCGTAGCCCGGATGAACCGCTTGCGCATCGCTTGATTTCGCCGCGGCAATGATCGCCTCGACGTTGAGGTAGGACTCGCGCGGCAGCGAGCCGCCGATGTGAACAGCACGATCGCCTGCGCGCACATGCAGCGCGTTGGCATCGGCATCCGAATACACCGCCACCGTGGCGATGCCCATGCGCTTGGCGGTGCGCATCACCCGCAGGGCAATCTCGCCGCGATTGGCGATCAGCAGAGAATTGAACTTCACGGCAGACATCAGGGACGCGCCACGCCAAATTGCATCGGCCGCAGCGTGCGCCGTGCTGCTTCATCCACTGTCGCCAGCACGAAGCCGAGCACCGCCCGGGTATCGCGCGGGTCAATGATGCCGTCATCAAGCATGCGCGCACTGGTGGCGATGGCGCTCTGCTGGCGCTCGAAGTTCTCGATGATCTTCGCCTCCTGCGCCGCCATCACGGTCGGGTCGAGCGTTTCGCCCTTGCGCTTGGCGCCAGCCTCAGCCACGATACGCATCACCATCGCTGCCTGTTCGCCGCCCATCACTGCTGTACGCGCATTCGGCCACGAGAACAGGAAACGCGGGTCGTAGCCGCGCCCACACATGCCGTAATTGCCCGCACCAAACGATGCGCCGCACATGATGGTGAGCTGCGGCACTGTCGCGTTGGTGACGGCCTGGATCATCTTCGAACCGTGCTTGATCATGCCGCCCTGCTCATAGGCCTTGCCAACGATGTAGCCGGTGGTGTTCTGCAGGTACACAATCGGCGTGCCGCTCTGGCAACAGGCCTGGATGAAATGCGTCGCCTTGTTCGCGCCATCCGGGTCGAGCGGACCGTTATTGGTGATGATGCCGACCGCGTAACCCTCGATAGCCGCGTGGCCGCACACCGTGGCTGGGCCGTACAGCGCCTTGAAATCGAGAAAGTCAGAATCGTCGACGATGCGCGCGATCACTTCGTGCATGTCGACCGGCTTCTTCGGATCGCCTGGCATCACACCGAGCAATTCTTCGGCAGGCAGTCGAGGTAACTTGCCGTGCCGCGGTGCAGCGAGCGCAAGATGGCGGTTCCAGTCGAGCCGCACCATCACCTCGCGCGCAAGCCGGATGCCATCGCGGTCATCTTCTGCCAGATATTCACCGAGGCCTGACACACTCACATGCATTTCCGCGCCACCCAATTCTTCTTCAGTCGCAATCTCGCCGGTGGCGGCCTTGAGCAGGGGCGGTCCCGCCAGAAATGCGCGCGCATTGCCGCGCACCATGATTACGTAATCCGACAGGCCTGGCATATACGCGCCGCCAGCCGTCGAAGACCCGTGCACGACAGTGACCACCGGCAAACCTGCGGCCGACAGGCGCGCCAGATTGCGAAAGATCGCTCCGCCGCGCACAAAACCTTCGACCTTGTACTGCGGCAGATTGGCGCCAGCGCTCTGCACCAGATGTACATAGGGCAGCTTGTTCTCCAGCGCGATCAACTGCGCCCGGATCATCTTCTCCTGCCCCATCGGCCGGATCGATCCGGCTTCGATGGCCGAATCCGAAGCCATGATCACGCAACGCACGCCCGAAACGAAACCAATGCCACTGATTGAACCGCCACCGGGAATGCTCTTCTCGGGCTCCGGTCTGTCAAACAGGTAACCCGCCAGCGCCGAGAGCTCTATAAATGGCGCGCCGGGGTCGAGCAGCAAGGCGATGCGCTCGCGCGGCAGCAATTGACCGCGTTTGTCAAAGAGTGGTTTTGCAGTTGCGGATTTCTCCGCCGTGCGACGTTCCAGCGCACGCGCTTCCTCGAGTTGCGCGAGCATCGCTGCGCGATTCGCGGCAAAAGCGGCATCGGCGGACAGGATATTGGTTTCAAGGGCGGCCATGTCTTGGCGTTTCAGGGTGGCGTGGCGACGTGGCTGACTGTACCCGAATCACGCCGCCTTGATCGCAATCACGTTGGTCCCGCTCACCCCAAACAACCGCTCCTTGAGCCTGGCCAGTTCATCGCGTGTCTGTCCGGCTTTTTCGAACTCAAGATTCTTGGCATAGTCGTACATCTGCTTTTCCATTTTCTGAATCTGCTTGGCAATCTGCTTTTCGCTCATCACCTCGTACTGCGCCGTGACCTTGTCTTCCTCGGCCTGTGCCTTGGCCGCCTCCGGATCATAGACGCCGTCGATGATATCCTTGATGCGTTTTTCCACGCCTTTGGGCGTGATGCCATGCGCCAGGTTGAACGCCACCTGCTTGGTGCGGCGCCGGTTGGTCTCGCCCATGGCGCGCTGCATCGAGTCGGTGACGCGGTCGGCATACAAAATCGCGGTGCCGTTGATGTGGCGCGCGGCGCGGCCAATGGTCTGGATCAGGCTGCGCTCGCTGCGTAGAAAACCCTCCTTGTCAGCGTCAAGGATCGCGACCAGCGACACCTCGGGAATGTCCAGGCCTTCGCGCAGCAGGTTGATGCCGACCAGCACGTCGAACACACCGAGGCGCAAGTCGCGGATGATTTCGACGCGCTCTACCGTTTCAATGTCCGAGTGCAGGTAGCGCACCTTGATGCCGTGATCGGCCAGGTATTCGGTGAGCTGCTCGGACATGCGTTTTGTAAGCGTGGTTACCAAAACACGCTCTCCGGCCTTGACGCGTTTGTTGACCTCGGAGAGCAGGTCATCGACCTGGGTTGATGCGGGGCGCACTTCGAGCATCGGATCCACCAGCCCGGTGGGGCGCACCACCTGCTCGGCCACCGCATCGCCTGAATGTTTGGCCTCATAGTCGGCCGGCGTAGCCGACACGAAGATCGATTGGCGCATCAAGTGCTCGAACTCTTCGAACTTGAGCGGCCGGTTGTCGAGGGCCGAAGGCAGGCGGAAGCCGTAATCAACCAGATTTTCCTTGCGCGAGCGGTCGCCCTTGTACATCGCGCCGAGCTGGCCGATCAGCACATGCGACTCGTCGAAGAACATCAGGGCGTCTTTCGGCAGGTAGTCGATCAGGGTCGGCGGCGGCTCGCCCGGGCCGCGCCCGGACAGGTGCCGCGAATAGTTTTCGATCCCTTTGCAAAAACCAATCTGGTACAGCATCTCCAGGTCGAAGCGGGTACGCTGCTCGATGCGCTGCGCCTCGACCAGCTTGTTTTCCTTGTGGAAAAATTCGATGCGGTCGCGCAACTCCAGCTTGATCGCATCGGCTGCGCGCAGCGTGGTCTCGCGCGTGGTCACATAGTGCGAACCGGGATACACCGTGAAACGCGGAATCTTCTGGCGGATATGGCCGGTCAGCGGGTCGAACAGCTGCATCGATTCGATTTCGTCATCGAACAGCGACACGCGAATCGCCGTCTCGGAATGCTCCGCCGGGAAAATGTCGATCACGTCGCCGCGCACCCGAAACGCGCCGCGCTGGAAGTCGATTTCATTGCGCGCATACTGCATCGTGGTGAGGTGGATGATGATGTCGCGTTGGCTCATCTTGTCGCCGACGCGCAGGTGCATCACCATCTTGTGGTAATCCTCCGGGTTGCCGATGCCGTAGATGGTCGAGACCGTGCCGACGATGATCGCGTCGCGCCGCTCCATCAGGCTCTTGGTGGCCGACAGGCGCATCTGCTCGATGTGGTCGTTGATCGACGAATCCTTCTCGATGAACAGGTCGCGCGACGGTACGTAGGCCTCGGGCTGGTAGTAGTCGTAGTAGCTGACGAAATACTCGACCGCGTTGTTCGGGAAGAACTCGCGAAACTCGGAGTACAACTGCGCCGCGAGCGTCTTGTTGGGCGCGAGTACCAGCGCCGGCCTCCCGCTGCGCGCGATCACCTGCGCCATCGTGAAGGTCTTGCCCGAACCGGTCACGCCAAGAAGTGTCTGGAACGACAGGCCGTCGTCGATGCCTTCGAGCAGTTTCGCGATCGCCTCCGGCTGGTCGCCGGCCGGTTCGAACGGCTCATGCAGCTGGAACGGGCTGCCCGGAAAGGTACGAAAGGTCATGGAGGCTGGCGCAGCAGGAAGCAACCGGCCATTCTAGCAAGGGCGGTGCGATATTCGCACCCGGCCCCGGGTTCGGATCAACCCGGGCTCTTTTGGCGGATCGCCAGGATCGCCTGGTTGCGCAGGGTCTTGAGCAGGTTGAGCTCGTTCTTCTCAAAGCGCAGGGTGCGCGCATCGTCAGTGTCGGCGTAGATCAGCGCCAGCGGCTTCTTGTTGATGATGACCGGAAACAGAATGAATCCGGTCGCCACGACAGCCTTCCGATACCAGTCCGGTACATAAGATTTCAC
Organism: Burkholderiales bacterium; assembly: GCA_947473125.1. Lineage (GTDB taxonomy): Bacteria > Pseudomonadota > Gammaproteobacteria > Burkholderiales > JAEUOS01 > CANJDH01. The sequence continues at coordinate 17,491 of CANJDH010000036.1, forward strand.
TTTGGCCGACTCCCGATCCTCGATGCACAAATCGGCGGCTTTGGAAAGGGCGACAGCAAAGACGTCTTTCGCCGAATCGAGTGGAATACAAAAACCTCTTTTGACAATAACGTCGGTATCGACGCCGAAGCCAAAGCGCGCCTTCAGGCTTTTCGTCGCCTGGTCCAGGGTGCACAGCATGACGCGCTTGAAACCCATGCCTCGATACATCGTCTCGAGGATGATGCGCAACGCGTCGTTCAATACATATTCCCCGGCGAGGGTGTTGGTGATATCGGATATGCCGGCCGTCAGCATCGCGCTGCGCGCATCAGACTCAAGCGGCGCGCTTGCCGAAACCGCTGCTGGCACCTCGGTGTTGAGTACGGTCTCGGCCATTACAGCACCGCTCGCGGTACCCGGGGACCCGGCATTCACCGCGTCGACTTCGCCGTTGATGGCTTTCAGCTTTCGCACCAGCACGCCATTGCCTACCTGCAGGTCCAACGCCTTGGCTTCATCAATGAAGGCGCGGGCCGATTTCGCAACCAGCCCGTTGAGCGCGTCGACATCCAGATTGAATACATCCTCGTACTTGGCCGAGAGCTTGCGCACTGCAGAATCGCGCTCGACTCCTTCCGGCATCTTGACCACGTCGCAAAGGCGATTCGACAAATCCGCCACAGCGCGCAGCTTGGAGGTATCGCCACGCGCTGCCGGGGCCTTGCTATCGGTGATCGGCATGATGGTACCGACGATCTGGTCGGGCAGATTCCATTTTTTCGCCACACCCACCCCGAGGTCGGTGTAGGAAATTCCGAGTACTTCGACTGCAGCGTCGTCCTCCTCGATGTTTTCGGAGCGCGCCAAGCGCGCCACGTCCGAGGCTTCCTCGTGCAGGTAGAAGGTCGCCAGCAGCTTGCCGAGCCGGTGGAACATGGCGCAGATGAATCCTTCCTCGGGATTGCGCAAATCGAGTTTACCGGCCAGCTCACGCGAGAGCATGCCGCTGAAATAGCTCGACGTCACGAGGTCTTTCATGTCGGCAGCCTGACTCTTGTTTTGCAGGTGCTCGAACAGCATGAGGGACAAGGCGGCGCCGCGCACTTTCTGGAACCCCAGGATCGACACCGCACGCGAGATCGTGCTGACGGAGCCGCCGTACGACGAATACGCCACCGTGTTGACCATGCGCAAAATCTTGTTGGTCAGTGCCACATCCTTGAGGACGCTGTCGGCCAGGGCACTGGTCGGCTCGTTCTCAGATGACACCACGCCGTTGACTTGCGCGATCGTCGTCGAGAGTGCCGGAAAATCGCTCTTGAAACGCATGCGCCTGAGCACGTAGTCAAGCGCGCTACCCGCACCTCCCTGCGCGTCTCCGCTATCACCGTTCTGTACCGATGACTTCGGTCGGGCATATTCTGCGAGCGCATCGATCATCGCTGCAGCATTGGGAAAGCGCTGCTGCGGGTCCTTCTCCAGCGCGCGCATGATGATGCGTTCGAGCCGCTCGTCCACTGCGGCATTGCGCTGCGAGGGCCGTTCGAAGGATTGGTGCACCATGGCGTACATGATGGCGTGCGGGTCGTGGCCCTTGACGGTGGTCGAACCGGTGACCATTTCATAGAGCACCATGCCAGCGGCGAACACATCGCAGGCCTCGGTGTAGTCCGCTCCCTTCAGATATTCCGGCGCCATGTAGCGCGGCGTGCCGAACAACCCCTTGCCGCTGCTGGTGCCCAGGTCGGTGCGCGAGGCGATGCCGAAGTCCATGATGCGCGGCACCCAACCGCTGGTGACCATGATGTTGCCCGGCTTGATGTCGCGATGCACGATGCGACGCTCGTGGGCGTAGGCGATGCCTCTGAGCATCGCCAGCGCAAGACCCGCAGCATCTGCCGGCGCAATCTTGCCGACAGTGGCAATTATCTCTGAAAGCGGTTCGCCGTCCACATACTCGAACACCAAGTACGGCAATCCGTCGGTCTCGCCGGCATCGAACAGGGCAACGATGTTCGGATGCTGCAGTTTGCCGACAATGCGTGCCTCATCGAGCATCAAACGCACCGCCTCGGTGCGCTCCCCCGAAAAGCGATCCAGACGCAGGGTCTTCACGGCGACCTGTCGCTGCAAATGTGGATCTTCCGCCAGATACACCGTGCCCTGCGCGCCGCGCCCGAGTTCGCGTTCGACCCTGAAACGGCCAATCATCTCCGTCGCCGGATACGCGAGCACCGCTGCCATGCTTCCTCCACCGCCTGAGTACGTGATCACCTTTAGTGCAGCAAGTTTATCGGTGAGTGGTCGGGCTTGACACCGAGAACAGCGCCGCAAACGACCTTCAATTCCCGCAGGACGCCAATCCGCACCGTGCTAGGACCGACACTACCGCAATGAACATGTAAAATGCTGCTCCGCAGCAGCCTTTTATTTCCTTTTCTCAGGTTCCCATGGCCTCCCCTCTTTTTGCCCACGTTGAGCTTGCCCCAAAAGACCCGATTCTTGGCGTCACCGAAGCCTTTGTTGCCGACAAGAACCCGAACAAGGTGAATCTGGGCGTAGGGGTCTACAACGATGACAACGGCAAGCTTCCCTTGCTCGCATGCGTCAAGCTGGCCGAGGAAGAAATGGCCAAGACACTGACGCCGCGCGGCTATCTGCCGATCGATGGCCTGGCCGCATACGACAGTGCGGTGCGCAACCTGGTATTCGGCGCAGACAGCGAAATCGTGAAAAGCAACCGCGCCGTGACGGTGCAAGGATTGGGCGGTACCGGAGGGCTGAAAATAGGCGCGGATTTTTTGAAGCGCATCAACCCGGATGCACAAGTCTGGATCAGTGACCCGTCGTGGGAAAACCATCGCGCGCTGTTCGAAGGCGCCGGGTTCACGGTCAAGACCTATCCTTACTACGACGCGGCGAAAAAAGATGTTGATTTCGCTGCCATGCTCAATGCCCTCAACGGTGCGCCCGCCGGCACTGTGATCGTGTTGCACGTCTGCTGCCACAACCCGACCGGCTACGACATCACGCCAAGCCAGTGGGCGCAAGTGGTGACGATGGTGCGCGCGCGCGACCTCATTCCGTTCCTTGATTTTGCCTACCAGGGATTTGCCGAAGGCATTGATGCCGATGGTGCCGCGGTCCATCTGTTTTCCGCTACGCCCGGGCCGCTGCTGGTGTCGAGTTCGTTCTCGAAATCCTTTTCGCTGTATGGCGAGCGCGTTGGCGCATTGTCCGCAGTGGGCAAGGACGCGGAGGAAGCGGCGCGCCTGCTGTCGCAGCTGAAACGCATCGTGCGCACCAATTACTCGAACCCGCCCACGCACGGCGGCAAGATCGTGGTCGCGGTCCTCGGCAATCCGGCGCTGCGCAAGATGTGGGAAGACGAACTGGGCGAAATGCGCGAGCGCATCAAGAAAATGCGTGTCAAGCTAGTCGAGAGCATCGAGGCGCGCGTGCCGGGCTCGGATTTCAAGTTCATCGCGCGCCAGCGCGGCATGTTTTCCTATTCCGGGCTCACCAGGGCGCAGGTCGGGCGCCTGCGCGACGAATACTCGATCTACGCCATTGATACTGGCCGGATTTGCGTCGCCGCACTGAACTCGAAGAACATCGACTACGTTGCGGACGCAATCGCCAGTGTCATCAAGTAGGTAAAGACCGTTCCGCGCCGTACCCGAAAGCCCGCCATGGCGGGCTTTTTCATTTTCCGAACATCATGCCGATCTTGTCGCCCACTGACGAGCCGATCGAGGTGCCGACCCCGGGTAACAACACGGACCCGACCATGGCCCCGGCGATACTGTCTTTGGTCGGCTGCAGGATCGGACGGTTGAGCATCCCGCTCACGGCAAGCGGCACGCCCACCAGGCCAGCAGTGCCCTTGATTTCTGTGTCGATCCGTCCCGAGAGCTGCTTTGCGGGGCTGATGTCGACGTTGCCATGTGCCTTGAGAACCCTCGATGTCACGTTCTGCAATTTGTAAGCACGCCCCTGCAGCTTGACCCTTCCACTTAGCTGGTCGAACTGCGTGTTGCCACCCCCGCCACTCGCCTTGAGTAGGCTTTGTGCGGCGGAAGCCAGGTGTCTCAGCAGAAAAATGGCAACGGATTGGTGCATCGCACCCAAAATGGGGATATAATCATCGGCTGTCCTATCTGCAGCTATACGCGAATAGAATTCGTTTCCGCGGAAATTCGCGCATAGCGGTAGAGGGCAAACTTCCCCTTACGATCAATCCGTTATTGCAAAGGAAATCACATGAACAAGTCACTCCTCCTGGCCGCCCTCGTGGCTGCTGCTGTTGCCGCTTGCGGCGAAGAAAAGAAACCCGCTCCGGCACCGGCTCCTGCCGCTGCCCCGGCACCGGCTCCTGCTGCTGCTCCGGCACCGGCTCCGGCGCCGGCTGCTGCCCCCGCACCGGCCCCGGCTGCTGACGCTGCCAAGCCTGCTGATGCCCCCAAGGCTGACGAGAAGAAAGACGCTGCTGCCGCTCCTGCTCCGGCCGCTGCTCCCGCTGCCGACGCTGCCAAAGCTGCTGCCGGCGCTGCTGCCGACAAAGCAATGGAAAAAGGCAAAGAGATGGTCAAGGACGCTGCCAAGGATGCAATGAAGAAGTAATTCTTCAAGTCGCACCAGCAAAAAAGCCGGGGAAACCCGGCTTTTTTGCTTTTGAGCAACACCACTGCGCGTAAACCTAGCCCCTACCACTTGGGGCAAGCTTGGATCAGAGTGTGCGCCAGTCGAACCCTTCCTGTTGATCCGCGATCCCGATCCATTCCGTCTCGCACCCCAGTGCGCCAGCCAGCGCTGCCTGCGCCAGCTCCCGGGTGTTGTTTTGACTGCTCAAATGCGCGGCAACGACATGTCGCAGCCCCGGGTGCTGCAGATTCGCGAGCAACTGTGCAGCCTGCTGATTGTCCAAATGGCCGTACGCCCCACCAACGCGCGACTTGAGCGACGTAGGGTACGGTCCAGCGGCAAGCATGCGCGCATCGTGGTTGCATTCGAGTACGAGGCCGTCACAACGCGCCAGCATGGAAACCACGTGAGCCGTGGTACTGCCAAGGTCGGTCAATACCCCGAGCCGACGGTCGCCGTCGGAAAACACATATTGCGCGGGCTCACGCGCATCGTGCGGCACCGGAAACGGCAATATCTCCAGCGCGCCGACCGAAAACGGTGCGTGATGATCTATTAACACGATCTCGAAAGCATCCGCCTGCGCATCCGATTTTGCGACAGTTCCGAGCCCGGATGCCACGTAGGTACCGTAGGTCATCCATACCGGTGTGCCGTGCTTGCGCGCAAACCGCGGTACGCCGCCAATATGGTCTCCGTGCTCGTGCGTCACGATGATCGCATTGATGCATCCCGGTTCCAGGCCAAGGCGCGCCAGGCGCCGCTCCGCGTCGCGTATCCCAAACCCGCAGTCGAGCATGACCCGAGTGACTACGCTGCCGTCACTCGCTTCAACGATCAGGGCGTTGCCCTCGCTGCCGGATCCAAGCGACGCGAACCGCAAGTAGGTCAGCCTGGAACGGGCAAGGCCGCCCGCGTCACTTGAGTTGCTCGTGCAGCAGTCCGAGAATGCGCTGGGTCGTGACGGAATTCTCCGTCGCGCCCGTCTTGGACAGCACCGCCACCTGGGTTGCAGTGCGCGCGTCGCGTACCTGGACCTGATATTGCTCGGCGGTTTTCGGCGCATCGCTGCGGAAAATATTCGTGACCCGGCTCATGATCCCGGTTTCGGGCTTTTTTTGCCCGGCGTCCGGGTCGGCATACCGCACAAAATACAGCCCTTTGGAACGATCCCGGTCCTCGACCGTAAATCCGACCCGATCCAGTGCCAGCCCCACCCTGCGCCACGCGCGGTCGAACGTGTCATCCATTTCGACCAGGCTGTCGCTGCCGGTGCGAATGATCTTGGCCCGCTCCGCCGGCCGATCGCCGACTGCGAGCGCTTGCTTGGCCCGGCTTTCGTCGGTTCCAAGGCGCACCATCAGTCGTGTCAGAAAATCGGCCTCCAGTTCGGGATCCGCCGGGCGCGGTTGCCACACGGTCTGGTCACGGCCTTCGGTCTTGTAGATTTCGATCATGCCGCGATGGCTGACATAGATCTCGGTATCACCATTCGGGCTGGTTTCCATACGGGTGCGAAACTTGTCGCGCTCCGGAGTGGAATAAAGCGCATCGAGAAACCTGCCGACCGTGCGGCGGATGATGTCCTGCCCGATTTTGGCGCGATTCTCGGCCCAGTCGGTTTCCATCACGCCCGATTCCGGCCGTTCGATATCGATCACGAATCCGTTTTCCTGCCAGAACTCCTTGACGGTCTGCCAGATCTGATCGGGCTTGGCACTCACCACCATCCAGCGTTGCGTGCCGGCGCGCTCGATACGCGCGTCCTTGATGGTCGGCAGTACACCGGCTGCAACAGGACGCGTTCCGGCTCGCGTCGCCTCGCTACTGGCGGTCGCCACCCTGCGCGCACCATCCCCGGGGACCGCAAAGCGATCATCGCGGGTGGGAGCGGTCAGATCCGGCGGCACTTCAAGCGACGGGGCGGCCTGCGCCTGGCCCTGGCTCTGGTAATCAATTTTTTCGCCCTTGAAAACGTTGGAGGTCCAGGTACAGCCTGCAAGCGCGCACGCCGCCAGAACTGCGACCATGGCGCGGGGCAGGCAAATTTTCCTCGGCATCGAATTCATCACAGCTTGATCCCCGCCTGACGCATCGCCTCTTCAATTGCCGCCACGTGCTGCGCCGACATCGGCGTCATCGGCAAGCGCAATGCACCGCCGGCCAGCCCCATGCGCGCCACCGCCCATTTCACCGGAATCGGATTGGCTTCGAGGAACAGCCGCTGATGCAGCGGCAGGAGCAGGTTATTGATGTTGCGCCCGCTGGCCAGATCACCTCTGATTGCTGCGTCGATCATCTGGTGCATTAACTTGGGCGCGACGTTGGCAGTCACCGAAATCGTGCCGTGGCCTCCGAGCAGCGTAAACGCGAGCGCCGTGCCATCGCAACCGGACAGCATCGAAAAATCGGCCTTGCCGGCGCGCCCGAGATCGCGCATCAAATGCGAGGCACGCTCAATGTTGTCGGTGGCATCCTTGAGCCCGACGATACCCGGCACCTGCGCCAGGCGCAGCACCGTTTCGTTGCTCATGTCCGCGACGGTGCGGCCCGGCACGTTGTACATCAGCATCGGTAGGTCGACCGACTCCGCCTGCGCCTTGAAATGGCGGTACAGGCCCTCCTGTGTCGGGCGGTTGTAATAAGGCACCACCGACAGGCATCCGTCGGCGCCGACCGATTTTGCGTAACGCATCAACTCGGTGGCCTCGGCGGTCGAATTGGCGCCGGTGCCGGCAATCACCGGAATGCGCTTCGCCGCGTGCTCGACCGTGGTCTTGATCAAGAGGCAGTGTTCGTCGTGATTCACCGTGGGCGATTCGCCGGTGGTGCCGACTATGACGATGCCGTCGGTGCCCTCGGCCACATGCCAGTCGATCAGGCGCTTGAGTGCCGGCAGGTCCAGTGAACCGTCGTCCTGCATGGGCGTGACTATCGCCACCAGACTGCCTTTGAACATGACCATCGGAAACCCTTGTAATTGATGCTTGGACAACGTCGAATTTTACTCCAACCGCCCCCGCTCCGGAGACAAAAGCGGTGGCTTGACAGCGCACAGGCGCTGCAGCATGGAAGGCTTGGGATTGGCGGAAAAACCGTCTTCAAATGCCGTTACGAGCAACCCTGCCTGATGCGCAAACGCCAGCAATTCCCCCGGGTGCAGCAAGAATGCAGGACTCGAGGGTTTGCCGTAGGACTCGTTGCCGGTCCTGAAAGTTTCATAAATCAGAACCGCGCCCGGCGCGAGCGCCGCGGCGATCTTGGGCAACAGAGGGCGATGCAGATAGTTTGTTACAACGATGGCGTCAAACAATACGTCCTGATACGGCCACGCCTCCCCTTCCAGGTCCAGGCATCGCGTCAAAATTCCGGGCGTCCGCGCCAATGCAGTCAGGCAGCTTGCATCGACATCCACGGCTTCCACCCGATAACCCAGTGCCGCCAGACGGCGCGCATGCCTGCCGCTGCCACACGCCAGGTCGAGCACAGTGCCGCCCGGAACGATCGAACCGGCCCACCGCGCCACCCACCCGGATACTCCCGAAACAGGTGGATGCGTACCAACATGAGTCAACGCCATGGTCAAAAGGAGGATCCCGGCTGCGCCAGAAACACAAGTTCCAATGCCGTCGATTCACGCCCGAGCATGGCATTTCGATGCGGGAAGCGTCCGAAGCGGCGAATCACCTCGCGGTGTTTTTCAGCCCAGCCCAGCAGGGCCTCCATGCCCGGTTCCTGCGCCAACAATGCAAACAGGCGCACCGCCTCGTCCTGATCGGCAAGACTTTCGCTGTGCTCGAACGGCAGGTAGACGAAGCTGCGCATCACCGGAAGCAAGGTTGCATCCAGACCTTGTGTAACCAGTTGTCTGGCAAGACGCAACGCCTCGGCATCGGAAGTGAACGACGCCGGTTGTCCGCGAAACATGTTGCGCGAAAATTGATCAAGCACGAGGATCAGTGCCAGTCGGGATTCGGTGCCATGGTGCCAGTCGGCCAGACGGCCCGCGCAGGCATGGACATGCACTTCCAGAAATTGACGGCGTATTTCGGCGTCAAACGAAGGGTCCTTTTTGAACCAGACCGCACGGTTTTTCCCGTACTCCGGGGACCCGGGCTGGCCAAACCAGAATTCGAGAATCGCGGCAGGCGTCACGTTACAATCGATCCAACAAAATTGCGTTGAGTCCATTATGCCTTCTCCCTTGTTTGACCTGACCGGCAAGACGGCCTTGATCACTGGCAGCACCAAAGGCATCGGCAAGGCAATCGCCCTGCACCTGGCGCAGGCCGGCGCGAGGGTGGTGATTTCCAGTCGCAAGGCGGATGCCTGCGCTGCGGTCAAGCAGGAATTCGACGCCCTGGGCCTCGAGGCGATCGCCATCCCCTGCAATGTCGCGCGCCCCGACGAAGTCGACGCGCTGGTCGCGAAGACCATGGCCACCTTCGGCCGCATCGACATCCTGGTGTGCAATGCGGCCACCAATCCGGTATACGGGCCTACCGCGAGCGCATCGCCGGAGGCGTTCGACAAAATCATCGGCACCAACGTCAAGAGCGTGTGGAGCCTGTGCAACCAGGTGATCCCGCAAATGGCGGCGCGGCGTGACGGCGCCGTGATACTGGTGTCGTCGATCGCCGGGCAGAAGGGCAATGCCGTGATCGGCCTGTACGGCGTATCGAAAGCGGCCGACTCTGCACTGGTGCGCAACCTCGCGGTGGAATGGGGTCCCTCGAACATTCGGGTCAATGCCATCGCCCCGGGGCTGGTCCGCACCGACTTCGCCAAGGCCCTCTGGGAAGACGATAAGCTACGCCGGCAGCGCGAGGAGCTGACGCCGCTGCGGCGACTCGGCGAGCCGGATGACATCGCGGGTCTCGCGGTTCTGCTCGCCGGCCCAGGCGGCGCCTTCATCACCGGCCAAACGTTCGTCGCAGATGGCGGCGTCACGATTGCGTAGCCGGGAGCCGTCGTTGAAGAACCGGGCCAAGTGGTAAACATCCCGCTCGTCATCGCGGCGTCACTGGCCTGCGCATTGGCGGTATTGCTGGTGCGCGCCGTGCTGAAGTTGCGGCGACTGGAAGCGCCAATGCAATTTTCCCGCGCTCTGACAAGGGCCGGCTGGGGTGAGTTGCCCCAGTCATGGATGTCGACGCTCACTGAAATCACCATTTCGGCGCATGACATGTTTTGGGAAACCAATCAACAACACGGCTACACAAGTTTTTACAAACGTGACAACGCTTTTGGCGGATTCGACCTCTCTGACCTGATTGGCAAGGCGCCCTGGGACTTGCCTTCGCTTGGCGTTACGACTGCGCAGTGGGACGGCTTGAAGGCGAGCATGAACGCGCGGGGACCGTTTCACAATTTCATTGTCGGCCGTGTCGATTCGGTCGGCAAGGTGCGTTTCGGCAGCGTCAGCGGGGCACCGGTCTTTGATGCGCGCGGCACCTTTGTCGGCTATCGCGGCGCCAGCCGCGACGTGACAGCTTTGCGACAGGCACAGGTGCAGTTGCAGATCCAGAACGACATCACGCGCATACTGGCGGGCAGCCATCGATTGTCCGAAGCGCTGCCAGCGTTGATCGAGTCAGTGTGCAGACCCCTCGAATGGACCTACGGCGCGCGCTGGATGTATGACGCCCGGGACCAAACGTTCGTATGCGGGGAAATCTGGGCGCTGTCCGGAGCCCAGCCCCTGGTAGAGGTTTCCAAGAAAAAACGCATCGCAACCGACAGCGGCGATCTGCTCGCGCGCGCCTGGTCGAGCAAGGCACTTCAGTGGGTTGAAAACATCGGGAGCGAACCGGAATCCGCACGTCGTATCGCCGCCACCGCGGCACGCCAGCAGGCAGCGTTCGCTCTGCCGATCACGGTGCAGGGGGAGGTGGTGTTCCTGCTCGAGTTTTTCGGGCCGAGGGTACAGCAGCGTGATGATTTCATCGATGCCGTCGGCGATGCCTTGAATCACCACCTGGCGCTGTTCTGGCTGCGCCGGGAAGCCGAGGCGCGCCTCACCTATGCCGCGACCCACGATGCGTTGACGGGGCTGCGCAACCGCCTTGCATTCCAGACCGAACTCGACAAGGCGATCTCGCGCGCCGAGCGCAACGGCTGGCGCGCGGCGCTGCTATTCATCGATCTGAATGGGTTCAAGCAAGTCAATGACAGCTTTGGCCATGCCGTCGGCGATGCGGTGCTGGCGGAGTCCGCGCGGCGCTTCAGGACGGCGCTTCGCGCCAGCGACACCATTTCTCGTCTCGGCGGTGACGAGTTTGTGGTGCTGCTTGAACAAGCCGGTGATGATGGTGCAATTGCCGACGTTGCCAACAAGCTCGCGCGAACCCTCAACAATCCCTTTCCCGGAGTCGAGGACAATGTGCGAGTCGGCGCCAGCGTCGGCATCGCCATTTACCCGGTCGACGCGCGCGACCCGGCGCTGCTGTTGCAGTGCGCCGACAGTGCCATGTACAAGGCCAAGGAGGCTGAAGAATCCTCGATAGCCTTCTATCGCCCACCGGCAGCCCAGCGACCGGTGCTCGATCGCAGCGTGGCACCGCCCCCGCCGTCTGCACAAAGCAAAGCCTCAGACTGACCCTAACGGTCAATCACTGTCGTGCCGATCATGGCGTCGCGAGAAACACGCGACGCGAGTTGCGCTTCATTCATGCCGTCGGTATCCGTCGGTCGCATCGGCAGCACGAGGTAGCGCATGTCGGCTGTCGAATCGTGCACCCGAATCGAAACTGCGTCAGGCAGCCTCGTGCCGAACTCTTCGAGCACTCGGCGCGGCTCCCGTACCACGCGCGAGCGATATTCCCGGCTCTTGTACCAATCCGGCGGCAACCCGAGCAGCATGCGCGGATAGCACGAGCAAAGCGTGCAGACAATGACGTTGTGCGTCTGCGGCGTATTTTCGACAACCACCAGCTTCAGGGGCCCAAGCTCCAGGCCCAACTCTTCACAGGCAGCAGCGCCGTTGGCCAGCAAGCGCTCACGGTAAGCAGCGTCAGTCCAGGCGCGTGCCACGACGCGGGCACCGCGCGCCGGGGTGCGCGCATCCATTGCCTCGATCTGGGCGCGCACGTCCGCGAGCGAGAACACGTTTTTCTCAACCAGCAATTCACGCACCGCGATTTCCATGGTGCGGTAGTACGAGATCGATGCTTCGTCGTCACGGAAATGCGTGTGGTCGTGGGGGGCTCCGGGCGGCGCGTTCATGCGGCCTCCATGGGTTCGAGCCAGTGCTGGAAGATTTCGATCTCGACAACGTCGCCATGCGGCGCGTTGAGGCCAGGCCACAGGTCGCGTGAAGTGAAGCGCACCCGGTACAGCGGCTGCGCCGGCAGGCCGCTGCGGTTGTAGGCCAACTCCTCCGGGTTTGGAAAGGCACCGCACAGACGCTCGATAACGCCAACCTTGCCGCGGCAATAAAACGGCGTGCGCACATGGCCGGGGGGAAACGCGACGCGCACGCGCACCGCATCGCCATCATGGAAGCACGCCTCAACGTGCGGCGCCCCGCGCGGCTCGATGCCGTACATGCCGATCGCCTGCATCAACCTGCCCCCTCATCGGGCAACGCGCCGCGCGCCTTGACTTCTTCCATGCGCCGGCCCAGTTCGTCGAGCGTGATCACACCGCGCTGCACCAGCGTCTGGCAGATTGCGTGCATCCAGCGTTCGTAATAAGTCATGCGCTCGTAGGCGGACGGACCCAGGGTTTCGATGTTGCGGCGCAGTTCGTCGACCTTGAGCAGTTGCCGGTCCTTGTTCGACAGCAGCATCATCAACGCGTCAACCCGCTTCTCCCAGGGCTCGTAGGTATGTTCGCGCGGCACGATGCGGCCTGCAGTCAGGCCACCCATGTCGTGATTTGCCTGCAGCTTCATGGCACGTCACCCGAATGGAATGGCCCTATATTAGCTTGGCACTGCACCCCGATTCAATGCCGCCGTCGCACATGCTGCGGGCGCGGCTGGTGAGGCGCTTGGGGCCAGGGGCTGAAGGCCGATGCGGTTCGCATCCAGCCGGGCGTAATGTCTCGCCCGCATCGCTCCAACCACCAGCCCGAAGCGCCCTCCAGGGCGCCAGCTGCTCAGGCGCCGGCCAGCGCCAGCATCACCACCAGCGCGCCTGACGCCAGGGCGGTGCCGACGCCAGCCGCAGCGGCAACGCCGAGCGCCTGCATCAGGTCGGTGGCAGGACGCATCTCGTCCAGAGGGTGGGTCGGGCGGGGCAGGTCTGCAGCAGACATTCTGTCGCGGGGCACGGCGTTCTCCTTGAAATCGTTGCGATCACGATTGATCGCGATGACAGCATCCTGAATCGGGAGCAGGACTGCGGGATTGCAGGTTTGCGGTTGAACCAGCGATCAAATCTGTCCGAAAAATGAATTTGGACTCGGACTGGTTTCACGCGGTGTCGGGTCGGCTATATTCCGCTCCATCGACATTCCGCCCGATATCCACACAGGAACCCACCATGGCCAAGCGCATTGCCCTGATCGAAGACGACGCTGCGATCCGCGCCAACTACGCCGATGCGATCAAGAAGCACGGTTACGACGTGGCCACCTACGCCGCACGCCCGGAAGCCTCCGCCGCCTTCAAGTTGCGATTGCCCGAGCTCGCCATCATCGACATTGGCTTGGGGCAGGAGCCCGACGGCGGCTTCACCCTGTGTCGCGAACTGCGTGCCCAATCGTCGACGCTGCCGATCATTTTTTTGACCGCGCGTGATTCCGATTTTGACGCGGTGTCGGGCCTGCGCCTCGGTGCCGACGACTACCTGACCAAGGACGTGTCGCTGCCGCACCTGATGGCGCGCATCTCGGCGTTGTTCCGCCGCGCCGACCTGGCCAACGAACCGAAATCGCAGGAAGAGATCCTCGATCGCGGGCCGCTGCGCCTCGACCTCAAGCGCTTTCTGGCAACCTGGAACGAGCGCGAAATCGACCTGACCCTGACCGAATTCTGGATGGTGCATTCGATGGCCAAGTTTCCCGGCCACGTCAAGAACCGCGACCAGTTGATGGGCGAAGCCAAGATCGTGGTTGACGACGGCACCATCACCTCGCACATCAAGCGCATCCGCAAGAAATTCGTCGCCGCCGACGCCGGCTTCGACGGCATCGACACGGTTTACGGCATGGGCTACCGCTGGCGGGCCTGAGCCTGCCGGCGAGTCTCGCAGCGCCGGATCGGCTACGCTTCGCACATGCCGCGCATCGGGCTTAGAGCCAAACTGTTTCTCGTCACCCTCAGCCTCGCCGCGATTCCGTTGGTGGGGGTCGGCTACGTGCGCGAGATGGAGTCGCTGCTGGTGGACCAGCAGGAGCAGAACCTGCTGGCCGCGGCCCGCGCGATCGCCACTGCGCTCAATGATCGCCCCGCCCTGCTCCGCCTCAAGCCCCAGGACCCGGCCCTCAAGCGCGACAAGGAAGCGGCAATCGCCGCGATGCTCGGCGACGGCAGCGCGGCTTCGTCCGGTGCGCAAACTGTGGCGCAGGTAATCGCCACCGAAGACACCGCCGAGCCGCGCGCGATGAGCGACGACGTCGAAGCGATCGTCGCATCGCTGCACCGTAACCGCACGCGCGTTTGGGTGATCGACAAGCGTTTCCAGTTGCTGGCGCTTTCCGGAACACTGAAGGGCCCTGAAACCATTGGTGGAAGCGATTCTTCAGAGGCAGCGCCATCAAGACCGTTGGTGGACAACGCTTCTGGCGCATTGACCTGGTGGGAAAAACTGGAAGCGACCCTGTTGCGCCCGCTCTACGCACGTCTCCTCACCCGGCCCACCGAAAATTTCGACGACTCGCTGCCCGAGGACGCCATCGTCAGTGGCAGCGAGGTTACGCGCGCCCTCGCCGGCGACGGCGCGACGCGCTGGCGCTCCACCCCGGATAATCGCGCGCGCGTGCTCTCCGCCGCGCATCCGGTGTGGGCCGGTAACGAGGTGGTGGCCGTAGTGGTGGTCGAGGAGACCGGCAATGCAATCGCCTCGTTCACTTCGCGCGCCCTCGAAAAACTGCTCACCGCCACCCTTGCCGCATTCGTACTCGTTGCAGGCGTGGTGCTGCTGTTCGCCTCGCACCTGGCGCACCGCGTGCGGCGCCTGCGCGACGAAGCGGAGTCTGCCGTGGATGCGCATGGCCGGGTGCGCCACCTGAGGACCGGTTCAGACGCCGGCGACGAGATCGGCGACCTGTCGCGCAGCTTCAGCAGCCTGCTCGAACGCCTGGCGCAGTACCACGACTACCTCGAACATCTCGGTGCGCGCATCACCCACGAGTTCCGCACCCCGGTCACTGTGGTGCGTTCGTCGCTCGACAACCTCGCAATGCAGCCGCTGCTGCCCGAGGCGCGCGCCTACATAGAGCGCGCCGACGCGGGGCTGAAACGCCTCAACCAATTGATTACGCGCCTTGGAGAGGCGCGCCGCATCGAATCCGCGATCGCCGACACGCCGCATGAGTGGTACGACCCCTGCGCAGTGGTGCGCGGCTGCGTCGAAGGCTATCGCGTGGCCTATCCGCATCACATGTTCGAGTTGCAGTTTCCAGACCAAGCACTGCAGATCCGCGGCGCACCCGACCTGCTCGCACAGGCGCTCGACAAGCTCGCCGCGAACGCGACCGGGTTCGCCGCGGTGGGCACGCCGATCCTGTTCTGCATCACGCTCCAGGGTGGTGATGTCGTGATCGAGGTCGGCAACACCGGGCCGCCGCTGCCCGACCTGCCGGCGGGGTCCTCCGCCGACTACCTGTTCAATTCCATGGTCTCGATCAGGGCTGAACCAGCAATGACGCCAGGCCCGGATGCCGATCCGGCGCACAACGCCCACCTCGGACTGGGACTGTTCATCGTCCGGCTGGTGGCACAGTTTCACGGCGGGACCGTCACCGCCCGCAACCGCGAAGATCAGGCCGGTGTCGTGTTCTCGATGCGCACTCCGGTAAAGTCCGCCTGACCTCCTCACCGCATCGGTTTCCCATGTCGTCCACCAGCAGCGCACCCGCGGCGCCCGCAACCAGCGCGCCCGCAGCGCGCAAGCTCAGCCCGCTCGCCCAGATCGTCCCGTTCCTCACCCCCTACCGCGGCACGCTGGCGCTGGCACTGGTTGCGTTGTTGATCGCCGCGGCGGCGTCGCTGGCGCTGCCGGTGGCAGTGCGCCAGATGATCGACCTCGGTTTTTCGCGCTCCAATACCGAGCACATCGACCGCTACTTCCTGCTGCTGTTCGGTGTCGCCACCGTCCTCGGCCTGTTTACCGCGGCGCGCTTTTACCTGGTGTCCTGGTTGGGCGAGCGCGTCGTCGCCGATATCCGCAGCGCCGTATACCGGCACATCATCGGCATGAGCCCGGCATTTTTCGAGACCACGCGTACCGGCGAAGTGCTGTCGCGCCTGACCACCGACACGACGTTGATCCAGACCGTGGTCGGCACCAGCATGTCGATGGCGCTGCGCAGCTTCGTGATGCTGGCAGGCGGCCTGGTGATGATGGGGGTCACCAGTGCGCGACTGACCGGATTTACCCTGGCCCTGCTGCTGTTCGTGATCCTGCCGATCATTGCCTTCGGCCGCCAGGTGCGGCGCCTGTCGCGCGCCAGCCAGGACCGGGTCGCCGATTCCTCGGCATTGGCGGGCGAGAAACTCAATGCCGTGCCGACGGTGCAGGCGTTCACCCAGGAGCGCCACGAAACGACGCGTTTTACCGACTCGGTCGAAGCCGCCTTCAACACCGCGCGTAGCCGCATCCGCGCCCGCGCCAGCCTCACCGCGATCATCATCGTGATGGTGTTCGGCGCGATCGTGCTGGTCCTTTGGCAGGGCGCGCGCTCGGTCCTGGAGGGCAGCATGACCGCCGGCGTGCTGAGCCAGTTCGTGCTCTATGCGGTGCTGGTCGCGACCAGCATCGGCGCCCTGTCGGAAGTCTGGGGCGACGTGCAGCGCGCCGCTGGCGCCACCGAACGCCTGATGGAGCTGCTCTCGTCTCGTTCCGACATCGTGGCGCCGATCAACCCGATGCCGCTGCCGGCACCGCTGCCCGGTGTCACCGGCGAGATCCGCATGGAACACCTGTTGTTCCACTACCCGTCGCGCCCGGACCATACCGCGCTGACCGATTTTTCCCTGCATGTGCGTGCCGGGGAAACGGTCGCCGTGGTCGGCCCTTCCGGCGCCGGCAAAACCACGTTGTTCCAGTTGCTGCTGCGCTTCTATGACCCCGCCAAGGGACGCATCGTCCTCGACGGCGTCGACATCGCGGCAGCCGACCCGGTGGCGGTGCGCGCGCGCATCGGCATCGTGCCGCAGGACACGGTGGTGTTTTCAGCCGACGCGATGGAAAATATCCGCTATGGCCGCAGCGACGCCACCGATGCAGAAGTCAAGGCGGCAGCGCAGGCGGCGATGGCCGACGAATTCATCGAGCGCCTGCCGGAGGGTTATCGCACTTTTGTCGGCGAGCGCGGCGTGCGCCTGTCGGGCGGGCAGCGCCAGCGCATCGCGATCGCGCGCGCGATCCTGAAAAATCCGCCGGTGCTGCTGCTTGACGAGGCCACCAGCGCCCTCGATGCCGAAAGCGAACGCCTGGTGCAGGCGGCGCTCGAAAACCTGATGAAGGGGCGCACCACACTGGTGATTGCGCATCGTCTCGCCACGGTGCGCAATGCCGATCGCATCGTCGTCCTCGCCGACGGGCGCATCGAAGCCGCCGGCACGCATGACACATTGCTGCGCGCCGGCGGCCTGTACGCGCGCCTCGCGGCGCTCCAGTTCGGCGCCTGACACCGTGCTGACCGGCTGGAATCGCCGTCCGGACAGTGCGATAATGGAGGGCGATGTCACGCAGACATCTCACCTTTCCTTCCATACCGAGGCAATGCATTCATGACTCAACAACTAGATTTACTGAAAATCGCCCAAGAAGAACAGAACGGCGACCTCTTCAAGCTGCTTGACGGCATTTACAAGCGTTCCAAGATTCAGCCGCGCGGCATTTCCGACGCGATCATCTGGGAAGGCGGCAACCCACACGGCGGCGTCAAACCGGTGGCGCATGCGTTCACCGACATGTATGCCCTCAACGGCACCCTCATGGCGCTAGACGTTCTGGGCCTGCCGTTTCTCGGCGTGCCGATGATGGCGCAGTTCCGCCATGACACCAAGCTAGTGTCACTCGACTGGTTCGGCAAGCTCGATTTCACGTCGCTCAAGTGGTCCACTGCCGGCGACTTCATGGTCAATGACGGCGGCAAGAAGGTTGTCGTGAACGGCAAATCGGCGAATGCGCCGCTGCGCACCGCAGCTGGCGTCTATTGCAACGTGCGCCCTTACGGCACCATCACCAGCATCCGCTTCATGCCCGGCTTGCCGTATTCCCAGGACAAGAAAAAATTCAACGTTGATCCGGCTACCGGTGTGATCCACTCTGAGATGAATACCCCCGGCGTGCGCATGTGCTACGCGGTGCGCCTGTTCCTGAAAATGGTCCACGAGACCGGCCAGATCGGCCGTGTCGCCACCAAGCCGACCCAGGCGCAGGAAGACGCGATCAACGCCGGCGTGGTCCGCTGGATGCTCAAGGGCACCAAGTTCAAGCTCACGCGCAAGTACTCGGTCGACGCTTACGAAGAGCACAAGGAAAAGGTCGACGCAATCGTGGCCCTGCTGCCCAAGGATTTCAAGGACGGCATGGAAAACTGGGGTGGCGAGATTTCCGAGCATATTTCGGACACCAATTTCGGCCTGCTGCTGCACGACATGGTCAAGCAGGTCGGCTGCATCGTCTACGCGACCGACCTTGACGGCGATCGCCTCACCGACCTGATGGCGGACGCGCCCGACTTCCTGCGCGCCTGGGGCCAGATGATCCTCGACAAGGTCAAGCCCGGCACCGACATGAACAAGCTGTGGGCCGACATGGGCTTTACCATGAAGAACGGCAAGGACATGACCAGCGTGATGTACCGCATGGTCGGCGAGCCGATCTATGAACAGACGCTCGGCTCGGCCGACGCGATGTTGCTGCGCCTGCTCGACGGCGACGAAACCGTGGGCGGCACCAAGGCGCCGTACGACCCGCGCATCCACTTCGTGCTGATCAACGAAGCCTACAAGGCCGCCAACCCGGGCAACACGCTGCTCGCCAAATGGCTCGACGACCAGCTCGCGATCTTCGACAAGATCTACGACGCCGGCCGTCCGCGTTACATCGATGGTTACAAGCAACTCAAGGCGGCGATCCGCCCTTGGGGCGCCTGAACCCGACGCACCCGAGGGCAAGCAACGCCAACCGGCGCGCCACTGCCCCCGATTGTCGGGGTTCAGTTGCGCGCCGGTATCACATAGAGATACAGATATGCCTTGTCGTCGCCGTTAACCGCCAGTTTGGCCGGTTCGTGCACAACAATGCGTTGCGTCGGTTCCCAATCGGGAAACGGATAGTCGTGGGCGACGACGCGGGTCCCGGGTTTGAGTTCGGCCAGCAGCTTCTGCTTCAGGCGCGGCAAGGCACGCGGCAAGAGATACACGGTCACCACGCTGGCTTTTGAGGTATCAAAGGTCCACAGGTCGTGGCTGACAAACTGCGCTCGTGTGGTTACGCCGTCCTTTGCGGCGGCATCCTGCGCCATCGAAACCAGTTGATCGTCGATCTCCACGCCCACGCCAGTCGCACCAAGACGGCGCGCTGCGGTGCGCACGATGCGCCCGTCTCCCGAGCCCAAATCAATCACGTGATCTGTCGCCCCCACGCCCGCCATGTCGAGCATGGCGTCGACGATGGTCTGTGGCGTGGGAACATACAAGCCTGCATCGGCCTTTTGGGCCACCGACACGCCCGCCGAAAAGGCAGCGATGCAACATACCAAAGCCGTCGCGAAAACTTTCATCCATTTCACCCCGTTGCACAATGCCGACAGAGCAAGTGTAGCCTCGTCAGGCGATTGCAGCGGCCTCATGCTGTAGCAGCCAGGCCTTGGCGGCGACCCCGCCCGCGTATCCGGTCAGCGCCCCGTTGGCGCCGACCACGCGATGGCAGGGCAATACGATCGCAACGGGATTTTGTCCATTCGCGGCACCAATCGCCCGCACTGCCCTGGGACGCCCGATGCGCTGCGCCTGCTCGCCATACGTGGCAGTGGTGCCGGCCGGAATGGTGCGCAGCGCATGCCATGCAGCACGCTGGAAAAACGTGCCACCAGTGTCCACGGCAATGGCGTCGACAGCCTTGATGTTTCCCCTGAAATAAGACTGGAGCATCTCCGAAAACCCGCATGGATCGGACTTCTCCACCAGATCGAACGCGGCGTAGCGCTTCGCCAACAGGCGTTGCATGCGCGCCTCGAATCCGTTGAAATCGAGCGCGACCAGACGGTCGCAATCCACGGCGATCACTATTTCGTCAAAAGGCGCTTCTGGGGGCGCAGGGATTCGGTCCAGCCACAGCATCGTCATAACGTCCCTCTCACACCAGATTCAAATTCCAAAGTGCCTGCGCCGCGTAGGCACGCCAAGGACGCCAGCGTTCTGCGTGACGTGCGAGTTCGCGTGCCGTGGAGGCAATGCCAAGTCTGTTGGCGCTGCGCAACAGGCCCAGGTCCCCGTCCGGAAACGCATCGGTGTCGGCAAACCCGCGCATTGCCACGTACTGCGCCGTCCAGACACCAATGCCGGGCAATTCGGTCATCCGCCCGACAAATGCGTCGAGGCCGTCGTAGCGGGTGCGCCAGTCCGGGTCGTCTACCACGTGTCGCGCCAGGCCAATCAGCGATTCGGCGCGCTTGCGGATAACGCCCAGGGCGCAGATGTCCGCTAACGGCGTTCGCGCCAGGGCCTGCGCGTGGGGAAACAGACGTGTCGGCTGCAGGCGATGGTCGATGGACGACTCGGGCAACGCCGCACCAAAGCGCTCCACCAGCCGGCCCGCGAGCGTGGTGGCGGCCTTCACGGTCACCTGTTGACCCAGGATGGCGCGCACCGCAAGCTCAAACGGGTCCCAGGCACACGGCACTCTCACGCCCTCGTGCAGGACCGGCCGCAGCAAAGGGTCGCGACCCAAGTGGGCCAGCACAGCGGCGACCGGTGCCTCCAGATCGACCATACGTTTTACCCGTGCCACGACGTGCGGCAACTGGGCAAGCGCTGCGAGGTCGCTGGTCAGATACAAGGCATCGCTCCCTTTCTGCCGACGCGCCCGTATCGTGCACGCCATGCCGCCCAGTTCGACGGAACGCCGATAGTCATCCGCATTCACGACCTCGACACCCTTGAACGCACGGGTTCGATAAAACTCGAGAAGTCGGCCGAACTGCGCACCCGGCATGCTTCCCAACCGCACCTCCATGGCGCCGGTCGGAAGCGTCGCCGCTGTCAGCAAGGCGTTGCTCGATCGCAAGGTTGATGGCGCCCGCTCATAAGTTTCACGAAATGCGGTATTGAAGCGGCGCACGCTGCCAAAGCCGGAAGCAAACGCAACGTCGGTAAGCGATAGCGCACTTTCCTCCACCAACTGCTTGGCAAACAGGAGGCGCCGCGTCTGCGCCACCTGGATGGGCGTGGCCCCGAGATGGACTTCGAACAGCCTGCGCAGGTGACGGGAAGTCACCCCGATGCGTGCGCTGAGTTCCTCGACGGAACCGGCATTGAGGTCGCCCGCGTCTATCGCCCCAAGGGCGCGCGCCACAAGCGCCTCACCGCCCGCCAGTGCACGCAGCGCCGGCGCACGCTCCGGTCGACAACGCAGGCAGGGTCGCAGTCCGGCGGCAAAGGCGGCCGCGGCACTCGCAAAAAAGCGCACATTGCGGCGTAGCGGCGTACGCGCCGGACACACCGGACGGCAGAAAATGCCGGTCGTCGTTACGCCGACAAAAAAGCGCCCGTCAAAGCGCACATCGCGCGTTTCGTACGCGCGAAACAGCTGGTCCGGGCGCCCCCCGGCGATGGCCTCGCCGAGATAGCCGCCCGCGTCAATTTCCGATTCCATGCCGGCAATGTACCGCGCCGAGCGTCTTTACGATAGCCATTTTCGGACATGGAAGGCAGGCCCTTCCCGGCACGTTCTTTCCGGCGCATCGGGCGCCGGCAGCAACATGCTTCAGGGGGCGTGCCGCAATATGCGGATGTCCCCGTACCAGGCTTTGGCTTTCTCCCCGGTATTGTCGGTATCGGTCATGATGCCGACCCCGGTGATCGCGCCAGGCTCCTCGCCATAGGCGCGCTTGAAATCGTCGTAGAGGTTGCGTTTGACCGTTTGCCAGGACCCCACGTTCTCGCGCCCGGTTTCGGCCACGATCATCTTGATGCGCTCGGTAAACCGGCTCGAGATTACGGTCTCACGCTCGGACTTGCTCCCCCATATGTACATTAGCGTGGCATACGGAAATTCCTGGCCGGTTACCGCCTTGACCTGTGCGGCAAATATCCGTTCACTGAAATCGAGTTTTGACCTGTCGCCATCAAAGCGGATCACGAGCCTCACCGGGGAGTCTTCCGTAGCGCTACGCGTGTTGTCCTGATTTTTGATCAGGTCGTCAATTTTCCAGCGCCAGCTCATTTCGCGATATTCGCCGGGGTTCAGGTGATCGAGCGGATGCAACAGGCCTGACGCAGAGCCGTCGGCACGGGCCTCGACCACGGTGGCGCCGTCTTTGTGGATCAGGTCGTAGGTCGTCGGCTTCTTGAACTTGGCGAGGGTCCAGACTTGCCAGCCCCCAGGCAATACCGCGCCCGGCGCCGCCCCGGAAAAACCCGTTACCGTGCCCAGCACAATCTGTTTCGCGGGGTGCTGCGCGGGGCCCGCACAGCCAGCCGCGAGCAAGGCAATGCACAGTCCCGAGGCGATCTTGTTACGCAATGCTGTCTCCTGAAGCGATGCTCCACTCTGGCAGTCTTTTGAGGGTCTGCGCAAAACACCGCACTGCGCCGACCACCCGATTGTTGAACCCGCTGCCTGTGCGGATGATACCTTGCCGTTGCCGCCCCGTGATCCCTTGCCGCCGGATCACGATTGGGCCCACAATGCGACATGGCCAAATACGAAGTCACTGTATCGGTTCGCACCGAATTCCTTCCCGACCAGTCGGATCGGGAGGCGGGTCCCTATGTGTTCGCTTATTTCATCACCATCCGCAATACCGGGTTGATTGCGGCACAGTTGATCAGTCGCCACTGGATCATCATCGATGCCGAGGGGCGCACCCAGGAAGTGAAGGGGCTGGGAGTCGTCGGCAATCAGCCCCTGCTCAAGCCGGGCGAAGAATTCCAGTACCAGAGCGGCACGCCTTTACCGACCCCGGTTGGCACGATGCGCGGCAGCTACCAAATGGTAGCCGAAGACGGAACGGGATTTGAGGCAACAGTGCCGGAATTTGTCCTCTCGATGCCGCGTATCCTGCATTGAAGCAGACATCATGGGAAAGCAGCTCACTTCG
The DNA here is from genome assembly GCA_947473125.1 of Burkholderiales bacterium. Lineage (GTDB taxonomy): Bacteria > Pseudomonadota > Gammaproteobacteria > Burkholderiales > JAEUOS01 > CANJDH01. The sequence goes on from CANJDH010000036.1 coordinate 40,561, forward strand.
CTCCTGACCGGCCCGCTGATGGCCCTGGCGGCCCTGCTGATGTTTGCCGAGGAAGTCCTCTGGGAGGGAGCCAAGCGATTGATGGCAGTCCTCGGCACGCTGCCGATCATTCGCAGCATCGAAAGCCGGATTGGCAGCCTGCCACCCTACGGTGCGGCCGCAGTATTCCTGCTGCCCGGAGTATTGCTGTTCCCGGTCAAGGTATCGGCGCTGTGGCTCATTACCCAAGGCCATGCGCTGCTCGGCCTGCAACTGATCATTGCCGCAAAGCTCGCTGGCACCGTGCTGGTGGCACGCATTTTCGTGTTGACCAAGCAGCAGCTGATGACGCTGGCCTGGTTCGCTGCGATGTACTTCGTCATCACCAAATGGCGCAATACGCTCTATGCATGGGTTCGCGACACCTCGACCTGGCGTGCGCTGCATGCCCTTCGGGTGACGGTACGTGCATGGGCTGCAGGCTTGGCAAAACACTGGAAACCGGGGCGCATCGGGCGGCGCTTTCGGGCGATTCAGCGCCGCCATCGACGTGCTGCCTTTCGCTAGCTCCGGGGCGGCGGCTCTGGGGGGGCGGTACCGCTCTGCTCTGGCGGCGGCTTTTTTTTGGGCAGGGTCCACCATACGATGAACCCGGCGACTGCCAGGACCACCAGCATTTCCAGATAAAAAATCCACATCCCGCCTTCAAACATGCATTCACCACGTCGCGTATTCCTGAGAAGCGCCATTCTATCCGCGTCAATGGCACTTGCAGCCTGCGCCAACTCACCGCTGGGTCCCCCTCCCCCCATTGCAGGACACGCAGCGGCAGCCTGCGCCCCGCAGGCTCCGGCGTGTGCGCCGTGCGTCTGCGAAAAGCCCGGCGACAAGCCGGAGGTGCCCGCAGCCAAACCAGCCTGGATACAGGCTGGCTGGAGTGACGTCCCCAATTGGGGTTCCGATCGCCATGAAGACGCCTGGCGCTCCTTCCTCGCCAGTTGCGGCGTGCTTAAACGGCAAGCGCCGTGGCGCACGGTCTGCACCGAGGCGGAATCCGTGAACCCATCGGCGGCAAGGATTTTTTTTGAACGCAACCTGGCGCCTTGGCGCATGACCGGCAGCAGTTCGTCGATGGTGACAGGGTATTACGAGCCACTGTTATCCGGCAGCCGTTCCCGGCGCGGCAACAATCAGCATGCAGTCTATGCCGCTCCACCTGACCTGCTGACAATTGACCTTGGCGACGTGCGGCCGGATCTCAAGGGGCAGCGTCTGCGCGGCCGCCTTGAAGGCAATCGGGTGGTGCCCTACTTCGATCGCGCCGCAATCGAATCGGGCAAGGCCGCCATTGCCGGGCGTGAAATTGTCTACGTTGATGACGCGGTCGAGCTGTTCTTCCTGCAAATCCAGGGCTCGGGGCGGGTTCGCCTCGAGAACGGTGAAACGGTGCGCCTCAACTATGCGGACCAAAACGGGCACCCGTTTCGGGGCATCGGACGCCTGCTGGTCGAGCGCGGCGAATTGAAACTCGAACAAGCCTCGATGCAGGGCATCAAGGCATGGGCCAAAGCGAATCCCGCCAAGCTTACGGAGCTTCTCAACAACAATCCGAGTTACGTCTTCTTTCGTGAAATCAAGCTCGACAGTGACGCGGGACCGCCGGGCGCGCTCGGCGTGCCGCTGTTCGCAGGGCGCTCCATCGCCGTCGATCCGGCGTTCGTGCCTCTGGGTGCGCCGGTGTGGCTCGCAACAACTTATCCGAACACGACGCGTCAGCTGGAGCGGCTGGTGATGGCCCAGGATACGGGAGGCGCCATTCGCGGGCCGCAACGCGCTGATTTCTTTTGGGGCTTTGGCGACGAGGCGGGACGCGAAGCAGGCCGCATGCGCCAAGCCGGGGAGTTGTGGCTACTTTGGCCTGTCGGCGAGCAGCCCACGCTCGGGGGGCCGTCTCGTTAAGATGGCGCACCCGCCCTCCGTGATTGTTTCCGATCGTTTCCATCAATCCTGCAACCGCCATGCGCATTCTGCTTGTCACACCCGCGAAGCCCGGATCACGCCACGGTAACCGCAACACGGCAGTGCGCTGGGCGCGCCTGTTGCGCGCCTCCGGACACTACGCCGACATCGTCGTCGCGGCAGGCGAAGCGGCGGCTGG
>CANJDH010000037.1 GCA_947473125.1 Burkholderiales bacterium
AATGCCTCTCGCAGGAGAGGTGCGTCCGGCGTAGGGAAATAGTGGGGGCAGAGCCCCCTTTCCTCGACAATTTCACCTGATTCGTCATCAAATTGACTTCAATTCCCAAACTTATCGCCTCCACCATCACTTGTTCAGTGATTCCTTAGGTGAACCAGGAATAAGGTGAACCAGGCATCGGCTTGCGTCGAAGGTATTCAGCGCAAGTGTGTCAGGCGCGCATGAACGAGTGGTCCGATTATCAAAAAGGAGGGGGCGACGCCATCCCCGGAAAAAGCGGGTGAAGGGCACGCATTTCAAGGCGCAAAAAAAAGGCGCCAGGAGCATGGTGACTCCTGGCGCTCTGGCGGCGCCGGCTTGGGGCCGGGCCGAACGGCCCGGTACCCTGCGGCGGGAAAACTACGACTTGATTTTCAGCAGGCGTGCGGCATTGCCGCCCTGGATCAACTCGCGGTCGGCGCGCGGCAAACGCTTCACCTGCGCGATCAGCCTCAGCGGGTCGTCTTCGCCCATGTCGTAGGGATAATCGGTGCCGAGCACCACGTGGTCGGCGCCGAAGCGGTCGATCAGGCGCTTGAGCATTTCCGGGTCGAACGTGATCGTGTCGAAGTAGAATTTTTCAAGATACGACGACGGCGGGCGCTTGATCACCGTGCGGCAGTCGGCGCGGGCGCGCCAGGCGTGGTCCATGCGCGCCCAGTAGTGGGCGATGAAGCCGCCGCCGTGCGCCACCACGAACTTGAGCTTCGGATAACGCGCCAGTACCCCGTCGAATATCAGGTGCGATACGGCCACGGTGGAGTCGAGGGGATTGCCGATCACGTTGTTGAAATAGTGGTGCGTGAGGCGATCAGCCTGGGTCCAGCCCAGCGGGTGCATGAAGATCACCACGCCGAGTTCTTCGGCGCGGGCAAAGAACTTGTCGAGCTTCAGGCTCGGGTCGGTCAGGTTCTTGCCGTTGACGCTGGTGCAGATCTCGATGCCGCGCATCCCCAGGGTCTTGACGCAATACTCGAGTTCGCGGATCGCCAGTTGCGCGTCCTGCAGGGGCACCGAACCCATTGCCACGAACCGGTCCGGCGTGTCGGCGGCGATCTTGGCGAGGCCGTCATTGACTTCGCGCGCCAGCTCGGCGCCGTAGCCGGGTTCGGTCCAATAAAAGAAATGGTAGGGGGCGGGGCACACCGCCTGGATGTCCACGCCCATCCGGTCCATGTCCTTGAGGCGTTCGGTGACGCCGGTCAGTTTCGGCGCGCGCGTCTTCATCTGCTTGACGTTGGTGGCGCGCGTCAGTTCGTCTGCATAGACCGTGGTCATGTCGTACTGGGCCGGGTTGAGGTGCGCCGTCTTGGCGTTGACCACCGGGTTCAGGTAGTGGCAATGCAGGTCCACCACCTTGGCCTTGCCGGCACGGCCCTTGGCCACCGGCCGCGACAGGCGTGCAGCGGGTTTGGCCGCGGCGGCGGCACGTGCCGGGGCGTGCTGGTGCAGGGGGTTGGTACAAGAGGGGGAACAGGTATAGAACACAAGCGCTCCTTGAAAGGGTTGGCAACGGGACCGCGTGGTCGGGTCGATGACCGTTGTTTATCCGATGATAACTTATGGTGTACATTTCGGCGCACGCGTTGCGCTGCGCTTTTATTTTGCGCCGCAACAAATTTGTTTGAGGATGAACGACATGCATATCGGAATCGCAGGGGCCGGGAAAATGGGCAGTGCCATCGCCAGGCGCCTCCTCGGGCTGGGGCATCAGGTCAGCGTCTGGAACCGTACGCGCGCCCGTGCCCAGCCGATCCTCGAACTCGGCGCCGCCTGGTCGGAATTGGAAGGCTTGCCGGCGAAGGTCGATGCGGTCATCACCATGCTGACCGACGACGCGGCGCTTGACGCGGTGTACGCCGCGGTCCACGGTAGTGGCGCTGGTTTGCTCGCCGGCGATGTCAAAGGCAGGCTCCTGATCGACATGAGCACGGTGCGGCCCGCCACGCAACAGGCGATCGGCGCACGGGTTGCGGCTGCCGGCGCCAGCTACGTGGAGTGCCCGGTCGGCGGCAGCGTCGGCCCGGCCCAGGAAGGAAAGTTGCTCGGCTTCGTCGGCGCGGCTGACGCCGACCTCGCGCGCGCGCGCCCGCTTCTGGATCTGCTGTGCCGGCGCGTCGAGCATGTTGGCTCCCTTGGTGCGGGTGCGACCATGAAGCTGGCGATCAACTTGCCGCTGATGGTGTACTGGCAGACCCTGGGCGAAGCCTTGTCGCTGATCCAGCCCCTCGGCCTGGACCCGAAGCGCGTGGTCGACATTTTTTCCGAAACCTCGGGCGGCCCGAACATGCTCAAGGTGCGCGGCCCGATGATCGCGCAGGCGCTGGCCGGTGCGGCCGACGGCAAAGTGACGGTGGATGTTGCGACCATGCGCAAGGATGTGCGCACCATGCTGGACCAGGCTGCGTTGCAGCAGGTACAGTTGCCGCTCACGGCATTGGCGCTCAGCTGCTTTGACCGTGCGGCGGGGAAGGGGCTCGATGCCGTCGATTGCACCCAGCTACCGGTATGGTGGTTGAAGGAAGGGGGCAGGGCTTGATGCACCTATTCAGGCTCGCGCCGCCGCAATGCGGCATTCACGCGGCGCTCGAAACCTGCTAACCTTCACAACCTATACAGACCGAAAATGCCGGATCACCCGGCAAGCACGCAAATCAGTGCCACAGAGTTTGAAACCAAAGGAGATGACAACATGAAACAAGGCAATCCGAAAAACATTACGCGTCGTGCATTTGTCGGTGCCGCAGTGGCAGCCACTGCAGTGGCATCCACCGCCACGTTTGCGCAAGGCGCGCCGATCAAGATCGGCCTGTCGATCGCCCAGACCGGCGGCCTCGGTGCCGGCGGCAAGGCCGCGCTGCTCGGGTTGCAGATGTGGCGCGATGATGTCAACGCCAAGGGCGGCATTCTCGGCCGCAAGGTCGAGCTGATTGTCTATGACGACCAGTCGAACCCGGCCACCACCCCCGGCATCTACACCAAGCTGCTCGACGTCGACAAGGTCGACTTGCTGATCGCGCCGTACGGCACCAATCCGACGGCGCCGATCATGCCGCTGGTCAAGCAGCGCGGCCTGCTCCTGATGGGCAACTTTTCGTTTGAAGTGAACGAGCGCATCCAGCACGACATGTGGTTCAACAATGCGCCGTGGAACGATTCGGTCACCTGGTTCTCCGGGTTCATGGAAATGGGCATGAAGCGCGGCGCCAAGACCATCGCCTTCCTGGCCGCCGACGCCGAGTTTTCGCAGAGTCTTGCCACCGGCGCCAAGAACCTTGCCAAGCACAACGGCCTGAAGACGGTGTATGACCAGAAGTACCCGCCGAACACCAACGAGTTTTCGTCGATGATCCGCTCGATCAAGGCGTCCAAGCCCGACGTGGTGTTTATTGCCTCCTACCCGAGCGAATCGGTGGCGATCGTGCGCGCCGTCAACGAAATCGGTGTCGGCAGCACGGTCAAGCTGATCGGCGGCGGCATGGTCGGCCTGCAGTTCGGCCCGATCATGGAGAGCCTCGGTTCGCAGCTCAACGGCTTCGTCAACTACACCTCGTATGCGCCGGAAAAAACGGTTGAATTTCCGGGCCTGAAGGACTTCCTGTCGCGCTACGCGGTCAAAGCCAAGGTCGAAAAGGTCGATCCGCTGGGTTTCTATTTGCCGCCCTTCAACTATGCGATTGGCCAGATGCTCGAAGCGGCGATTGTGGCCACCAAGGGCCTGGACCAGAAGGCGCTCGCCAAGTACATGCGCGATACCGAGCACAAGACCATCGTCGGCCCGATCAAGTACCAGCGCAACGGCGAATGGGCCAATGCGCGCGTGATGATGGTGCAGTTCACCGGCCTCAAAGACAAGGACATGGAGCAGTTCCGCCAGCCGGGCAAGCAGGTGATTTTGTCGCCGGCGCCCTACAAATCGGGCGAACTCAAGTTCCCCTACGAGAAGGCGCGCAACTAGGCAAACCATTGCCTGCCGGAGGGGCGCACGTTGCGCCCCTTCACTTTTTATTGGGTGACTAAAACGTGTTTTCCTGGGATCTGCTGATTGGGGCACTGGTGTTCGGCCTGCTGCTCGGATGTTTTTATGCGGCGGTGTCGATCGGCCTGTCTTTGTCGTTCGGCCTGCTCGACGTGCCGCACATCGCCCACCCGTCGTTCCTGGTGGCCGGTGCCTATGCCACCTGGTGGCTGGCCGGGTTTGGCTGGGACCCGATCCTGGCGGGCCTGTTTCTGGCGCCGGTGTTCTTTGTGCTCGGCGTGGTGATGTACCGGCTCTATTACGCGATGTTCGAGAAGCACGGCAGCGATGCCGGTTTGCGCGGACTAGCCTTTTTCTTCGGTGTTGCGTTCATCATCGAGGTCTGCCTGATACTGGTGTTCGGGGTCGACCAGCGCCTGGTGGAGGCCGTGTACATCGGCAAGAGCATCGACTTCACCGACGATTTGCGCATCCCGATGCGCCTGCTGGTGGCGTTCGCTGCCGCCCTGCTGCTGACCATCGGGCTGACCCTGTACCTCGGCAAGACCTACATGGGCCGCGCCATCAAGGCGGTGGCACAGGACCAGATCGCGCTGTCCCTGATGGGCGCCGACCCGGTCAAGGTCAAGCAATGGGCATTCGGCATCGCCACGGCAGTGACCGCGATTGCCGGGGCGCTGCTGATCATCATCGGCCCGGTCGACCCGCAGTTGGGCCGCATCTACATCGGCCGCACTTTTTGCGTGGTGGTGCTGGCGGGCCTGGGCAGTATGAGCGGCACCCTGGTGGCCGGCCTGATCCTGGGCGTGGCCGAGACCATCGTACTCACATTTTTTGGCGCCTCCTGGGCACCGGCGGTGGCCTTCGGCCTGCTGCTGGTGATGCTCGGCGTGCGGCCACAGGGATTGTTTGGAAGATGAGCGGGAAGATGAGCAGCATGGGCGGAAATAACCGGATTTTCGTGGGCGGCTGCATCGCGGTCGTCCTGGCGGCGATCGCACTGATGACAGGCGTCAGGACCGACTATGTCTTCAACGCTTCGTATGTCGTGCTGCAATTCATTGTGCTGGCCAGCGCCTGGAACATATTGGGGGGCTACGCCGGGTACGTCAATTTCGGCACCAGTGCATTTTTCGCGATGGGCGGCTATACCGCGCTCTTCATGATCAAGATGTTCAACGCGCCGCTGCTGGTGCAGATCATTGCCGCCGCGTGTTGCACCGGCGTGCTGGGGCTCGGCATCGGCTTGATTTCACTGCGCTTGCGTGGCATTTTCTTCTCGATCGCCACGGTGGCGGTCGCGATCGTGCTCGAGACGGTGATTCTCAATACCGACTATTTCGGCGGCGCCAAGGGCCTGCAGATGATGCGGCCCGAGCCGATCGCACCGTTTACCAGCTACGACACGATGCTGTTTTTTGTCATGGTTCTGATGGCCATCTCCGCGGTGGCGATCTCGCGCTACATCGAGCAGTCATGGATCGGGCGCGGTTTGCGTGCGATCAAGGACAACGAGGAGGCGGCCGAGTGCGTCGGTGTGCCGACACTGAAGCTCAAGCTGATCGCAACGGTGGTTTCCGGGGCGCTGATGGGTGCGGCAGGGGCGCCGCTGGTGATGTACATGCGTTTCATCGAGCCGGTGAGCGCGTTCAGCCTCAACTACTCGGTGTCGGCACTGGCGATGCCGATCATCGGCGGCACCTCCTCCTGGATCGGTCCGGTGATCGGCGCGCTGCTGCTCGGTTCGGTGCAGCAGATTGTCACCGTGACGATTTCGTCGGAGCTGAACGTGCTGATCGTCGGCGTGCTGCTGGTATTTTTTGTGGTGGTGGCGCCGGACGGCATCCTCGGCCTGGTGCGCAAGCTGCGCACCAAGAACAGCGCAAAAGGCGACGCCAAAGGCGGTGCCCAATGAGCACGCTACTGTCGATTGCCGGCGTCTCCAAGCATTTTGGCGGCTTCACCGCACTCTCCAACGTCAACCTCGACGTGGCGCAGGGCGAGCGCCTCGGCCTGATCGGCCCTAACGGCTCAGGCAAGACGACCCTGATCAACTGCGTCTCAGGGGCGCTAAAAAACGACGCCGGGTCGATCACTTTCAAGAACGAAAACCTCAACGGCCTGGCGCCGCACCAGCGCACCCGGCGCGGCATCGCCCGCTCGTTCCAGATCCCGCGCCCGTTCCATAGCATGACGCCGGTCGAGAATCTGGCCGTGCCGCTCGAATACGTCACCTATCGCGGCGTGGCCCACAAGCACGACATCAAGGGTGAAGCCGAGGCGATCCTGCGCGACATGGGCCTGGGTGACAAGATGCACGCCGCCTGTGCCGGCCTGTCGCAGGTCGAATTGCGCAAGCTCGAACTGGCGCGCGCCATGGCGGCGCGCCCGGCGCTGCTGATTTCCGACGAGGCGATGGCCGGCCTGTCGCACGCCGAGGTCGACGAGGTGCTGGCGATCCTGTTCAAACTCTCGGGAACCGGCATCACCATCATCATGATCGAGCACATCATGCACGCCATCATGCGCTTCTCGGAGCGCGTGGTGTGCCTCGATGCGGGCGAACTGATCGCCGAAGGCGTGCCGACCGACATTGTGAAAAATCCCGACGTGCAGAGGGCTTATCTTGGCGCTTGAACTCAACATTTCCGGCGTGGAGGCCGGTTACGGCGCGGTGCGCGCGCTGCAGGGCGTGTCGCTCAACGTCAAGCAGGGCGAAACGGTGGCGCTGCTCGGCACCAACGGCAACGGCAAGAGCACCCTGATGAAGTGCCTCACCGGGCTGGTGCGCCCGACGGCCGGAAAAATCACGCTGACGATCGATGGCGTCGAGCACAACCTGATCGGCAAGGGGCCCCAGGAGATCGTCAACCTGGGCGTGGCGATGGTGGCCGAGGGGCGGCGCCTGTTTCCGCGCCTGACGGTCGAAGAGAACCTGTATCTGGGTGCCTACCGGCCGCTGGCGCGTGCCGACCTGTCGAAAAACCTCGAATTTTGCTACGCCACGTTTCCGATCCTGAAGCAGCGCAGCAAGCAGCTCGCCGGCAGCATGTCCGGGGGGCAGCAGCAGATGGTGGCGATCGCGCGTGCGCTGATGTCGGCGCCGAAGCTGCTGCTGGTCGACGAGCCGTCGGTGGGCCTGTCGCCCCTGCTGGTGTCGCAGACCATCGAGAAAATCGGCGAGCTGAACCGCAAGCACGGCATGACGGTGCTGATGGCCGAGCAGAATTTCCACCAGACCATCAAAATCGCGCACCGCGGCTACGTGCTGGTGCACGGCGAGATCGCGTTCGAGAGCAGCAACGTCGCCGAACTCGAAAACAACGAGATGGTGAAAAACCTCTACCTCGGCGCCTGATTTTTATCGGCTACCCTGCCGAGAACCTCAGTGGCGGCAGGCCGGAAACCATTGGTGTGAGCGAGTCTGCAGCCTTGATGCCATGAAAGCCTTGGTGGGAAAGGTTTTCGGGTCGGCACAACGTCCTATTTCTTGATCGCCGCGTTCAGCGCCGGCATCACCTTCTCGGCCATCAGTTCCATCGAGCGCTTGCCGAGCTTGGCATCCATCCAGTCGATGCCGCAATAGAGCAGGGTGCCGAAATCGCCGATCTGCTCGCGGAACGCCAGCAGTTGTTCCGTGACCTGCTCGGGCGTGCCGGCAATCACCAGGTCGTCAACCACGCCGTCGAGCGTGACCGAGTCATCCGGTGCGTCCTTGGACTTCTTGAACAGGTTGGTGCGCCCGGCCTTGCGCAGCTTGTAAAGGAGCTGCTTGTAATAGAAGCGATAGGGGCTGTCTTCGCCCTTGCCGTAGCGTTGCGCCACGTCGGCATCGTCGGTGACGAACACGGTCTTGGCAACGCGCCAGTTGGCCGGGTCGGCCGCGCGGTTGCCCTGCTGGCAGCCGTCCTGATACTTGCCCCAGTGTGACTTGACCCACTGCGGCAACAGGAAGTTGGCCGAGATCGGCTCCCAGCCACGCGCAGCAGCAGCGCTGACGCCGGCAGAAAACGGCTCGACCGCCGTCACCACAATCGGCGGGTGTGGCCGCTGGAAGGTTTTGAGGATGGTGCCCTGGCCGATTTCGGTGATCAGGGTGCGTTCGGTCGAGAGGTTCCAGAACTGGCCCTTGAGGTTGTACGGGGCTTCGCCGGTCCAGAGCGCGATCATGTGGTTGATGCACTCGAGGAACATCGCCTTGCGGTCCTTGTCGAGGTTCTCGAACATTTCCATGTCGGAGGGCAGGCCGCCCGGGCTGATGCCTACGATCAGGCGCCCCTCGAGCATGTTGTCGAGCATCGCCACGTTGGCGGCAAAGGCGGCCGGGTGGCCGTTCGGCAGGTTCAGGGTGCCTGTGCCGAGCTTGATGTTTTTGGTCGCGTGCACCAGGGTCGAGAGGAACATCAGGCACGAGGGAATCGTCTCGGCGAGGTCGGTGGTGTGCTCGCCGACAAAGGCCTCGGTGTAGCCGAGCCGGTCGGCCATCAGGATCGCCTCGCGGTCCTCCTTCAGTGTCTCGATGTAGTTGCGTCCCGGCGGGTGCAGCGGCATGGTGAAGTAGCCGAGTTTCATGGTGTCCAACCCCTGAGGTAATTTATCAATCTATAAATTATACCCGGCTTCAAACGCCCGCTTCAGACCCGCTTCAGACCTCGCCGCCTCACACCTTCCCCAGGGCGCGCAGGATGCGCTCTGGCGTGAACGGCTGCTCGGTGACGCGCGCGCTGAGGGTCGAGAGCGCGTCGTTGATGGCGTTCATCACCGCCGCCGGCGCGCCCGCGGTGCCGGCTTCGCCCGCGCCCTTGGCGCCAAGTTCCGAGGATTTGGTCGGGGTGCATACATGGCCGATCACCATGTCAGGCATTTCGGCCGCCATCGGCACCAGGTAGTCGGCCATGGTGGCGTTCAGGAGTTGCCCGGTGTCGTCATACAGGCATTCCTCGAACAGCGCGCCGCCGATGCCCTGCGCAATGCCGCCGCGCAACTGCTCGTCGACCAGCAACGGGTTGATGATGGTGCCGCAGTCTTCGACCATCCAGTGCTTGAGCAATTTGACAAAGCCGGTGTCGGTGTCGACCTCGACGTAGCTGGCCTGGATGCCGTTGGTGAACACAAAGGGCCAGTCACGCTGGCCATACTGGCGCGATACCGTCAGTTCGGGCTGGAACGCGCGCGGCAGGGTGTCGGGCCGGTACTGGCCGATGCGCGCCGCTTCGGCGAGCGGCAGCAGCACTTCGCCGGTCGCGGCATCAACGATCTGCGCGGCACGCAGGTCAAGACCGGCGGCGTCGCGCGTGAGGATTGCCGCGGCCAGCGCCAGGATGTTGGCCTTGAGCGTGTGCCCGGCCATCAGCGCGGCTTCGCCGCCGATGCCGGCCGCACGCGACGCCCAGGTGCCGCCGCCGTAGGGCGTGACATCGGTGTCGCCGGTAATCACCCGCACATGCTCCACCGGGATGCCCACGGCGGACGCCACCACCTGCGCGATCATGCCTTCGGTGCCCTGGCCCTGCTCGGTCACGCCGGTGAGCGCGGTGACCCAGCCGGTGGGCTCCAGGCGCAGGGTGCAGCCGTCCTGTGCCGAGATGCGCGCCCCGCCAACGCCATAGAACAGCGCCGATGGATTGGTTACCTCGATCAGCGCCGCGAGGCCGATGCCGCGGTGGATGCCCTTGGCACGCAGCGCCTGTTGTTCGGCACGCAGGCCCTTGTAGTCCATCAGCTTGAGCAGCTTGTCGAGGCAGGCATGGTGCGACAGCGCCTCGAACTTCAGGCCCGACGCCGAGGTGTACGGGTAGTTGTCGTCGGCGATCAGGTTGCGGCGCCGGAATTCCGCCGGGTCTAGCCTAAGCTTTTGCGCGGCGAGGTCCACCAGGCCTTCGGTGACCGCCACCGCGATCGGGTGGCCCACCGCGCGATACTGGCAGGTCGGCGTCTTGTTCTGGAACACCACCTTGAGGTTGGCCAGGTAGTGCTTGAAGTCGTAGGGCCCGCCGGTGAGGTTGACCACCTGGTTGCCTTCGACCGCGCTGGTGCGCGGGTACACCGAATATGGGCCGATGCCGGTGAGGTCGTCGAGCTCGAACGCGAGGATCCTGCCGTCCTTGTCGGTGGCCAGTTTCGCCTTGACCAGGTGCTCGCGCGCGTGGATGTCGGTCGAAAACGATTCAAGCCGGTCGGCCAGGTAGCGAATCGGCCGCCCCAGCAGCTTGGCGATGCCGGCGATCGCCATTTCGTCGGGGTACACATGCACCTTGATGCCGAAGCTGCCGCCGACATCGCGGGAAATCACGCGTACGTGCGATTCGGGCAGGTCGAGATGCTTGGCAAAGATGTCGCGCATCATGTGCGGCGCCTGGTTGCCCAGATACACCGTGAGTTGCTGCTCCGACGGATTGAAGTCCGCCGTGATGGCGCGCGGCTCAAGGCATACCCCGGTGTGCCGGCCGAAGCGGAACGTGTCTTCGACCACCAGGTGCGCGCCGGCGAATACATCCTGCACGCCGCCGGTATCGACGCCGCGCGTGAACGCGAGGTTGTCGCCCAGGTCGGCGTGGATCACGGGCGTGGCCGGATCGAGCGCGGTTTCCATGTTGGTCACGGCCGGCAGCGGGTCGTAGTCCACCTCCACCAGCTGCGCGGCGTCTTCGGCCTGCGCGCGGGTTTGCGCCACTACCACGGCCACGGCCTCGCCTTGCCAGGTGGCGCGCTCGAGCGCCACTGCATATTGCGGCGCCGATTTGAGGCCCTTGAAGTGGGTCAGCACACCGACCCAGGGCGACACGGCACGTGCCACGTCGACACCGGAGCCGCACCAGAATACGCCCTTGGCCTTGCGTGCCGCGTCGAGGTTGAGGTGCACGATTTTCGCGTGCGCGTGCGGGCTGCGCACGAAGGCCGCATGCAGTTCGCGCGGCAGGCGGATGTCGTCCACATACTGGCCACGCCCGGCGAGCAGGCGCTTGGCGTTGGGGCGCGGCACATCCTGGCCGATGTAGGTGGTGGGCTTCAAGCCCGGCACGGGGGCGTTCATGCGGCCTCCGCATTGTTGGTTGCGGCGAGTTGCTTGCCGGCAGCGCGATTCTTCGCGGTGGTTTCGATCGCATCGACGATCGCCTCGTACCCGGTGCAGCGACAAAAGTTGCCCGACAGGTATTCGCGAATCTCCTCGCGCGTGGCGTGCGGTTTTTCGGTGAGCAGGGCGGTGGCGCACACCAGCATGCCGGGCGTACAGTAGCCGCACTGCAGGGCATTGCGCTGGTGGAACGCAGTCTGCAGGTCGGCAATCAGCCCCGACTCGGTCAGGCCTTCGACGGTCTCAACCTCGGCGCCGTGGGTCTGGCAGGCCAGAGTCAGGCAGCCGCGCACGATCTCGCCGTTGACCAGCACAGTGCAGGCGCCACAGACGCCGTGTTCGCAGCCGATGTGCGAGCCGGTCAGGCCCAGGTCGTTGCGCAAAAAGTCGATCAGGTGAGTGCGCGGCTCAACGGTCTTGGCGACATCGGCGCCGTTGACCTTCACCGCGAGCTGGAATGCGTTTTCCATGTGGGTTTCCTTCAGGCGAGCTGCGCGACGAGGCGCGCCAGCAAAACGCGCGACAGGTGCAGCTTGGTCGCGGGGGTGTTGTAGAGGTCGGCAATCGGGTCGAGGTCGGCGGCAAGGCAGGCTTGCGCACGTGCCACGGCAGCCGCGTCGCCGGTCGTGCCGTCCAGCGCAGCCATCGCGCCGCGCGCCAGCAGCGGCTGGCCGGCCACGCCGAAAAACGCGATGCGCGTGGCCGAGAGCGTGGCGCCGCTCTTGCGCGCCGTCACGAACGCGCCGGTGATCGCATAGTCACCGCTGCGCCGCGTCAGCTCGCCAAAGGCGCTGCGGGTGCCGGCTGCAGGCAGGGGGATGTGGATGCTCTTGAGCATCTCGTCTTGCGCCATGCCGGTCTCGTAAATGCCTTTGAAGAAACTATCCGCCGGCACGCGCCGCTCGCCGCGCTCGGACGCCAGCGTCAGCGACATGTCGAGCGCCAGCGTCGCGGCCGGCCATTCGGCAGCCGGGTCGGCCAGCGCAATGCTGCCGCCCATGGTGCCGCGGTTGCGGATGGCAGGGTGGGCGATCTGCGCCGCAGCCTGCGTGAGCACCGGAAACAGGCGCTTCACGTCGGCCGAGCGCTCGATGTCGGCATGCCGGGTCAGGGCGCCGACCACCAGCTCCGTCGCGGTGACGGTGATGTGGCGCAGCTCGTTCAATTGCGAAATGTCGATCAGCAGGTCCGGCTGCGACAGGCGCAAGTTCAGGGCCGGGATCAGGCTCTGGCCGCCCGCCAGGATGCGGGCATTGCCGGCATGCTGGTGCAGCAGGGCACAGGCGCGCGCCAGACTCTCGGCGCGCTCGTAGGCGAATGACGGGGCTTTCATGTTGTCTCCAACTGTTTTTGTGGAATTTCCGGATATCTTATCAGCGCGCGGTTTTGCGTCGGCGGGCGACTGCGTGCTGGCGCTTACGCCAACTTGGCGCTAAAATTCACACATCAACATGTGTAAGAACACACATCAACATGTGTAAGAAAGGTGCTACCCATGGCCACCAATCTCGCTCTGGACGACAACCTGATCCACGAAGCTGTGCGTGTCAGCGGCCACCGGACCAAAAAAGCCGCCGTCACCCACGCTCTCGAGGAATACATCCAGCGCCGCAAGCAGCGGGCGATTCTCGACCTGTTCGGCAAGATCGATTTGCTGCCCGAGGTTGCGATGAAGCGCCAGCGTGCCGCAGCGCAAGGGACCAAACGCCGCACCACTCGCGCATAAACGGCTGGCATGGTCATTGTCGATACGTCGGTCTGGTCGCTGGCGTTGCGCAGAAAGCGCACGGTCACGGATGCGGTCGCGGTCGAACTCGCACGACTGATCGATGCGGGTGACGCCCTGATCGCCGGGCCGATCCGGCAGGAACTGCTTTCCGGTATTGCCAGCCCGACGCAGTTCAAGCTGGTGCGCGAACGTCTGGAAGCCTTTCCGGACATCCCGATTGAAACCGCAGACTACGAACGTGCCGCGCTGTGCTTCAACCAATGCCGTGCGCACGGCGTCCAGGGATCGAACACCGACTATCTGATCTGTGCGCTTACACTGCGGCTTGACCTGCCGGTGTTTTCAGTCGACCGTGACTTTCCACGATACGCAAAACTTATTCGTGTGCGCTTGCACGAAGTCGTTGCGTAGACCTGGTGTCATCCGAGGGGGGCATCGCCGTGCATCGATGGACATCATGCCGGCCCGCCGCACACGACAACTTCAATCAACTCGTACCCACATGCCGATGAACGAAGACTATGCAGCGACGGAACCCGCCCGCGCGGAAGTCGACGCGCTCGACGGGCCCACTCTGCTCGAATTCGGTAGTCCGACGTGCGGGCACTGTCGCGTTGCCCAAGCGCTGATCGCAGCCGCCCTGGCCAATCACCCGCGCGTTCGCCACATCAAGATCGCCGATGGCAGCGGCCGTCCGCTGGGGCGTTCGTTCAGGGTGAAGCTGTGGCCCACACTGGTGTTTCTGCGCAATGGCCGCGAATCGGCGCGGCTGGTGCGGCCGGATGCCGTGGGTGCGATTCGCGCGGCTCTCGATGAGATCGACAGTGAATATTGAAAATGGTGGAACGGCCGATCGTTCTGATCAGGCGTGATGCCTCGCGAGCTAAACTTCTGAAACCCTTGGTGGGAGCCATTTTCCGCTAAGTTCCCCTCGGGAATTGCTAAGCTGGCCCGGGCGCCGCAATCGCCCCCACCGCCGCAAACAGCCCGCGAATCGCATCAGGCGTGATGTTGCGCGTGATGAACACCAGGCGCGTCCTCGTATCGGCACTGGGCCAGCGATCCAGTTCCACCGGCGGGTGGAAGATGTGCTGCACGCCTTGTACCACCACCGGCTTGCCGTCGACGTTGACGATGCCTTTGACGCGCAAGAGGTCGGGGCCGCGCAGCTTGGTGAGCAGCTCCATCGCCGCGGAAAAGCCGTCCCAGGTGAAGGGCGCATCGAAGCGCAGGGAGAGGGTGGCAATGCCGGGGTCGTGCCGTCCGCCGCGGCGCTCGCCGAGGTAGCCGTCGCCTGCGCCGTCGAGCGGTGTGCCGAGAAAGCGCTGCGTGGCGGGGCCGACGCGTGCGCTGGCAAGGCCGAGGCCGACCAACTCCGACGGCGCGATCTCGCCCATCTTCACCACCCGCTGCTCGGCGGTGGCGTTGATCGCCTTGAGCGCCTTGCCGAGCGCATCAAGCGCGGCCGGGTCGGCGAGATCACTCTTGGTGATGAGGATCAGGTCGGCCAGGGCCGCCTGCTTTTGCGCTTCGGGCTGGCGTTCGAGCTGGCCCGGGCCGTTGACGGCATCGACCAGGGTCACCACGCCGTCGAGCCGGTATTGCGCCGCGAGCATGGTGTCGCTCACGAGAGTCTGGATCACCGGTGCCGGGTCGGCGAGGCCAGTGGTCTCGACAATCACGCGGTCGAAGTCGGCAATCTGCCCGGCGCGGCGCTGGCCGAAGAGTGCACGCAGCGTCTCCTGCAAATCGGTGCGCACGGTACAGCACAGGCAGCCGTTGGCGAGCAGGGTGACGTTTTCCGACGACATCGTCACCAGGTCGTGGTCGATGCCGATTTCGCCGATCTCGTTGATCACCACCGCCACCCGGTTCATGTCCGGGTGCTTGAGCAGGCGGCTGATCAGCGTGGTCTTGCCGCTGCCGAGAAAGCCGGTGATCAGCGTCACCGGCAGTTTCCCGGCCAAGGGATCTCGCGCAGTGCTCATCGCAAGGTCAGATGTTCATCTCCAGCACATACAGCCCGCCGCCGAAACGATCCATGGTGTAGACGATCTGGCGCTCATCGACGTACACGTCGTTGAGCTGGATCGCACCCGACGGCGACAGTTTCGGCGCGCCCGGCACGAAGTAGGCGATCTCCTGCACCTGGTAGGGGTTGGCGGTGTCGAACACGCGCACCCCGCCGTTGAAAAACGTGCACACCACGATCGTGTCGGAGCGGAACGACAGCGGCAGCGGCAGGTTCTCGTGCAGGTTGTGCGCGCCAAAACGGCCGCCGCGTTTGCCGAAGGCGTCGAGCGAGGGCATCGGAAACGTGCCGATCGGCACCGGGTTGGCCTCGTTGCGCGCGTCTACCACCCAGACCAGCTTGGGCCAGTCGGCGCCGTCGTCCATCACGCATTCGTCGCTTACGATCCACAGGTTGCGGTTGAACAGCGGCAGGACGGTATGGGTAAAACCATTGAACGGCGGCGAGTGGTTCCACTGCGACACCACCTTGATGTTGCTCTGGTCAGCGATGTCGAGCACCACCGCGCCGCCGTCGATGTAACCGACATAGGCGCGGTCCGGGCGTTCGGGATACACGTTGGTGTTGTGGGTGCGAAAACCCATGTCGAAGGGTTTCGGCAGGCGCGCGGGTGCGGGTGCGCTGTCGCCTTCGCGCGTACCGGGAAACCACCAGCGCCCGGTCTCGACCGGTTTGGCCGGGTTGGAGACGTCGATGATGCGGTAGAACTGGTCGTCGAGCGGGTTGCGCGGCTGAAAGTCGGGGGCGCCCGAGGCCATGTGCACCGTCTTGCCATCGACAAACCAGACGCAATGCACACCGCGTGAATACGGGCCCGAGCAATCGAAATGCGAAACCAGTTTCGGCGCCTCGGGTGTGCTGATGTCGAAAATGTCAAAACCGGCCGGCTTGAGGTTGACGGTTTGCGTCTGGTAGGCCACCACCATGAGGTCGCCGACCACGTCGAGCGAGTTGGAGCGCACCTTCATGTGCGGCAGCTCGGTCTGCACCACGAGTTTGGGTGAACGCGGGTCCGTGACGTCTACACCAGTGAAATTCTTGGGCGCCGATTCGTGCGCCATCCACATGATGCGGCGGCCGTCGCGGGTTTGCTGCATCGCCATGCCTTCGCCCATGCCGCCGAAGCCGGCCAGTTCATGGTGCGACAGCAGCTTCATGTTGAGCGACAGGGTCTGGTCGGCGCGACCGGCGGGTTGGTGTGAGGTGAGGGCCATGGGGTTCTTGGGGACGGGGACTCGTTATTTAGCAAGCGATAATATAGACTATCGGCGGGTTGGACCGGGTTGGACCGGGTTGGACCGGACCGAGTTGCACCTAAAACATGCGGCATCGATGCCGCGACAAGGAGACATGAAGATGATCAGGAAAACCGGATTCAGATTTTCCCTCGGCGTCGCCCTGTGCGCGCTGTCGCTCTCGGTATTCGCACAGGCCTTTCCCAGCAAGCCGGTCAAATTGATCGTGCCGTATCCGGCCGGCGGCAGTTCCGACCTGATGGGCCGCATCATGGGCCAGAAGCTCTCCGAGCTGTGGGGCCAGCCGGTGGTGATCGAAAGCAAGCCGGGTGCGGCCGGTTCGATCGGCATGGAATTCGCGGCGCGCCAGCCGGCCGACGGCTACACCTTCATCATCGGCAACCTCGGGCCGGCCTCGGTGAACCCGCTGCTCTCCAAGCTGCCGTATAGCATGGACAAGGATTTCATCGCCGTGGCGCTCACCGCGACCGGGCCGAACATCCTGGTGGTGCCGGCCAATTCGCCCTACAAGACCCTGGGCGAGCTGCTCGCGTCTGCCAAGGCCAAACCCGGCTCGATCAATTTCGCCACCAGCGGCCCGGGTAGCATGTCGCACCTGGCGGGTGAAATGATGATGCGCCAGACCGGCATCAAGATGGCGCAGATTCCCTACAAGGGCGGCGGCCAGGCGATTGTCGACGTGATCGCCGGGCAGGTGCAGATGATCGTGTCGGATGCCTTGCCGGTGGCGCAGCACATCAAGTCGGGCAAGGTGCGGCCGCTGGCGATTACCAGCGCCAAGCGTTCGCCGCTGTTTCCGGACATCCCGACCTTCGCCGAAGGCGGGCTGCAGGGCGTGGTGGCGCTCAACTGGTGGGGCGTGTTCCTGCCGGCCGGCACGCCGCAGCCGGTAGTCAACGCCTATCAGGCGGCGCTGGTCAAGATCATGGGCGATCCGGACCTGAAAGACAAGTTCGCCGGCCTCGGGGTTGAAGCGCATGCCACCTCGCAGGAGGATTTCCGTGGCTTCCTGGCATCGGAAAAAGCCATGTACACCAAGCTGATTGCCGACAACAACATCAAGGCTGAATAAGTCGCCTTTCCCAAACCGCCCATCCACCTACCCACTGAAGAACCGACGATGAGTACCATCCTGCCCAGCCAGCGTGTCCCTTACTCGGCGATCGTCGATCGCCCGAAGCTTGCCGTGCCCGACGGCGGGCGCATGCTGGTCTGGGTGATTGTCAACGTCGAGCACTGGGGCATGGAGCGGCCGATGCCGCGCATGGTGCTGAGCCCGCCGATGGGCCAGCCGCTGCAGCCCGACCTGCCCAACTGGGCCTGGCACGAGTACGGCATGCGCGTCGGCTTCTGGCGCATCCACGATGCGCTCAAAAACCTCGGCATCGTGCCGACCCTGGCGATCAACGGCATCGTCTGCCAGAGCTATCCGCGCGTCGCGCAGGCGGCGCTCGACCTTAACTGGGAGTTCATGGGCCACGGCTTCGTGCAGGGGCCGATGCACGCGGTGGCCGACCAGCGCGACGCGATCAAAAAGACCGTGGACGCGATCAAGGCCTTTACCGGCACGGCGCCGCGCGGCTGGGAGAGCCCGGGCCTGACCGAGACGGCAGACACCATCGACCACCTCGCCGAGGCCGGCATCGAGTATGTGGCCGACTGGGTGTTTGACGACCAGCCGGTGTGGATCCCCGCGAAACCGAAGCCGGTGCTCTCGGTGCCCTACAGCGTCGAGCTTAACGACATTCCGATGATGCTGCTGCAAAGCCATACCGGCTCTGAAATGTACGAGCGCGGCGTGGCGCAGATCGACCGCCTCTGGCAGGAAAGCGCCACGATTCCGCGCGTGATGGCGATCAGCGTGCACCCCTACATCACCGGCGCGCCGCACCGCATCGCGAACTTTGAGCGCCTGCTCGCCTACGCCCAGGCCAAACCCGGCGTGGTGATCCGCACCGGTGCCGACATCAACGACTGGTATCGCGCCCAGGTGGCGCCGCCCGCATGAGCCTGGCCACGAAACCGGCGCAGCGCAAGCGGGTGTTGGCCCGGCCGCCGAAACCGGCCGCCACCAAGGCGACCAGCAAAGCGACCAGCAAAGCGACCAGCAAAGCGACCAGCAAAGCGACCAGCAAGACAAGCGCCAGGGCAAGCAGCGAAGCGGCCGCCAAGACCCGTCTGTCGCCGAGCGAGCGCGAACGCCAGATCATCGACGGCGCGATCGCCTATTTTTCGGAAGTCGGCTTTTCCGGCCAGACGCGCGAGCTCTCCAAACGCCTCGGCATCACCCAGCCGCTGCTGTATCGCTATTTTTCGAGCAAACAGGCGCTGGTCGACCGGGTCTACCAGACGGTGTTCGAAGGGCGCTGGAATCCCGACTGGATCAAACTGCTTGAGGACCGCAGCGTGCCGCTGCGCGAGCGCCTGATCGAGTTCTACCGGCAATATTCAGAAGCCACCTACCGGCCCGACTGGATCCGCATCTACATGTTTGCCGGCTTGTCCGACCCGGTGCTGAACCAGCGCTACATCAAGCTGGTGCGGCGCGAGTTGATGCCGGTGTACTGCCGCGAACTGCGCCACCATTGCGGCATCGACCTGCCGGACCAGCCGGTGGCCGACGAGGAAATGGAATTCATCTGGAACCTGCACGGCGGCATGTTCTATTACGCCGTGCGCGACCACGTCTACCAGATGCACATGAGCGTCGATTTCATGACCAAGGCCGGTTACGCGGTGGACACCTTTCTCGCCGGCGCCAAAACCACCTACCCGCGATTGCTCAACGCCGTGTCGAGCACGGCAAACTTGCCGCCGCAAAAAAGCAAAGGGTCGCGCGCGCGTTGATCGATCTGCTCGACATGGGCGATCACGATGACGTGGTCGCCTTCCTCGTGCAGGGTGCGCGTGGTGCACTCGAAGGTGGCGACGCATTCATCGAAGCGCGGGATGTTGTCGTCGGCGATGGTATGCGCGATGCCCGAGAATTTGTCGGGGATGCGGCTCGCGAAGCGCGTTGCCAGCTCTTCCTGGTCGTGCGCCAGCACGTGGATCACATGGCGCCGCCCGAGCGCGAAATGCACCAGGCTCGGCGAGGTCGTGACCAGGCTCCACAGCACCAGCGGCGGCTCGAGCGACACCGAGCTGAACGAATTGATCGTGATGCCGACCGGCTCGCCCTCGGTGGTGATGGTGGTGATCACCGCCACCCCGGTGGGAAAGCCGCCCAGCGCGCTGCGAAACTGGCGCGTGTCGAACGTCACTTGGCTTTCCCGGCGGCCGACTTGCGGGCCGTGCGGCCGGGTTTGCCTGGGGCAGCTTTCCGGCGACGCTTTAACGTGACCGGCGCGCCGATCAGGCGTTCCAGTACCGCATACACCGCTGCGGTGTCGTCCGGGCCGTGCCCGAGCGCCATGGCGGCGTTGTAGATCGGCATGCTGGCAGCAAACAGCGGCGCCGGCGTATCGGTCGCGGCCAGCGCGTCGTTGATCAGGCGCATGTCCTTTTGCCAGGTCGAGACCTTCATGGTCGCGTTGTCCCAGCTGCGGTCGACCATCACCGGGCCGCGCACCGAGAACATGCGCGAGCCGCCGGCGCCGTCGGCAACCACCTTGACGATTTGCGCCGCGTCCAGTCCCGATCTCACGCCCATCAATATGGCCTCGGCGGTCGAGACATTGTGGATCGCAACGAGCAGGTTGGCCACCAGCTTCATGCGGATCCCGTTGCCGAAACCCCCGACGTCGTAGCGCGCGCGCGCAAAGCCTTCGAATACCGGCGCAAACGCCTTGATCGCCTTGGCGTCGCCGCTGGCGTAGACCGCGAGGTCGCGCGTCAGCGCCTGTGCGCCGGTGCCCGACAGCGGGCAATCGAGCAGAGTGATGCCGTGTTTGGCGAGCAACGCCCGGGCGCGCAACTTCGCCGTTTCCGGCAGGGTGCTGGTCTCGGCGGCGATCAGGCCGCGGGGTTCGGCGGCGACCAGTTCGGCGCACACCTGGTCGAGTGCGGCTTCGCTCGGCAGCGACAGCACGATCAGGCTGCAGTGCCGCGCCACCTCGGCAACGCTGCCGGCTGCATGGCCGCCGGCTTTTTTGAGGCGCGCCCGGGCTTGTGGCACCGGGTCGTAGCCGTAGACGCCGAACCCGGCCTTGACCAGGTTGGCCGCCATGGCCGAGCCCATGATGCCAAGGCCGACGACGCCTGCGGTGGGCGCCTTGTTGGCGGATTTTGGGGTTGCCGGCTTCGACGCCATGGGTCTGATCTTTATTGAGCTAACGATAAATTAAGCGTACCATACAATTCTTTTTTCGCCGCCGCACCGCAGTGCGCCAGGCGACATAAAAAACCAACATTCAAGGGGACAAGGCATGGCGCAGGCACCGGTGCGGGTGGCAGTGGTCGGATACGGTTGGTGGGGCAAAACCATTGCACGCACGCTGGGTGACAGCGCGCTGCTCAAGGTCGGCATGGTGGTTGAGCCCGATGCCGCACCGCGCGCCGTCGCGCAGGCCGATGCCGGCGCCGGCATGGTGGTCACCGACAATTTCGAGGCGGCGCTTGCCGACACCTCGATTGAGGCGGTTATCCTGACCACGCCGCACCGTTTTCACGCGAAACAAATTACCGATGCCGCGCGTGCCGGCAAACACGTGTTTTGCGAAAAGCCCTTGTGCACCACCTATGCCGACGCCAAGGCCGCGGTCGATGCCACGCGTGCGGCCAAGGTCGTGCTGGGCATCGGCCACGAGCGCCGCTTCGAGCCGGCCGTGATCGAGCTGCGCCGGCGCATCGCGGCAGGCGACATCGGCACGGTGCTGCAGATCGAAGCCAACTTCGACCAGGATAAATTCCTGGCGCTGCCGCCTGACAACTGGCGCCTCTCCACCGAGCTTGCGCCGGTCGGCCCGCTGTCGGGCACCGGCATCCATCTGGTCGACCTGGCGATCGCGATCCTCGGGCCGGCCGAGTCGGTCTGGGCGCGCCTGTCGACGCGCGGCACCAGTTTTGTCAATGGCGATACGCTGGGCATCATGCTCGGCTTTGCCGGCGGCGCCACCGCGCTGATCAGCGCGATCCTGGCGACGCCGTTTGACGGGCGCCTGGCGGTCTACGGTTCGACCGGGTGGATCGAGATCCGCGATCGCACCCATCCGGAACACCCCACCGGCTGGGACATCACCACCTGCCTGCGCGGCCAGGAGCGGCATACCAGTTTCGCACCGCCGGCGCCGGCGGTGCGCGCCAACCTCGAGGCCTTTGCCCAGGCGGTGCGCGGTGTCGCGCCGTATCCGGTGTCGC
The DNA here is from genome assembly GCA_947473125.1 of Burkholderiales bacterium. GTDB lineage: Bacteria > Pseudomonadota > Gammaproteobacteria > Burkholderiales > JAEUOS01 > CANJDH01. The sequence goes on from CANJDH010000037.1 coordinate 21,409, forward strand.
ACCGCGAGATGCTCGCCAACGTGGCGGCCTTCGAGGCCATCACCCGGTCGGCGCAATCAAGGCAGATCGAGGCGATCAGTCAGCCGGCGCCCGATTGAGCTGCGCCGGGGCGGGCACCGCGCGCCAGGCATACAGGGCGCGTGCGCGCTTGCCCAGTTGGTCGAACGCCAGCGACTTGCACAGCCTGCGCACCAGCAGCAGGCCGCGCCCGTGCGGCGCGTCGTCACCTGGGGTGGTGATGCCGGCCGGGTCGAAGCCGGCCCCGCTGTCTTGGACGCTGATGTCCATCTGCCCGGCGCCTGCGCCGTAGCGGCAATCAATCTGTACCGTCACATGATGGCCGTCCGGTGTGGCCAGGCGCAGGTCGCGCGCATCCAGGTAGGCCGAGAAATCGCTGCCTTTGAGGCTTGAGTCGAGGCCCAGCACGCCGTGGTCCAGCGCGTTGTTGTAAAGCTCCGAGAGCACCGTGAACAATCGCGCCGACTGCTGCGCCGTGCCGGGAAACTCCTTGAGCAGCGACATCAACACGGGGATCGGGCTGATTTCACGCAGGGCGTGGCCGCGCAGCTCCAGGGCCAGCTTCCAGCCGGTGTCGGTGTCGTTGTCCGGCGTACCGGGATTGCCGGGGCCGGGCACGACCTGGAAGAGCTCGGTTTTACTGTTGAGTGCCGGAAACAGCGCCTCGACCAGATGAATGTCCACCAGGCTGACATCATCGGCGTGCGCCGTGCCGTCGCAAAAGCCGTCGATCGCCAGAATCGCGGACGCGATCGGGCTTTGGCCGATCTGCAAGCCGGCTTCGATGGCAAGGCGCAGCAGTTCGCTGCCGAGCATGAGTCCGTCGGCATCGCCCGCTTCGATCGCACCGTCACTGACCAGCATGAGTCGATCGCCGGGAGACACCTGCAGCACGACTTCATCGGCTTCATAGCGATGGCCGTCCACGACCGCGAGCGGAAACGAGGTCGACGGGAAGCGCGCCTTGACGACATGCTCATTGAACAGCCAGGCCTCGGGCATGCCGCAATTGATCAGCGTGGCGCGAGTCAGCGAGCGGTCGACCTGGATAAACGCCACCGCCAGGAACAGGCCGGTAGGCAGGATCGCGCGCAGCTTGGTGTTGATTTCGGCGAGGATCCGCGCCGGCCCGAAGCCTTTGCCGGTCATCGCGCGGAAGGTTTCTGCCACCGGCAGCGCCCCCACCGTGGCGGCCAGGCCGTGCCCGGTGAAATCGCCGAGCAGCACGTGCAGGTCGCCGCTCGGGGCATATGCGCTCAGCAGCAGGTCGCCGTTGAAGGTGGTGGCCGGCATCAAATACACGCCGAGCGGGGCCGGGCGTACATTCGACCCCATCACCGCACCCTCGAGGATGGATTTTGCAAGCGCCTGCTCGGCCTCCATGCGTGCGCGCAAGGCATCGCTGCGGCGGTGCAGGGCGCCGATGCGCTCCATTGCGCGTATCTTCGCGGCCACGGCCTTGCGGTTGTAGGGTTTGACCAGGAAGTCGTCGCCGCCGGCGTCGATGCAACGCTCAAGTTCTTCATCGCTGGAATTGCCGGTCACAAAAATCACCGGCACGAACATGTCAGCGCACAGGGCCTTGATCTGCAGGGTCGCGTCGAGGCCGTCCATGACCGGCATCTGCATGTCCATGAAGACGATGTCGGGTCGCCGCGCGCGAAACTGCTCGATGCCCTCGGCGCCGTTGCGTGCCAGCGCGGTGTCATAGCCGCAATCGGCCAACAGCTTGCGCAGGGCGATGCGTGCTACCGCATCGTCGTCGACGACCAGGGCGCGCGGGCGGATCGCGGTGGCCGGGGCCAGCAGGGTTGGGTCGATGCGTTCCACAAGCAAGTCCTTTCAGCATGGCTCGAATACCGGGGATCCGACAGGGTCGGGCGGCGGTGCGGCGTGGAGTTGCGCCATTGCACGCAGCTCAAACACGGTTCAATCACGGTTCAATCACGGTTCAATCACGGTTCAATCACGGTTCAATCATCCGAATCTGCATGGTGCGGCGCGGGGCGCGTTATCGAACCGGTGAATTGAGCCGCGATTGGCTGCCTATTCGGCAGGTGGCGCGCGCCTTGCGGCCCGGACAATCGTGGCCACGAAAGGGAGCGTTGGGCGGCCCGGGAATGGCCCTCCATCCACCACCATGCAAATCCGGAACTGGTTTCAACAAGACCGTGCCGCTGCGGCCGATGCCCAGCACGCATTGGGGCACCTTGCCGCGGGCAGCGACACCCTGCTCAGGCAGCACCTCGAAGCGATCGCTGCCGAGCTCAAGGGCGCACGTGCCGAGCAGGCGCAGTTGCGCGGCCTGCTGGCAGACGCGATCGGCAAGCTGGTGACCGGGTTTGGCGCGATGAACACACTCACCGCCCAACAACACCAGATCGCGCTGTCGATTGCCGGCGGCGAAGATGCCGTGAAAGAGGCGCGTTCGTTCGAGCAGTTCGTCGAAGACACTGCCGCCACGCTCAATGTCTTTGTCGAGGCCACGATCAACTCAAGCAAGACCGCGATGGACATGGTCGACCGCATGGACACGATGAAGCAGCAGGTGGGCGCGGCCCTGGTGATCCTCAAGGAGATCGACGGCATCTCGCGCCAGACCAACCTGCTGGCCCTGAACGCCGCCATCGAGGCGGCCCGTGCCGGTGACGCCGGCCGCGGCTTTGCCGTGGTGGCAGACGAGGTGCGCCGCCTGTCGGACCGCACCACCCAATTCAGCGAACAGATCCGCATCGAGATCGGCCAGATCGACAGCACCGTGCATGATGTTGAAGGCACCATCAACCGCATCGCTTCGCAAGACATGGTGCAGGCGCTGCAATCGAAGCAGCGCACCGAGAAGACGCTCACCGAAGTGCAGGCGATCAACCGGCGCGTGGCCGGCGGCGTCACGCAGCTGGCGGGCGTGACCCAGGACATCGAAATGCAAGTCAACGCCGCCGTGACGGCGCTGCAGTTTCAGGACCTTGCGACCCAGCTGATCGACTATTCACAAAGCCGCATGGACGTGATCGAAAAAATGGCCGAAGGGCTCCAACGCCTGCCGCAGATGGTGCGCGTGCTCGGGCAGCCTGGCATGCCGGGCGCCGGCGAAGCGCGTGTCGACCAGCTCATGGCGGAAGGCGCCGGCGCACTCGATGCGCTGCGCAATGGGCGCCGCAGCAACCCGGTGTTCCAGGCCAGCATGGGGCGCGGCTCGGTGGATCTCTTTTAACCAAAGGCAAAAATCATGGAAATCAACGTACACCTCACTGAAGGCGCTGCCCGCGTGGCGCTGAATGGCCGCTTCGACTTCAGTTGCCATCGCGAGTTTCGCTCGGCCTGCGACGGCGCCCTGGGGCACCCGGGTGCCGGCGCCATCGAAGTCGATTTCCGTCGTGTCGAGTATCTCGACAGCTCGGCCCTGGGCATGTTGTTGCAGTTGCGCGAACGCGCCCAGGCCAGCAGCCGTGCCGTGCGCCTCGCCAATTGCACCGGCGTGGTCAGTGACGTGCTGCAGGTGGCGAACTTCGGCAAGCTCTTTACCATGGCCTGAGAGCCGCTCTGGGAGCGCTTCTCAGGGCGACAAGCGAGCCCTCGCCTAATCGTCCCCTTCGGTTTCCAGCCCCTGGTGCCAGACAAAATTGCGCTCGGCAATGCCGGCCGCGACGGCACGCTCGTATTCGGCATCGAACATCGCATCAATCGCCGGGTTGACCCCGCGCGCATTCGCTACCACTGCTTTGGCCCAGGCAAAGTAGCGCCGTTTGCGCGCCTCCGGCCAGGGCGGCGGGCTGTGCAAGATCGATTTCAGGTTGGCGGTCTTGTCGGCGATCTTGAGCACGCGTGCGCGGTGTGAAATCTGCCCGGCGTGGTCCACCTGCGCCTGCTTGCGCGCGTCCTTCGGCGTGTTCTTGTCATCGGTGACCGCCATCACCAGGCTGGCCACGTCGTCACCGAACAGCGCCGCAATTTCGTGCGCCTTGACGCCCTGGTCTTCCACGCAGTCATGCAGCAGGGCGGCGATGACAAGGTTGGCGTCGTTGCCTTGCGTGGCTTCGGCCACCAGGTGCGCCACCTCGGCCAGGTGGTTGACGTAGGGCTCCTGGTGCGTGCCCTTGCGCCGCTGGTGGGTGTGCTTGCGGGCGGCAAAGTCGAGGGCGTGGGCAATGCGGGTGATTTGATCGGACATGGTTTGTTCCTTGGCCAGTTTTTCGGCACAGGTAGCTACTGTAACCGCGGCGCGATGCCGCACAGGAAGCCCACCCCCACGCACGGCGTGGCGATGCGCAAGGTGAGCCACCGGAACGGCCATACTATGCGGTGGTGCGGGTCAGCGCCAAATCTTTACCGGCGCATGAAATAGCGCGTAAACTATTTAGAATAGGCCGGAGAGGCGCTCCCACCAACGATCCCATGAAATTTCAACTTTCTTTTCCGGTCGCTAAGCGCGTCCGGTTTGACGCCGACTTTTTGCATGTCGATCTGGCCGATGGCCGGGTGATTTCGACGCCGATGCGCTGGTATCCCGAACTGCGTGCCGCGAGTGTGGCGGATGTGTCGAATTACAAATTCATTTGCGATGGCACCGGTATCGAATGGCCCAAACTCGATTACCACCTGAGTGTCGAGAGCATGCTCGTGGCGGCAGCGCCGATGAAGAAGGCGGCTTGATGCCCGCCGCCTTGACGATCTTGCCGCAACGAAACTGGTTCATACTCAAAAAAATCGTGCTGCAACCAAGGAGGAGACAAATGCAACCCGCCAGACATTGGAGTTACAAGTGCATGCTGATTGTGAGCGCGGCTGTGAGCGCGGCGGCGATGCCGCTCTGCGCCAGCGCGCAGGCCGACTGGAAACCGGAACGCCCGATCAAGCTGATGGTGCCGTTCGCGCCGGGCGCGGCGACCGACATCAGCGCACGTACCATCTCCGACAAAGTTGCCGCGACTCTGGGCCAGCCGGTCGTCATCGAAAATCAGGGCGCCGCCAGCGGGGTGGTGGGCACTGAAATCGGCGCGCGGGCCGCAGCCGATGGCTACACCTGGACACTCGCCCACGACCCGCCGTTCACGATATTGCCGCATGTGCGCAAGCTCAGCTACGACCCGCTCAAGGATTTCGAACCTGTCGCCATGATCGCCTCGATCCCCATGGTGCTGGTGGTACGCCCGGGCCTGCCGGTCAACAACATTCGCGAGCTGCTCGAGATGGCGCGCGCCAACCCCGGCAAACTCACGATCGCTTCCTCCGGCACCGGGGCCACCTCGCACCTCGCGGCTGAATTGTTCAAATATGAAACCAGGATCGACCTGCTGCATGTGCCCTACAAAGGCCAGGCGCAGGGCGTGGCCGACGTACTCGGCGGGCAAGTGGACATGATCTTCAGCTCGTTCGGCCCGGTGGTGCAGCACATCCGCACCGGCAAGCTCAAGGCGCTCGGCGTGTCGGTGCCCAGGCGCTACGCCAGCCTGCCCGATGTGCCGACCATCGCCGAAGCCGGCGTGCCCGGGTTTGATTTCAGCGTCTGGACCGGCATTGCGGTGCCCGCCGGCACACCGAAAAACATTCGCGACCAGATCAATCTGGCGGTCAACAAGGCGATGGAATCACCCGAAGTGCAGACCCGCTTTGCCACGCTCGGGTTTGTGCCCGGCGACGGCAACCCGCAAAACTTCAAGGCCAAGATCGCGGCGGATTTCGCCAAATGGCGCCAGGTGATCACTGCTGCGCGCATTCCCATCGAGTAGGCGCCCCTCACGCCGGCCAATGTCTGTGAATTGAACATGGACCACACTTCGCACCCTGCGGCGCCTGCGCCGGCATTGCCGCTCTCGGGCAAGCGCCTGCTCGATTTCAGCCAGGGCGTGGCCGGCCCGTACTGCGCCATGCTGCTTGCCGAACTGGGGGCCGAGGTCATCAAGGTCGAGCCGCCCGAGGGCGACTGGATTCGCGCCGTCGGTACGCTGGTGCAGCCCAACGAGAGCTCGGCCCACCTGTGCCTCAACCGCAACAAGCGCAGCATCAGCCTCGACCTGAAGCACCCCGAGGGGCGCGCCATTGCAGCCAGGCTTGCCGCACGCAGTGACATCATCGTGCAGAATTTCCGGCTCGGCGTGATGGATAAATTTGGGCTGGGTTACGACACGTTGGCGGCAAACAACCCCCGGCTGATTTACGCCACCATCTTCGGCTTTGGCGAAGACGGGCCGCTCGCGCATGCGCCCGCCACCGACTCTGTGATGCAGGCGTTTGGTGGCCTCATGAGCATCAACGGCGACGACGGGCCGCCCCTGCGGGTGGGCAACATGGTGTCCGACATGCTCGCCGGCTCGTATCTCAGCCAAGGGGTGCTGGCCGCGCTGCTGACCATGGCAAACACCGGCCGTGGTCAGCAGGTGAGCGTGAGCCTGCTCGACGCATTGGTGGCCTTTCAGGCGCCGCCGGTGATGGAATACCTGGTCACCGGCAAGGTGCCGGCGCGCAGCGGGCGCAACCATCCGCTGATGGCGCCCTCCGGCACCTACAAGGTCAGGGATGGCTTCGTCACGCTGGTGGCCACCCAGCGGCTCTGGCCAAAGTTTTGCACGGCGGTGGGCATGCCCGAGCTGATCGACGACCCGCGCTTCGCCACCAATGAAGTGCGCGTGCAGCACCGCGACGCGCTGCAACAATTGATCGTGCCGTTCTTCGAGGGGAAGACCAAGGCCGAGCTGCTCGAAATCTCCAGCCGCCACGACCTGGTGTGCGCCCCCATCAACGATTACCGCGAGCTGCTCGAACACGAGCAGGTCAAGGCCAGCGGACTGATGCGCGACTGGTCGCATCCGGCGCTGGGGAGTTTTTCAGGCAGCCGCAATCCGATCCGCTATGCCGAGATGGCGCCTGTGTGGGGCGTATCGCCACTCCTGGGCGAACACACCCGCGACATTCTGTCCGGTGATATCGGCATGCCGGCAGAACAAATCGCCCGGCTCGAGGCAGACGGCATTGTTCTGGCCAATAGGGTGACCGCCCGGGGTGCAGCATCTTGAGGTTGGGCAGGCCCGCAGTTCAAGAGGGAAATTCTGGCAGTTGTTGGACAATAGCGGCAGCAGCACTCGCCTGATAGAGGAAGGAACCAATCCATGACTACCATGCTGACGCCGCCCTTTGTTTCCAAACTACCCGACGCCGACATGCAGGCCGTCCCCGCCGCCCTGGCCCGCGCCGCGCAAAAAGCCCGTGAACTGGCAGCCCGCACCGGCACCCCGATGATCTACGTGGTTGACGGCAAGCTCGTTGAAGAGATGGTCCCGGCCAGCGAAGCGGGGCAGGCTGGCGCCGCCTGACTCCCTGACTGCATCTGTTCGGCAGGAGCCATTCTTCGGCTTCATGCGGGCCGCTGCAAGGCCTGCCACGCCCTGAACTCCGACAAGCGCAATCGATAGCGGCTGACATTGCCTTCGTGCAGGTTGCGTAAATCGTCCAGCGCCAATTGCGTGAGAGCCGGTGCGTCATTCGCCGTGACCAGCGGTGCCAGCAGCGCACCCACCACCGCCTCACTCCGTGGCTGCTGGCTGCGCACCATGTCAGCCACTACCTGGATGAGCACTTCGCGGTAGCGCAGGCGCAGCGGGTCTGGCTCGGCCACGGTTTCGCGGATGGCCATATAGCGCTGGCAGGAACGCTCGTAAGCCCACACGAAAACATCACGCAGCAGCTCCACACGCTGCAGTTCATACACGCCGAGCGTGCCTTCGACATAGGTGCGCTCGGGAACGTCGATGAAGGAAAGCGGGCACAGATTGTCGCGAATCAGCGGAATGTTGGCGCCGAGCCTTGACACGCGCTTGTTCACATCCACAAATGGTTGCAGATAGGGAATGTGCACCATCGTGAAGAAGGCTTGCTCGAACGCATCTTCGATGGCACCTGCCTTGTTCAGCACCATGTGAAACCACGCCTCGATTTGCTGCGGGATGCCCGGCGGGTGATACACCGTGCCGCTGACTTCGACAATGCGTTGGCGCAGGCGGCCGCTTTCAGCCGCATTGGCCAAAAGGTTGTCCGAGAGCAGGGCGTGCAGGTTGAAGAACGTGAAGGCGTTGAAACCGGTGTCTTCGACCTCTTCGACCAGAAGTTCGATGGCGGCCTTGTGGTTGAGGATCATCTGCGCCTCGCGCCGGTCTTTGCCGGAGGCAGCCTCGCCGCGCTCGATGAGGTTTTGCGTATCGAGCCGGGTGTAGGTGTTGCCCTCAAGCTGGCTGGAAGCCCACGACAGATCGATCATCAGGCGCGCCATGAGATCGCGCGCATAAGTGCCGGCGGGGCGCGCGCCGTTCGGCGTGCGGCCGATGTTGTGCAGGTGCGCGCGAATCTCCGGCGCCAGATAGGCCGACTGGTTGGGGACATAGCCTTCGAGGAAGGTGCGGTTGTAGCCCACCGGCTTGCGGCCCTGCACCGGCTGGCGCACGTAGGCCCTGATTTCATCACCGGCCGGGGAGGTGGGCACATAAACCTCGCCCGCCACCTGCACGGTATCAGGCTCTTGGGCCGTTAGAACGGTAGCCACCCGTGATGGAAACCGCGGTGCAAATTGTGGTGCAAACTGCGGCGCCAGCGGCAGGGCGAGCGCGTATTTGACGCCACGCGCCTCCCCCTGCGCGAAAACCCGCTTCTCCCGCACCAGCGCGGCCAGCCGGCGCTGCAAGGTGCGGCGGCTAACGAGGCCAGCCAGCGCGCCATGCAAGGCATCCATGCCCGCCCCGAGGGGATGTTGGCTAAGCTCAGCCTGGATTGTTTCAGCCAGATCGGCGGAGAGGATTTTGGGCATGGCTGCGTTTGTTTTGGCGCATTACTTAGTTAATGCGCCATTAATGTACTTTATTTGGCGCGATTATTCAACATTGACGGCATTTATTGGCGTGATAATCCGATATTCCGCCAATAAATGCCACTGCTCGCGGTAGAAGGTATATAGAGGCTTTTTGTTTGACGGATACGAAGATTGCAATATAATGGTTCCTATAGAAGCCATTATAATATTTAAAGAATCTCAAAAGAACCTTAAAAATGGAATCCCTCCCCATTCCCACCCCGGTGGAACGCGCCATCGCGAAACTGGGTAACGATCTTTCCCTGGCGCGGCGGCGCAGGCATATTTCGCAGCAATCGCTGGCTGAGCGGATCGGCGCCTCGTTATCGACCGTCAAGCGCATGGAACAGGGTGACGTGCGCATTCCATTGCACTTCATTGCGCGCGCCCTGTACGTTTTCGGTGAAATCGAGCGTCTCTCATCCCTTATCGATACTGCGCAAGACGCCATCGGCCTCACGCTGGCCGATGAACAACTGCCGCAGAGAATCCGTCGCAAAACCAAACGCCTCCCAACGGGTGCCCTGTGAAGCTTCCAGCCTTGGCCAAAGCCACTGTCAACATTCGCCAAAACGTTGATGTGTGCATCGGCAATGAAGGCACCTTGGTGGGCAGCCTCACCTATGTGCGCCAGGGCGCGAGGGAAAACACCGCATTTGCTTACGACGCGAGTTGGCTCGCCCGGCCGGACCGATTCGCGGTTTCGCCTGATTTAGGCCTGGCGCCCGAGCATCAGCGCCGCCGCGCGCCGACTGCCCAGGATTCACCTTTTCACCATGCCTTTGCCGACACCGCGCCCGACGCCTGGGGCAGGCGCGTGATCGCGCGCGATCATGCCAAGCGCCGTCTTGCCGAAAACCTGCAACCCCTGTCCGAGTTGGACTACCTCTTGGCCGTAGATGATTTCAGCCGCATGGGGGCGCTGCGCCTGCGCGCTGCCAATGGCAGCTATTTGGGAAACACCGCAGCAGGGCGCCGCAACACGCCGCCTTTGGTCGATCTGCAAAAAATGTTTGATGCAAGCCGGGCGATAGAGCTAAACAACGAAACCGCTGAAGACCTTCGCTATCTGCAGGGCAAAGGCACCTCGTTGGGGGGCCTGCGCCCCAAATGTACGGTGATTGACAAGAACGGCCGCCTCTCCCTGGGCAAATTTCCCAGTGTGGGCGACGAGCGCAACGTCACCCGCGCCGAAGTGCTGGCGCTGCACCTGGCAAACAAAGCCGGCATCGAGGCCGCGCCGTCGAGGATTGAGACGCTGCACACCGTGCCGGTGGCCATCATCGAGCGCTTTGACCGCACCCCCGACGATCTGCGGATTCCCTACTTGTCTGCCGCTTCGATGCTGCAGGCTTCCCGCAATGAGGAGCGCTCCTATGTGGAGATTGCGGATGCCATGCGCGCCAACTGCGCGCAGCCGCAGGCGGATGTGCGGCAACTCTGGCGACGCCTGGTGTTCAACCTCTTGATCACCAACGTGGACGACCATTTGCACAACCTGGGCTTCTTGCACGTGGAGAAAGGCCAGTGGCGCCTGGCGCCGGCATTCGACCTCAACCCGTTTCCTGACAAGGCCAACGAATCCAAGACCTGGCTTTCTGAGCAGGATGGCCCGGTCACTTCGGTTGCGGCACTCATGGCGCGCGCAGCCTATTTTTCGCTGGGGGCCGATGCCGCGCTGCTCATTCTGAAAGAGGTAGTGCAGGCCGTTTCTAACTGGAAAACCGTGGCGACCGGTGCGGCCGTAGGGTTAACGCCGCAGGAGGTGGCCGGCTTTGCGCCGGCCTTCGAGCATGCCCAGATGGATGCCGCGCGCGCGCTGCTGAACTGAACCTACTCGGTCAAGCTGATCTTCCTGTCATGCGGGTTGATTTCTGGCAGTTGTTGGACAAGAGCGGCAGGCATCTGCAGTTGATCGGGGAAGGAACCAATCCATGAGCACCACGCAGCCGCCGCTCCCCGTTTCAAAACTACCCGACGCCGACATGCAGGCCGTCTCCGCCGCCCTGGCTCGCGCCGCGCAAAAAGCCCGTGAACTGGCAGCCCGCACCGGCACCCCGATGATCTATCTGATCGACGGCAAGCTCGTCGAAGAGATGGTCCCGGCGAGCGAAGCAGGGCAGTGATGTTTTGACCCTGTGGCTCACCCCCTGAGCCGCTAGAATGGTCTAGTCAGCCGTAGCAAAAGCGGGCCAGACCATGAACCAGGTAGAACGCCTCTACAAAATCGAGCAACTGCTGGGCGAGGCGCACACGGTGCCGATTACCGCCATGCTCGAACGCCTGGAAATCTCCCGCGCCACCTTCAAGCGCGACCTGGCCACCCTGCGCGACCGCCTCAACGCCCCCATCGTGTGGGACCGCTTCGGCGGCGGCTACCGGTTCGAGCCACAGCGCCGCGCCGGGGCCAAGCAGGCCGGGCAGGCCGGGCCGAAGCACGCTGGCCCCAAGCACCCCGGGCCGAAGCACCCCAGGCCAACGCACCAACGGCCCGGCCTCTGGTTCAACAGCAGCGAAGCCTATGCCCTGTTGGCGATGCAGCAAAGCTCAAGGAAATCGACCCCGGCATCCTGGCCGGCCAGATCGAACCATTGGCGGTGCGCCTGCGCGCGCTGCTCGGCAGCAGCGGCGACGACATCGCCGAGGTCGAGAAGCGCATCAAGCTCTTGCAGGTGGGCGCACGGCGCGCCAACCCGCAACACTTCAGCCACATCGCCCGCGCCGTGCTCACCCGGCGCCCCAATCACAAATCGGCAGATCCACTACACCTCACGCGGCAGCGGCGAAGCCACCGACCGCCTGATCTCGCCGCAGCGCCTGGTGAACACGGAGCGGGCGTTGGAGGCGCATCGGGTGGGGCGGTGAGTTAGAAAATGCGACGAAATTGGATGGGGTGGATGGCTGGAGAGTGGCTGTGGGAGAGGGGCTACGTGGCATGCATGGATGGGAGACGCATGTACCAAGGGTTTCCAAAGGTCGCCGCATGGGATGCACACCATGAGCGCCAATGTTCCATCCTCCGCTCGCCAGTGTTTAATTACGGCGAATTCGCCACAATTGGACCCGTCCAATTCCCCGGGTTTGAAACTGGTTGATGAATAATCAGCATTACCCCCAAGGCATAGAGGCATGACGACGTCTTGCATTTTCATCAGCAGCGTGCAGAAGGAATTGGCCGATGAACGCCGTGCGCTCAAGGCGTTTATCGAAGGTGATGCATTGCTGCGCCGCTATTTCACGGCATTCCTGTTCGAGGATTTGCCGGCTGCCGATGTGCGTGCCGATGCCGTCTATCTGGACCAGGTGGACCGCTGCACCGTCTATGTGGGCCTGTTCGGCAACGACTATGGCTTCGAAGACGCCAAGGGAGTGTCGCCCACCGAACATGAATTCGATCGCGCCGCACTGAAGGCCAAGCCCCGGCTGATTTTGTGTGAAAGGGGCGGATGACAAGGCGCGGCACCCGAAGATGCTGGCCCTGATTCGCCGCGCCGGCGATCAACTGATCCGGCGCAGGTTCGGCAGTGTGTCGGAACTGACGGCTGCGCTGTATGCGAGCCTGGTCGAGCATCTGGAGCGCACCGGCTTGTTGCGGACCCGGCCGTTCGATGCATCCGCATGTCCGGGCGCGACGCTAGCCGATTTGTCTGACGACAAGATTCGCTGGTTTCTGGACCGGGCCCGGCGCGAGCGTCAATTCACTCTGGCCCGAAACACCGCTCTGCCGGCAGTGCTTGCCCATCTGGATTTGATTGACGGCGCCGTGCCGACGTACGCCGCGGTATTGTTGTTCGGCACGGCACCGCAGCGTTTCCTGATCACCTCGGAAGTAAAGTGCATGCACTTTCACGGCACCGAGGTTCGCAAACCGATTCCGTCGTATCAAATCTACAAGGGCACGGTGTTCGAGCTGGTGGATCAGGCACTCGATTTCGTGCTTTCCAAAATCGTGCGGGCTGTCGGTACCCGTTCGCAGGGTGCGCAGGCGCCGGAGGAATATGAGCTTCCCCGCGCGGCGATTGCCGAGTCGATTGTCAACGCGGTGGCCCACCGTGACTATGCGAGCAACGCCAGCGTTCAGGTGATGCTGTTCGCAGACCGGCTGGAGATCTGGAACCCCGGCGAACTGCCGCCGCCGTTGACCATGCAGCGTTTGCGCGAGGCCCATCCATCGATCCCGCGTAACCCGCTGTTGGCCGATCCGCTGTTTCTTGCGCGTTACATCGAAAAGGCCGGGACCGGAACCATGGACATGATCGCGCAATTGCGCGAGGCGGGGCTGCCCGAACCGGAATTTCGCCAGACCGGCGGCATGTTCGTTCAGGTCTTGTGGCGGGACTGGTTAACCGCGGATGCGCTAGCCGCCATGGGGCTCAATGAGAGGCAATTGGCCGCCATGCAGGCGGTGCGCCAGCAGCGCCGCCTGACCAATGCGGAGTATCAACGGCTTACCGGGGCCAGCCGGCCGACAGCCAAGCGCGATCTCGAAGATCTGGTGAGTCTCGGATTGCTGGTGCCGGGCGGAGCCGGTCGGGGTGCCTTCTACGCGGTTCCCGCCAAACGGGTCGGAAACGGCTCAAATGGTTCATCCGAAAATGGCTCGGGAAATGGCTCGGAAACGGCTCAAATGGCTCAACGCAGCAGCAAGACCCGACGCAAGAAGACATGAGCGCCACCACCGACCGCCTGATCTCGCCGCAGCGCCTGGTGAACTACCGCGGCAATTGGTATGTGGACGCCTGGTGCCACCTGCGCCGCGGCCTGCGCAGCTTTTCGGTCGATGCCATCCGCAAACTCGACCTGCTGCCCGCCCGCGCCCGCAGCGTGGCCGAGGCGGAGCTGAAGGACTATTTCGAAACCAGCTACGGCATCTTCTCCGGCCGCGCCACCCGCACGGCCAAGCTGCGCTTCACCCCCAGCCGCGCCCGCTGGGTCGCCAACGAAACCTGGCACCCGCAACAAAAAGGCGCCTTCGAAGCCGACGGCAGATACCTGCTCACCTTTCCGTATCACCACGACACCGAGCTGGTGATGGACATCTTGCGGCACGGGGCGGATGTGGAGGTGGTGGCGCCGGCGGCGTTGCGCACGGCGGTGAAAGGCGCGCTGGAGCGGGCGTTGGGGGCGTATCGGGTGGGGCGGTGAAGGGGAAATTGGATGGGGTTTGTGGCTGGAGAGTGGCTGTGGGAGCGGGTCTACGTGGCATGTGTCGCTGGGAGGTGTTGGCTTTTGGGGGCGACAAGAAGGCGGCTTAGCGCTGCACATATATGCCGTATGCGTGCTGCATACAAAAATTCGGGCCGCACAAAGCAAAAGGCCCGAAATTTCTAGCGGGCCTCTGCATTTTCTTCTGTGGCGTCCCCACGGGGATTCGAACCCCGGTACTCACCGGTGCGCGCCTCCGCCGGGGGCGGGCGCGCAAAAACGCGGCGCCCCCGTCGCGGTCCGATGCGTTACTTCCGATAGCTGTCTATCACCGCCTTGCCTTCCGGCCCCGCCTTTTTGAGCCAGTCGGTGAGAATGATCGCTCCCAACTGCTGAAAGTCGGTCGCGAGTTTGGGCGAGGGCGCGAGCACCTTCATGCCGTTCGCAGTCAGGGTTTTCTTGAAACCTTCGTTCTTTTCCTCGGAGGCCTTCCATCCGCGCTTTTCGGCCACCTCGGACATTTTCAGCAGCGCGTCCTGGGTCGGCTTGTCCAGGCTGTTGAAGGCGGACTTACTGACGATCACCGCGGTCTTGGGAAGCAGGATCTGCATGTCGTACCAGCGGTTGAGTTGCTCGTAGGTCTTGGTATCGACGCCGGTTGCGCTCGATGACATGTAGGAATCGACCATGCCGGTGGCGAGCGCCTGCGTGAGTTCCGCCTGCTGGATGGTCACCGGCTGTCCGCCGAACAGGTCAGCCATCTTGGCCGTTGTGGGGCTGTAGGCGCGCCATTTCAGGCCCTTCATGTCGGCAACCGACGCGATTTCCCGCTTGGTGTAGATGCCATGGGGCGGCCAGGCTACAGAGAACAGAAGCTGCATGCCCTGCTCGTTGAGCTTTTTTTCCAGCAGGGGTTTCTGGATCTGGTAAAGGCGAAAGGCTTCCCTGTAGCCCCGGGCCAGATAGGGGAGGCCTTCCAGACCGTAGATCGGCCATTCATTCTCATAGGCGAGAAAAAGAACTTCCCCGATCTGCACCTGCCCTCCCTGGACCGCCCGCTTGATTTCCGTTGCCTTGAACAGTGAGGCATTGGCGTGGACCGAGATCTTGAGCTTTCCCCCGCTTGCCTTGTCGACGTCCTGGACGAACTGGATGATGTTCTCGGTCACGAAATTGGACGTCGGATAAGCGGTAGGCAAGTCCCACTTGGTCTGGGCCTGGCAGATCAGGGCGGTCCCCATGAGCAGCGAGGCGCATGCAAAGCGTGTCAACAAGCTTGGTTTCATTGAAGTCTCCAGTACGGTGGGTAAAGCCGGCGATCGGCGTGGGTGGGGGCAAGCTGGTTTCAACACGGGCAATTGTCTTTGGCGCCGGATGATTCATTCATTCGCGTCCCGCACCAGCGCCAAAGGCAGGGCGGTAGTCCTGGTGACCTCGCGCAGGGCAAAACTCGAGCGCAGCCTCGCGACCCCGGGGATCTGGCTCAGGTGGTTGCGCAGGAACGCCTCGAAAGCGTCCAGGTCGGCCGATACGACGTGCAACATGTAGTCCCAATCCCCGGTCAGGACATAGGCCTCGATCACCTCCGGAAGCTTCTTCACTTCCGTCTCGAATTTTGTCAGCGCGGGCATCGCCGCGCTGTGCAGTTCCACCGAGATGAAGGCGTTCACGCCCAAGCCGATCGCGCGCCTGTTCAGGATGGTCGCGTAGCCCTCGATGACGCCGGCGGCCTCCAGCTCCTTGACGCGGCGCAGGCAGGGGGCCGGAGACAATCCGACGCTAGCCGCGAGTTCCACGTTGCTGATGCGTGCGCTCCTCTGCAGCGCGTTCAGGATAGCCTTGTCGAACTTGTCGAATTTCTGTGGCTGCATTGTTCCCGCCCCTAGCTTCGCCTCAACGAGGTCATTCGTGCTGCGCCGCGACTGCCTTGCCTGCGGCCCGCGCCGCATCCACCGTGTCGGAATCTGCATCCGCCAGGACGTCCATTCCGTAGTACTCGCGCGCGGCCTGGCGCGAAACATAGCCCTGGGCTACATCCCTGGCCACCGAGGCGCGGTCGCGCTCGAGGGGGTTGCCATAGCCAGCGCCGCCGGGCAGGCTCAGCATCATCCTGTCGCCGGCCTTGATCACCATCTTGCCCTTGGCAACGGCCGGTGCGCCCGAGGCGAGCGCAACGGAGCCGCACTGGCCGTCGAGGCCGCCAAAGCGCCCCAGTGCCGGATGGTCGATTCGATCAAACATCGAATGATTGCTGATTGCGTTGCCTTCGGAGCCGCCGATTTCGATCATCTGGCCCAGGCCGCCGCGAAACTTTCCCGGTCCCCCGGAGTCCTCGCGAAGCTCCTTGCGCCAGAAGATGATGGGAGCGATCGATTCGACCACCTCCACCGATTGCGTGGTGACGCCAGACGGAAAGGCCGTGGCCGACAGGCCGTCCTTCATCGCGCGCGCGCCCATGCCACCGCTGTTGAAGTGATACACCATGAAGTCAGGCGGCAATTTCCCCGAATACTCCTCGAGGCCTTCCTGCAGCACGCTGGTGCCTCCGCGCAGCAGCGGGTTCCATATGGTCCCTGAACCCTCCGCGAGCACGCGATCCGGTACGACCTCCTCAAGGCAGGCCATCACCATGTCGGGAACCATGTGGCCGATGATGTGCCGGGCCGCGACCGGCCCGGGTCTCTTGACATTGAGAATGCAGCCTTCCGGCGCGCTCACGGTGAACGGGCGAAGCGATCCGGAGTTGTTGGGGCAGTCCGGCGCCAGCAGGCACTTGAGTGTGTAGACGGTATAGGCGGTGGTGTAGTTGAGCACGACATTGATGCCGAATTTGCTCGGTCCCGATGTTCCGTCGTAGTCGACGTGAACGCCCATGTCGTGCACCTTCAGGCTGGCCTCGAGACGCACCGGAAAGTCGTAGCCGTCGCGTGTCCTCGCCTGCGTCCAGGTGCCGCGCGGCAGCGTCGATAATGCGTCCATCGAGGCGCGGTAGGACGTGCGGTCGATGTAGTCCGCCAGATCCTGGAACGACGCGAGGTTGAATTCGGCGGCCATGCGCGCCAGTCGCCGCGCGCCGTCCTCGTTGCATGTCAGGAGGGACGTCAGGTCGCCCACGACCTGCAGGGGTTCGCGGACGTTCTCGCGGATGATCTCGAGCAGGAGTTCGTTGACTTGTCCGCGGCGCGCGAAGCGCGCGATCGGGATGAACAGCCCCTCCTCGAATACTTCGCGCCCCTCGGGGCCCAGGCCGCGCCCGCCGATGTCCACCACGTGCGCCGTGGAGACTACGTAGGCCGCCAGCTTTGCGCCCACGAATACCGGCGTCATGACCGTGAAGTCGTGCAAATGCCCGCACGATACCCATGGATCGTTGGTGATGAAGGCGTCACCCTCTTCGGTCACGTTGGCCGGAAACTTCTGGATGATGCAGTGGGCGGCCGTCATCATCGAGTTGACGTGCCCGGGCGTTCCGGTGACGGCCTGCGCCATCATCCGCCCGTCAAGGTCGAACACGCCGACGGAAACGTCGCCCGCCTCGCGCACGGTGGTGCTGAAGGCGGTCCGTATCAGTGTCTGCGCCTGCTCTTCGACGACCGCCAGCAGGCGGTTCCACATCAGTTGCTGGTTGATCTGGCTCAGTGACTTGGCGTCATTCATAACCGGTTCTCCGCAGATTGCTTCATGGTGCAAACCAGAAACCCGAAATCGTCGACCGTGGCGACGAACCTGCTGGTGATGACCGATGTCGTTTCATCCTCCTCGATCAGCGCCGGTCCTTCTATCCTGGCGCCGGGCGCAAGGCCGGCGCGCGCAAAGACCGCGGCCGAAACGTGGCGCGCGCTCGTCGCATCGAACAGATTGCGGTGACCCACGGGGTCGGGAGCGTAGGTCTGTTCAGTCCTGCACGCCGGAACCTTCAGGAACTCGGTTTGACGCGGCGCGCTGACGGAGAGCGAGATGCCGAGCAACTCGCATCCAAGCCCCGGAATCAGTCGGCCGTAGAGCCGTTCATACTCGCGCTCGAATTCAATCTGCAGCAGCCGGGCGTCGTCTTCGCCGTAGGTGCGCACCGGAATCGCGATCGGCACCTGGTGGCCCTGGCCGATATAGCGGATGAATGCCATTCTCCGTTCCATCACCTGGGCCGAATCGCCGGCCTTCAGGACCACCGTCATCGCCCGGTCCCGGATCCTGTCGATCGCATTGTTCAGGGGCGCGGCGGTGAATTCCGCCAACTTCATGTAGACGCTGGCGGAAATTTCAAATGCGACCGGGGCAAGGAGGAAGCCGACCGCTGATCCGACGCCCGCGCTGCCGGGAATGACCACCCTGGTGATGCCCAGCTTTTCCGCGACACGAAGCGCGTGCAGGGGCGCCGCGCCCCCGAACGCGATCATCGTGTGCCTCGCGACATCCTTGCCGCTCTCGATGCCGTGCACCCGTGCCGCGCTCGACATGTTCTCGTCGACGATTTCGTTGATGGCGAATGCCGCAAGGTCGATCGAGAGCTCGCTGGGCCGGGCGACCTTCGTTTCGATCGCGTCGCGGGCCGCGGATGCGTCGAGCGGCAGGCGGCCACCTGCGAATCGATCCGGGTCGATCTTTCCCAATACCAGGTCCGCGTCGGTCACCGTGGGCATGTCGCCACCGAGGCCGTAGCAGGCCGGCCCCGGCTCGGACGATGCGCTCTGGGGTCCGACCTGTATGTTGCCCAGCGCGTTGACATGGGCGATCGACCCGCCCCCGGCGCCGATCTCGACCATTTCTATGACCGGAATGGAAAGTGGGAGCCCGCTTCCCTTCTTGAAGCGATATATCCGCGCGACCTCGAATGAACGGGCGGATTGCGGCAGGTAGTTCTCGATGAAGCAGATCTTGGCGGTGGTGCCGCCCATGTCGAAGCTCAGCACTTCTCCAAGGCCGAGTTGTTCCGCGATGCGCGCCGAGAATATCGCCCCGCCGGCCGGGCCCGACTCGACTAGCCGCACCGGAAAGTCGCGCGCGGTATTGATGGTCGTAACACCGCCGCCGGACAGCATCAGGAACATCGGGCACTTGAATCCGGCGTCGTCCAGCCTGACGGAAAGGCGCTCCAGGTAGCTGCTCATCAAGGGCTGCACGTAGGCATTGGCACAGGCCGTCGAAAAACGTTGGTACTCGCGCATCTCGGGTGAGACTTCGGAAGAAAGCGTCACCCGCACGTCCGGCAGCAGGCGCGACAGCACCTGCCTGATCCGTACCTCGTGAGCGGAGTTGATGTAGCTGCTGATCAACCCCACGGCGACGCTTTGGACCGCGAGGCGTTCGAGCTCCAGCGCGATGGCCTCGACTTCGCCTTCATCGAGCTGAACCAGAATGTTTCCCTTGGCGTCTATCCTTTCGTTGACGGTGAAGCGAAGGTCGCGCGGCACCAGCGGCGGCGGCAGGTCTATGTTCAGATCGTATTGCTCGTAGCGGCTCTCCGTGCCCATTTCCAGGGTGTCGCGAAAGCCCTTGGTGGTGATCAACGCGGTCTTGGCGCCACGTCGCTCGATCAGTGAGTTGGTGGCGAGCGTCGTGCCGTGGACCAGGATTTCAACATCCCCCGGCAGGCATGCTGCGCTGGCAAGTATCGACGCGACGCCGGCCATGAAACCGGTCTCGGGATCCTTGCTGGTGGTCAGCACCTTGGTGCTGAACTTGTTGCCGCCGACGTGGAGCACCAGGTCCGTGAAGGTCCCTCCGATGTCGACGCTCAGCCGGGCTTTGGCCCTCAGTTCCATTTGAGTCCGCGAAGCTGTTCAAGCTTGAGATTGCCCCCGCTGAGGACGCATACGACCTTCTTGCCGGGAGGGATGGCGATACGCCCGGTCATCAAGGCGCACACGGTCGCGGCGGCGGCGCCCTCGGTGACGAGCTTGCAGCGTTCCATCAACCAGATGATGGTGTCGAAGATCTCCGTGTCGTCGACCAGGACGATGTCGTCGACGAACTGCTTCGCCACCGCCAGGTTGTATTCGCCCACCTGCCTCACCACGAGGCCGTCGACCACGGAAGTGACGCTGGGCAGGGTGATGCGCCTGCCCTCGGAAATCGACCGCTTCATCGCCGGTGCGCCGGTGGACTCGACGCCGATCACCTTGACCGAGGGCTTGACAGCCTTGAGCGCCATCGCGACACCGGAAATCAATCCGCCGCCGCCAATCGGAACAATCACATAGTCGACGTCGGGCACGTCCTCGATGATTTCCAGTCCGACCGTGCCTTGCCCCGCAACCAGGCGCGGGTTGTCGAATGGATGAATGTAGGTCAGCCCTCGCTCGGCCTGGATTTCAAGAGACTTGGCATAGGCGTCATCCCAGATCTCACCGTGCTGTACCACGGTGGCCCCGTAGCCGCGTGTCGCGTTGACCTTGGCCTGGGGGGCATTCATGGACATCACCACCGTGGCGGGAATTCCATGCACCCGTGCGGCGTAGGCCACGCCTTGCGCGTGGTTCCCTGCAGATGAGCAAATGATGCCCTTGGCCTTGTCGTCCGCGCTCATGTGCGCAAGCACGTTCAGCGGCCCGCGTATTTTGTATGAGCCCGTCTTCTGAAAGAGTTCGGCCTTGAGCAATACCTTGGCGCCGGTCATCTCGGACAAGGTCTCGCTCTCCAGGATGGGGGTGCGGTGAATATGCTTCTCCGCAACCGCGCGTGCGGCAACGAAGTCTTCTTTTCGCAATGGAATCATATTTTTGTAATTCAATTCGCAATAAATAGAAAATAATCGAGACCTTTGCGCAATATTGTAAATCCTCATTTGTATCCACATATTGCGGATTTGAGGTCGTGCGAAGGCCGATCCGCAAGCAACGCGAATATTTGCGGGGAAACCATCAGGAATGTTGCGTGCGGCCTAGTTTGCGGCAGCGTGGACGATGCGTCGCATGCCGGCGGCGGCACAGTCTTCCGGCCCGGTGCGGGCCGTCATTCCCGCCACGACGAACGCGTTGGAATTGACCTGCTCCCTATAGCCGTACCAGTCATTTCGCAGACCATCCCAGCCCCAGTGTCCACCCTCGAACATGCGGTATAGCGCCCCCAAATGCAAAAAGCCCAACCGTGATGGCTGGGCCAATTGCAAGAATCACAACAACAATTCGGTG
>CANJDH010000038.1 GCA_947473125.1 Burkholderiales bacterium
ACCTCTCTGACGCTTGAAGAACTGGCGCCTTGGCTGGCGCAGTACCGGCTCGGTCGCGCCGTGGAGTTGCGCGGTATCGCCTCGGGCATCGAGAACAGCAATTTCTTCCTGACGACAACACATGAAGGGGCGCTGCACGAGTACGTCCTGACGATTTTCGAGAAACTGAGCGCCGCCGAATTGCCGTTTTACCTCGACCTGACCGCGCACCTGAGTGCCGCAGGCATCCCCTGTCCGGGACCGGAACTGGGCAACGACGGCCGAAATTTCCACCCCCTCAAGTCCAAACCCGCGGCCGTAGTACGGCGCCTGCCCGGCACCTCGCACATGCGCCCCGGGAATGGCGAGCGCGCCCAAGTGGGCGCAATGCTGGCCGCAATGCATGTGGCCGGCAACTCATTCCCCGAGATTCAGGACAACCCGCGCGGACCGCATTGGTGGGCGATCACAGCGCCGCGCGTAGTGCCGTTTCTCGACGCCGGCAGGCGTGAGCTGCTCGAGGACGAACTGGCATTTCAGATGTCGCACCGCCATGACACCTTGCCGCGCGGCCCGATCCACGCAGACCTGTTTCGCGACAACGTGTTGTTCGACATCGCACCCGACGGGTCGAGTCGCCTGGGCGGTTTCATTGATTTCTATTTTGCCGGCTGCGACTGCCTCTTGTTTGATGTCGCGGTATGCGTCAACGACTGGTGCATTGTCCATGAAGGTGACAGCGCCGGCGCATTGGTTGCAATTGAAGTCCACGCATTCCTGGAAGCGTATCAGGCGGTACGCCCCTTCACGCCGGCCGAACAGGCGGCGTGGCCGGTCATGCTGCGCGCCGCCGCATTGCGTTTCTGGCTGTCGCGCGTGTTCGATTTTCACTTGCCGAGAAGCGGCGAGATGATCACCCCGCACGACCCGGGCCATTTCGAGCGTATCCTGCGCCTGCGCCGATGCGCGACCACACTTCCCTGGACCACACGATAAATGGAGCAACCTCCCAACCTCCCCGATGCGGCGCCTACTTCCCCGGGGGACGTCTCGCCCAAGACCTTGCCGGCCCTGCACGGCTGGCTCTGGGTGGTGCATGGATTCGCCTTGTTTCGCGCCTATCCGGCATTCTGGTTCCTGCTGTTGCTGTTCTACTGGTTGCTGCTGCTGCTCACCGGCTCGGTTCCTGCCATCGGCGCCTGGGTTGCAACCATCCTGATTCCGGGCTTGTCGGGCGGCTTCATGGTGGCCTGCCACGCCGCCCAGAACAAGCTGCCGCCGCTGCCGGCCCATTTGTTCTGGCCGTTTCGCAGCAAGGCTACGCGCAATGCGCAGTGGCAACTGGGGGTCGCCTACCTGTTGTGCCTGATCGCAATACTCGGCGCCAGCGCCCTGGTCGATGGCGGCGCGTTGTTTCGCATCATGCTGGTCGGCGTCAAGCTCAATGACGAGGCCCTAAAGGCCCCGGGCCTGCAGCAGGCCGGCTTGCTTGCGATCATGCTTTATTCCCCGGTGATGCTGGCCTTCTGGTTCGCGCCGGCACTGTGTTTCTGGCAGGGCATGGGTGCCGGCAAGGCGCTGTTTTTCAGCTTTTTCGCCGGGATGCGCAACACCAAGGCTTTCTTCGTCTATGGCTTGGGCTGGATGCTGTTTGCCGGCGTGATTCCGCTGCTGGCAGGCGCGCTGCTCAGTTTCGTGCTGCCGAGCGGCGCCGAAGGGGCATCGCTGGCGGCGCTGATCATCGCTCCGTATATGGTGGTGGTGGTGTGCGCGATGATCCTGTCGTTTTACTCCAGCTTCGTCGACGTTTTTGGCCCACCGCCGAGCACCGCCGCACCAGCCAGCGCGCCTAAGTAGGTCGAGCGAGAGCGTCCCCTCGCTTAAACCCCCCAGCGCTGCAGCGGCCCGAAAACAGGGGCGTGGCAATCGCAGGGGCCCGGCAGTACGGCGAAAGCCGGCTTGCTGCGCAGCCCACCACAGATCGAGGCAGTGGATGCGAGCAGGTTGGCGATCGCGCTCATACCTTTTCAAGTTTGGCGTAGGCGAGCGCCAGCCACTTGACGCCGTTACGCCCGAAGTTGACTTGCAACCTGCCATCCTGGCCCGAGCCTTCGGCATCGACGATCACCCCATTGCCAAACTTGGCATGCAGAACATTCTGGCCGATGCGCCATCCGGAATCGCCCGGTGCCTTGGACTTGGCATAGGTTGGCTTCTCGGTCGCAACAAAATCATCGTCGCCAGCCCACACGGAACCAAAGCGCGGCGTCAGCCACTTCAAGCCCTGCTCGGGAATTTCATTGAGAAATTGCGACTTCGAGTTGTAGCGGGTCTGGCCGTGCAGCATGCGCGTCTGCGCGAACGACAAATACAGGCGATGGCGCGCACGCGTGATCGCCACATACATCAGGCGCCGCTCTTCGTCGATGCCATCGAGTTCCTTGGTCGAGTTCTCGTGCGGAAACAGCCCTTCCTCGAGACCGGTGATGAACACCTGGTTGAACTCCAGGCCTTTCGATGAATGCACGCTCATCAGTTGCACCGCGTCCTGGCCGGCCTCGGCCTGATTGTCACCCGCTTCGAGCGACGCGTGGGTCAGAAAAGCGATCAGGCTGTCTTCATCTTCCTGCGTGAAGTTGGCCGCCGCATTGATCAACTCGTTCAGATTCTCCAGCCGTTCCTGTCCTTCGCGCTCCGCCTTGTAATGGGCGCGCAGGCCGGAATGGTCGAGCACGTGGTCGATGATTTCCTTCAGCGGCAGGTGTTGCGTCGCCTCGCGCATGCCGTCGATCAGCTTGTTGAATGCCGCGAACGACTGCGCTGCCTTGCCCTGCGGCAACAGCGGCACCGCGCGATAGAAGGAGATGCCGGCCGGATTGGCCATGTCGCGCGTTTTCGCTGCGTCGTTGAGCTGCTCGAGCGAGCGCGCACCGATGCCGCGCGCCGGGAAGTTGACGACGCGTGCATACGAGGTGTCGTCGTCGGGGTTGGCGAGCAGGCGCAAATACGCGATCGCGTGTTTGACCTCGGCGCGCTCGAAAAAGCGCAGGCCGCCGTAGACCTTGTACGGAATGCCCTCCGCGAACAACATCTGCTCGATCACGCGGCTTTGCGCGTTGGAGCGGTACAGCAGCGCGATTTCGCTGCGCTTCGAACCGTCGGCGATCAGTGCCTTGATTTCGGAAATCAGCCAGCGTGCCTCGTCGAGGTCGGTCTGCGACTCGAATACCCGCACCGGCTCGCCATGGCCGGCGTCGGTCCAGAGATTTTTTCCGAGGCGCTGCGCGTTGTTCTTGATCAACGCGTTGGCGGCATCGAGGATATGGCCGTGCGAGCGGTAGTTCTGCTCCAGCTTGATCAGGTTCTGCACATGAAAGTCGCGCTCGAAGTCGAGCATGTTGCCGACCCGTGCTCCGCGGAACGCGTAGATCGACTGGTCGTCGTCGCCGACCGCGAAGATCGCATTCGCCGTGGCCGGCGCCGCACCTTGAAGACCCGCTCCAGCCAACAGTTTCAGCCATTTGTATTGGAGCACGTTGGTATCCTGGAATTCGTCCACCAGGATGTGCTTGAAGCGCGACTGGTAATGTTCGCGCAGCAACTCGTTTTTCAGCAGCAGCTCGTAGGTGCGCAACAACAGCTCGGCAAAGTCGACCACGCCCTCGCGCTGGCACTGCTCGTCGTAGGCGCGGTAGTACTCGACGCGCTTGCGCCCGAATTCGTCGTCGGCCTCGACATGCTGGGGGCGCAGCCCGGCGTCCTTGTTGCCATTGATGAAATACATCACTTCCTTGGGCGGATGCTTTTCATCATCGACGTTCAGCGCCTTGAGCAGGCGCTTGATCGCAGAAAGCTGGTCCGCCGAGTCGAGGATCTGGAACATCGCCGGCAGCCCCGCGTCCTGGTGGTGCGCGCGCAGGAAGCGGTTGCACAGGCCATGGAAGGTACCGATCCACATGCCGCGCAGGTTGATCGGCAGCATCGCCGAGAGGCGCGCCGTCATTTCCTTGGCAGCCTTGTTGGTGAACGTGACGGCGAGGATGTTCGCCGGTGTGGCCTGCCCGGTCTGGATCAGCCAGGCGATGCGGGTGGTGAGCACCCGGGTCTTGCCGGAGCCCGCGCCGGCGAGGATCAATGCGGATTGGTTGGGTAAAGTGACAGCGGCAAACTGTTCCTGGTTCAGATTCGCGAGGAGTTCGGACATCGAGTGGGGGAAAATTGGCGCCGGTGAGGTCGGCGCGAATGAAGCAGCGGGTAGAATCGAAATTATAGACGCCCGCCTCTGTTCCTCTGAAAGCGACCCGCCGGCAATGCACGATCTCCTGATCAAAAACGCGCAAATCTTCGATGGCAGTGGTGCTGTCCCCACGCAGGGCGATCTGGCGGTAGCACAGGGCCGTATCGCCGCGCTGGGCGCCGATCTGGGCCCGACCCGGCAGACCATCGATGCCACCGGCCTGGCGCTGATGCCCGGCATCATCGACAACCACACGCATTACGACGCGCAAATCACCTGGGATAACGGCATCGCGCCCTCCCCTGCGCTCGGGGTGACTACCGCGATCATCGGCAACTGCGGCTTCACCATCGCGCCGTGCCGCCCTGCGGACCGCGAGTTGATCATGCGCAATCTCACACAGGTCGAGGGCATGTCGCTCGACGTATTGCGCCAGGGCATTCGCTGGGAGTTCGAATCGATTCCCGAATACCTGGACTTGCTTGAACGCCAGGGCTCGACCACCAACATCGCCGCCTTTGCGGGACATTCGTCGATCCGTACCTACGTGATGGGCGCGGACGCGCCAAAACGCGCCGCCACCGCAGCAGAAGTCGACGAGATGAAGGGCATCCTGGAAGAGGCGATGCGCGCTGGTGCGATCGGCTTTGCCACCAGCACCTCTCCTGCCCACAACGGCCACGATGGCATTCCGATGCCCTCGCGTCTGGCCGATGACTACGAATTGCGCACGCTGGTGGGCGCGCTCAGGCAGTCCGGGCACGGCGTGTTCATGCTCACCAAAGGCGGCCACACCAAAATCGAATTCCTCGAGGAACTCAGCGTCGAGTCGGGTCGCCCGGTGGTGATTGCCGCGTTGCTGCACAACAAGACCAATCCCCAGGCGGTGTTCAACGATCTCGACGCGATTGCTGCGGCCAATTCACGCGGACGAGCCCTCAGCGGCGCCGTTTCATGTTGCGTCCTCACCATGGATTTCACGTTGCACTCGCCCTATCCGGTCGAAGGTCTGCAATCCTGGAAACCGGCGCTGGGCCTCGCGCCCGACGCGTTCAAGGCAAAGATTGCCAGCCAGGCATTTCGCGACGCGATGCGCGCCGAGATTGCCGCGCCGACCACATTCCGCCTGTTCAACGGCGAATGGGACCAGGTCCAGGTGGTGGAAGTTGCCGATCCTGCGCACGCACACTACGAGCAGCGCAGCATCGCCGACCTTGCCCGTGAAGCAGGCCGTGACCCGCTCGACTTCATGTTCGACCTGTCGCTCGCAGAAAACCTCGACACGGTTTTCACCGCCACGCTCCTGAATTCGGACGAAGATGCCGTCGGACGCATGCTCAACCATCCGAACAGCCTTGTGAGCCTATCTGACGCCGGTGCACACCTGACGTTTTTCAACGATGCCGCATTCGGCCTGCACCTGTTGGGTCATTGGGCGCGCGACCTCCGGAAAATGTCCATGGCCGAGGCGGTGCGCCGCCTCACCGGCCAATCGGCAGCAGTCTACGGCATCAAGGAGCGCGGGCTGCTCAAGGCAGGCTACGCCGCCGATCTTCTGCTGTTCGACCCTGCCAGCGTCGGGCGCGGACCGAAGCGCCGCGTCAACGACCTGCCGGGCGGCGCCGGAAGGCTGCACACCGACGCCATCGGCGTGCACGGCGTGTGGGTCAATGGCGTGCTGGTGGCTGATGCCGGCGGCCTTACCGGAATGCAGCGGCCCGGCAAATTGTTGCGTGAGTTCTCCGTTTAACAAGCCCCGAACCTTTGGTGGGAGCCCTTTCCAGCGGTGTTGCACGCTTTTTTCAGCGGTCGCGCTACAATAATTTTCACCCCTCCAACGAGCACAAAACCGCCATGCGCCGCACCCTCGCAGTAATCGCCCTTGCCCTCATTGCCGTCGCCGCTGCGGCGCAAGGCTACCCGAACAAGCCGATCCGCCTGGTGGTGCCCTACCCGCCCGGCGGTGGCACTGATGCGCTGGGCCGCATCATGGCCGAGCGCCTGGCCGACCGGCTCGGCGTTGCGGTGGTGGTCGCCAACGTACCCGGCGGCTCGGGCACCGTCGGCAGCGAACAGGTACGCCGCGCCGAGCCCGACGGCTACACCCTTTTGTTCAACGCCAGCCTGTTCCTGCTTGGCAAGCATGTCGTCAAGAGCACACCCTATGACCCGCTGGAAGATTTCACCGCCCTGGGTCGAGTCGGCCAGGCGCCGTTACTCATCATCGCGTCAAACAAGGTCGAAGCGACCACCCTGACCGATCTGGTCAAGGCGGTGCGTGCCAATCCGGCCGGATTCAACATGGCGATCTCGGGCATGGGCTCCGCCGGCCATCTGGGAACGCTTGAATTCATGCGCCTGACCGGCGTCAACCTGCAGGGGATTCCCTACAAGGGCACCGCCCCGGCACTCGCAGACGTGATGGGCGGCAGCGTGCAATTGATGATCGACTCCGCCACCGTGCTGTTGCCGCAGACCAGGGGCGGGCGGGTGCGTGGCATCGCGATCACCGGCACCAGTCGCAGCAAGGTCAACCCCGACGTTCCCACCACTGCGGAAGCGGGCATGCCCGAACTGACCATCGCCTCCTGGTACGGCGTGTGGGGCCCTAAAGGCCTGCCGCCCGCAATCACCAGCCGCATCGCGACGGCAATTGCCGAAGGAGTGAAGCAGCCGGAATTTAGCGCGCGCATCGACGCGGCCGGCATCGTGCCGGGCTATCTCGATCCGGCTGCGTTCGTGGAGTTCATGCGCGCTGATTTGACCAAAGGCGTCAATCTGCTCAAGGCGGCAAACTTCCAACCTGAATAGGTCGGCTGGAATACCACCTGAAATCTGCTGTAAACCGCCCACTGGCCGGCACTACTCCGGCTGCACGCCGGCTGCGCGCAGGATGCGCGCATAGGCTTCCTTCTGCGCCTTGACGTGCTCGCCCAACTGCTCGGGCGTGGACGGTGTCAACACGAAAGCCTGTTTCTCCATGGCGGCGAGCACGTCAGGGCGCTTCATCGCGGCAGTGAATTCACGATTGAGGCGTTCGACCACGTCTTTTGGCGTCTTCGCCGGTGCAAACAGGCCCGCCCACGAGACGATGGCGAATTGCGGCATGCCGGCCTCGGCCATGGTTTGCACCTCGGGAAACGCCGGGCTGCGGCGCGGCAAGGTGGTGGCAATGGCGCGCAGCTTGCCGTCGCGTACGTGTGCGCCGCCCGTGGTGAGTGTGGCGATCATCATCTGAACGCGGTTCGCCACCAGATCGGCGACGGCAGCCGGTTCGCCCTTGTACGGAATGTGCGCAATGTCGATGCCCGCCAGTGAGCCGATCTGTGCGAACGACACGATGCCGGTGGCATTGCCGGTGGCGTAATTGAGCTTGCCGGGGTTGGCCTTGGCATGGGCAACCATCTCGCCCAAGGTCTTGAACGGCTGTGTCGCATTGACGTAGAGGAAGAAGGTATAGCGACCGACATCGGTCACGGGCGCGAAATCGGTCACCGGGTCAAACGGCGGGTTCTTGCGCAACGACGGCACGGCCGACATCGGGCTGTTGGTCGCGAGCAGCATGGTGTAGCCGTCCGGTGCGGAGTTCATCACCTCGGCGGCGCCGATCGCGCCATCCGCACCGGCCTTGTTGTCGATCAGGACCGGCTGGCCGATCGCATTCGAGACCGACTGCCCGAGGATGCGCGCCACCACGTCGGTCGCCGATCCTGCGGGGAACGGCACGATGATCTTGAGTGGCTTGGACGGAAATTGCGCCTGCACCGCAGTCGCAAATACGGCACTTGCCGCAACGGACAAGGCAAGCACGGTCTTGAGGGCGCGATGCAACATCGTTTGTCTCCTAGTTGGAATGGTGCTGGGCCGATACCCGGCGCATCACCGATTTAAACACGGGAGGCGAACGCCCGACGAGCGCAAGCCGGTGCCGCCCCATGCATCTGTCGAGTCTTGCTGCAAACGCGACGGTTCGCGGCGCGTTTGGGGTCGGCCGATCCGGTCAGGCAATGCCAAACGGCGTCGGCACGTCAACTTCCGGATCCGCGGCTTGCGGAGCGAGTTGGTTTCAGGCGGGAACCACCGGCCGGCCGTGGGTGCGAAACACCTGGATGGCGTTTTCCATGGTTTTTGCAATGTCCGCCAGGTGGATTGCGGCATTCGAGGTGCTGCCGGCTTCGTTGCTATTGGACTCGGACATGCGCGCCACGTCTTCGACATGGCGTGCCATGTTGTTGCTCGCGGAGGCCTGCTCGGCCACCGCATCGGATATTTCCTGAACCAGATTCGAGACCACGTTCGCCTGATCGCTCAACTTGCCGATCACGCCCTCGGCATCCTTGACTGCCGCACTCCCTTCCTGCACCCTTTCGACCGCACCGCGCATGCCGACCACGGCGCTGTCGGACGCTTTCTGGATGGTGGCGATCATGCCGCTGATTTCCTGTGTGGATTTTCCGGTGCGCTCGGCCAGTTTGGCAACCTCGTCGGCAACCACGGCGAATCCTCGTCCCTGTTCGCCGGCACGTGCGGCTTCAATGGCGGCATTCAAGGCCAGCAGGTTGGTCTGCTCGGCAATTTCAGTAATGATCCTGGCAATCCCCGAAATCTTGCGCGAATGCTCACCCAACTCTTTGAGGGTGATCTCGGATTGCGCCACCGAATCCGTCGCCAGGCTGATTTGCCCCCGGACGCGTTCAAGCGTAGTGGCGCCATCCTTGGCAAGCAGCTTCGCCGCTTGGGTCAATTGGGTTGCGTTACGCGCATTTTCACTGACAACCTGGACGCTGGTGTTGACTTGCTCGACATTGGCCGCCATGGCTCCCGCGGCATCGCTTTGGCGACGCGCCCCATCCGCCATGCTACCCGCAGTACGGGTCATTTCCCCAGATGATGCAATCATCGCCGTCACGCCATTGCGCACGTCGCCAATCAAGGCTTCAAAACTTGCGGCCATGCCATTCATTTCACCGGCCAGTACCGCCAGTTCATTGCACGTGCCGGTCGCGCTTTGCATCGCGCTTCGTGCCCTCAGGTTGCCGCCACCCAGTTCCCGTGCCAGCGCGGCGAGGTCTTGCAGCGGTTTCAGGCGCACTGACAGCAACCAGTAGAGCAACAAGACAAGCAGCATCGCCGCCCCGACCCCGGCACCGATGAGCAGAAATCCGAGAGTGCGCCCGTCGCGCGAAAACTCATCGCGAAAGGTGCCCCCGGCAACTGCCCAGCCGCCGAAGCCCGATGTGCGTGTAAACGCGATGACTTTCTCGCGCGCCGCCCCGGATTCATCATTCCACAGATACGTGATCTTGCCCTCCGCTTGCTCCAGCAGCGGCGCCAGGAACCCTGCCTTCCCGGCAACGTCCTTGAGTTCCATCGCATCGCTGCCCACCAGCTTCGGATGAAAAATGAATTTGCCTTTTTCCGGCCCCTGGGTGCCGACCGCATACACATAACCGGTCTCACCAAAGCGAATCTTTGCAATCGATTGCGACAGCGAACTGAAAATTGGCGTCAGATCAAACCCGACGAACAGGATCGCCACGACTTTGCCCGAAGTGTCCTTGACGGGCACATATTTGGTCATGTAATCCTTGCCGAACAGCCTGGCCTTGCCCAGATATTCCTTCCCGGCCAACATGCTCGCATGGGCCGGATGCGCCTTGCCGAGAAAAGTGCCGATGGCGCGCTCGCCGTTTTCTTTTTTCAGCGAAGTGGTAACGCGCACAAAGTCGTCGCCCTGACGCGCAAACACCGTGGCCACGCCTCCGGTACTTTTGGAAAAGGCATCCACATCCTTGAAATTGAGATTGACGCCCATCTCGCCCGACTTCAACGTCGGCGCATCAATCGCGCCCACCTTGATGCTCGCGGACTCATTGACGGCAAGCCCATCGGGAAACATGCCGACAAAGAATGTGGCGAGGCGGTCGGTCGAGTCGACTGAAATCGAGTAGGCGGTATCGATCAGGCGTCGTGCGCTGTCGACTTGCTGCTTCAGGTTCACCTCGGCCTGGGTTTCAAGCGACGCGGCGCTGAAACGTGCCGAAAACACACCCAAGGCGCCCACCACCAGAAGCACCAGGAGGGCGGTAACCTGTACGAATTGACGAACCAGGCCTTGACGGCTGAATTGGTACAGCATGCGTATCCCCTTTTGCGCATCGAACCACATGGAAACCGGCACAGTGTGCCGCATGGAGCGCTGCCTTCGTAGGGGGAATTGGCCTCGATTCAGCCCTCAGTTGCCTGCATCAATCAAATTTGATGCCGGACTCCTTGATCACCTGCGCCCAGCGCGTCTTCTCGCCGGCGATGAATGCGCCAAGGGCTTCCGGTGTGCCGCTGCGCACTTCGGTACCCTGCGACGCAAGCTTATCGCGCAGTTCCTGGGTCGCGAGGATCCGGGTGATCTCGGCGTTGATCTTTGCGACAACATCGCGTGGCGTACCGGCCGGAGCCAGGATGCCCTGGTAGGAGCCGGTCTCGAACCCCGGCAGCGTTTCGGCAATCACCGGGAGTTCCGGTGCCGATGCCACGCGCTTTGCGCTCGATACCGCCAGCCCCTTGATACGGCCCGATTTAACCGTCGGGTAGGTGGCAAGCATGCCGTTCATGATCACGTTGGCCTGCCCGCCGGCCACGTCGGCCACCGCCTGCGACCCGCCCTTGTACGGAATGTAGGTCCAGGAAATGCCGGTGCGCTGGGCAAAAGCGATACCCGCCAGGTGCGGCGCGCCGCCGTTGCCGGAATTGGCAAAATTCATCTTGCCCGGATTGGCCTTGGCGTAGTCGATCAGCTCCTTGACACTGTTTACCGGTATCGAGGGGTGTACGCCGAGGACGTGGGGCGAGTATGACACCATGAGTACCGGCGCAAAATCCTTGACCGGGTCGTACGGCATATTGGCGTAGACGCTCGGGTTGATCGACAGCGCGCCCACGTCCGAGAGCAGCATGGTGTACCCGTCCGGCGGCGACTTGGCGACGAAGTCGGCACCGACGTTGCCGTTGGCGCCGACCCGGTTTTCGATCACCACCGGCTGACCCCAGACCTCGGTGAGCTTTGCGCCGATTGCACGTGCAAGGATGTCGGAGGTGCCCCCCGCCGCAAACGGGACGATGATGCGAACCGATTTGGTCGGATAGGCGGTTTGTGCCTGGGTCGGGGCCAACAACAGCGCACAGAGGAAAAGTGCTGTCACATGTGCCAAATTCTTGAACATTTTTCGTCTCTTGAAGTCTTTGTTGGAATGGCCGGTCTTGACTACCACGCGGCGCAGACTGCATGAGGGATTTTACACGCAGCCGCCCGGACAACTTCCAGGGCGATCAGGGCTTGATCAGACCTTGAAATATGTATCTTCGTGGCTCTTGAAACTTTTCGCGCGCATGCTAATCTTATGTATGTTACAGACTCAATAACCCTGATCCCCGTAAGGAGACCAACAAATGGCTTTTGAACAAAACGTTGCACCGATCGAGATGTCCCCGGTAGCGGCTGTCGCGCGCACCAACAAGGTAATGCGCCAGACCTACATGCTGCTTGCGCTGTCGATGATTCCGACGGTTATCGGCGCATGGTTCGGCATCGCCAGCGGCATCAACCAGACCATGCTAGCCAGCCCCGGCATCAGCCTCGTCGTGTTTCTCGGCGGTGCTTTCGGCTTCATGTATGCCATCGAGAAAAACAAGGAAAGCGGCTTGGGTGTCGTATTCCTGCTGGCCTTCACGTTCTTCATGGGCATCATGCTGTCGCGCATGGTCGGCATGGTTCTCGGCCTCAAGGGCGGCGCTGCGCTGGTGGGCATGGCCTTTGGCGGCACGTCGCTGATTTTCCTCGGCATGGCGGCGCTCGGCACGGTGATCAAGCGTGATCTGTCGGGCATGGGCAAGTTTCTGGCCATCGGTGCGATGATCACCTTCGCTGCGAGCCTGATCATGTTCATCTTCCCGATGCCGGCCATGATGATGGCACTGCTCGTGATGGTGCTGATCATTTTCTCGCTGTTCATCCTGTACGACGTGAACCGTATCGTCAAGGGCGGCGAGACTAACTACATCTCGGCGACCCTGGGCCTCTACATGAGCATCTACAACGTGTTCCAGGTTTTGCTCGCCTTCGCCGGCATCGGCGGCAGCCGCGACTGACCATCAACACCGTTTCAACCAGAAACCGCCTTCGGGCGGTTTTTGTTTTTCTGCGAAAGGCATGGCATGACTGACCAGGCAGGCACAGCTCAGGATACTCCCGAACCGGGCCGCGACCCACGCACCCAGGATCCGCGTCTGTGGCGCGACGACGGCTGGACCGCGCGCGTCATCAAGAACATCGACGACGAGGGCTGGGCTGTGGAAATGGTCAAGGACGGCGAAGCCGAACCTGCTCTCACTGGCCCCTGGACCATGGGGCGCGACAAGAAAAACCCCAAACCGCTCGACGCGTTTGCCTTCAGCACCTTGGTCAAGACCGCCTCCGAAGTGCTGGCGCGCCACGAGCAGCATACGCATGCGATGCTGCACAAGTCGATTGACGTTACTGTTGGCACGAAGCGCATCACCGTCAACCTGGACATCGAGCCGGACGAAGACAACCCGTCCGCACGCCTGACAGCCCTTGACGAGGGTGGCGACCAGCTCGCGAGCGTGGTGGTGGCGCCTGCATTCAAGCTCACACGCGCCAGCGCCACCTCCTGGGTCGAGAAGGATTTCAAGGCGCCGCGCTAGCGGCAATACGCCATCTAGTGAAAGTTGCGCGCCGTCGTACCCAGCCGCCCAAGCAATGCCGTATGGTCAAACAGGCGCCGTGCCACCAGGTTGAGCACAATCCCCTGCCGCTGCAACTGGCCATACACGCCTAACAGCCGTGCAGACAGCAGCTCGCGCCGCTGCAGTTCCACCAGATCGCGCCACACAATCACGTTGATCGAGCCGGTTTCGTCTTCCAGGGTGACGAACACCGTACCTTTGGCGGTGCCGGGGCGCTGGCGGCAGGTGACGATGCCGCTGACGCGCACCCAGGCCCGGTCCGGCAATTGCCCGATGCGTTCGGCGGTGAGATGCTTCGCAAGCCGCGGACGTAGTAGCGCGAGCGGGTGGCGCCGCAGCGTGAGCCCGGTGGCGGCATAGTCCATCACGATCTCGTGCCCCTCGGCGGCTGCCACCAGATCGGCTGCGCTGCTGTCGGGGCGGATGGTGATGGTGCGGTTGATCGTGCGTGTGATCCCGCGGTCATCGATCGTGCCATCGACATGACCCTCCAGGGCCAGCGCTGTCTCCAACCCCAGCGCCTGCCAATACGCCTCACGCCGATGCCCGGCCAGAGTGAGAAAGGCATCGGCGCGCGCCAGGGCATCCATGTCGCACCGCTGCAGGCCGACGCGCTGTTTCAGGTCGGCAATATCCTGGAATGGTGCACTGGCTCGCGCTGCTACGATGGCCAAGCCCGCTTCGCGTGCCAATCCATCAACCAGCCGAAAACCCAGTCTCAGAGCGGGTCTTGGCGCATTACCTGTCTCATTAGTTAGGACATTGAACATCGCATTCGTCATGGCATCTGCCACTTCGAGCGCGCAATCCCAATCACTCGCCGTCACATCGACGGCACGCACGGTGACGCCATGGCGTTGCGCATCCTGCACCAACTGTGACGGCGCATAAAACCCCATCGGCTGGGAGTTGAGCAGGCCACAGGCAAACGCCGCCGGGTGGTGGCACTTGAGCCAGCACGATACATACACCAGCAGCGCAAAGCTGGCTGCGTGTGATTCCGGAAAACCATACTCCCCAAAACCCTGGATCTGCTTGTACAAACTCTCGGCAAACTCCGGCGTATAGCCGTTCTGCGCCATGCCGGCGAGCATCTTGTCGCGAAATGGCGCCAGCCCCCCCTTGCGCTTCCAGGCGGCCATGGCGCGGCGCAACTGGTCCGACTCGCCCGGCGTGAAGTTGGCCGCGGCCACCACCAGTTGCATCGCCTGTTCCTGAAAAATCGATACACCGAGAGTGCGCTCGAGCACCCCGCGCACCGTTTCGCTCGGGTAACTCACCGGCTCCAGACCCTGGCGCCGGCGCAGATACGGATGCACCATGCCGCCCTGGATCGGCCCGGGCCGCACAATCGCCACTTCAATCACCAGATCGTAAAAGCAGCGCGGCAGCAAGCGCGGCAACATACTCATCTGGGCGCGCGATTCAATCTGGAACACCCCTACCGTGTCAGCCTTGCAGACCATGTCGTACACCACCGGGTCTTCAGCGGGAATGTCCTCGACGCGCATCGCCTGTTCCGCATCACGGCCCTGAAACACATTGAGCACGTCGAGCGTGCGCCGAATCGCCGTGAGCATGCCCAGCGCCAGCACATCGACTTTCAGCAGACCGAGAGTGTCAAGGTCGTCCTTGTCCCACTGGATCACCGTGCGTTCCGGCATGGCGGCGTTTTCGATCGGCACCAGTTCCGAGAGTGGGCCGGCGGCGATCACGAATCCGCCCACATGCTGCGAGAGATGGCGCGGAAAGCCGATCAACTCGCGCGTCAGCTGCAGGGTCTGGCGAATCGCCGGGCTGTGCGCATCGAGCCCGACTTCGGCAAGACGCGCCTCGACCGAACTAATGTCATCCCACCATTGCACTGTCTTGGCCAGTTGTTCGGCCTGCTCGATCGAGAGCCCCAGCGCCTTGCCGACATCCTTCAAGGCCGAGCGCGGCCGGTAAGTGGTGAGTGAGGCAGCCAGCGCGGTGCGCTCGCGCCCGTATTTACGGTAGAGATACTGAATCACCTCTTCACGCCGCTCGTGTTCGAAATCGACGTCAATGTCGGGCGGCTCGTTGCGCTCCTTGGAGATAAAGCGCTCGAACAGCACCTGGATGCGCCCGGGGTCGATCTCGGTGATGCCCAGGCAATAGCACACTGCCGAATTGGCCGCCGACCCCCGCCCCTGACACAAAATGCCCTGCCCGCGCGCAAAACCCACGATGTCATGCACCGTCAGGAAGAACGGCTCATACGCCAGATCGCGAATCAGCAGCAGTTCACGCTCGATCAGCGCCACCACGCTCACCGGTACGTGCGCGGTGCTGCCATCACTGCCCACCACGGCGGTGTGCGCCACGCCTTCGAGCTTCTTGCCGCCCTGCATGCGCGCCGAGATCGACGGACGGGCATAGCGCCCCACCAGGCCATCAAAGGTAAGACGGCGCAGATGGCTGGCCGGGGTTTCACCGGGCGGCACGATTTCCTGTGGGTATTCATAGCGCAATTCATCGAGACTGAAGCGGCAGCGGTCGGCAATGACCAAGGTCTCGGCCATCAGCTCGGGCGGATACAAATCAGCGATCGCATTGATCGGCCGCAGCGCCTGCTCGGCATTGGGTTGCGCGTCCAGCCCCAGTTCGGCAAGCGGCTTGCGCAGGCGAATTGCCGTCAAGACATCTTGCAAAGGTTTGCGGCGCTTCTCGTGCATCAGCACATGGCCGGTGGCGACTGCCGGCAGACCTGCCGTCGTTGCCAGCGCCATCGCCTGTGCAAATGCACGCATGTCATCGGCCCCCTTGAGTTGCTCGACGGCAATCCAGAGCGCTACCGGAAAACACGCCTTAAGCACGCGTAGCGCGTCATCCGGCCAAGCCATCTGGGACAGCATGACGCACAAGCAATCGGTCATCGGCTGCGCAGCAAGGTCAACCATGCGCAGGCAATAACGTCCCTTGACCGCACGCCGCCGCGCCTGCGTGATCAGGGCGCACAGCCGGGCATAGCCGCGCCGCGAGGCGGCGAGCAGCACCAGCTTGCCGCCATCTTCGAGCGTGAACTCGCTACCGATGATCAGCTTGAGCTTGGTGCTCTTGGCTGCCACGTGGGCGCGCACCACCCCCGAGACCGTGCATTCATCGGTGATCGCCAGCGCCGTGTAACCGAGCAGACTGGCGCGCGCCACCAGCTCTTCGGGGTGTGAGGCACCGCGCAGAAAGCTGAAGTTGCTCAGCGCGTGGAGCTCGGCATAGTCAGGTTTCATGCGTCGGCAACATGCTCGGAGGAAAGATCAGGCAAAAAAGCCGTGCAGATACCAGCCACCGCGCGCCAGGTCGTGAAACACCCACAAGGTTTCGCCCTCGCGATTGGCCATCACGTAGTAATCGCGCCGTGCGGGCGCGCCATCCCACCAGCCGGTTTCGATGCGCTCCGGCCCGGCCAGGTGGCGCAAGGCACCGCGATGCACCGGCTCGCCCTGCAGCAGGATCAACGAGCGCGGCTGGCGCAGCAGCCAGATCGGCCGCGGCGGCGCTACGCTCGCCGGCAAGAGCTGCCGTAGCGGTGCACTGTTTACCGACAAGGGCAACCGCGACAGCGCCTTCCCCTCACCTTCCGCCTTACGCCCCACCACACGATGCGGCCGATACGCTTTGCGCTCCTCCTTCACACCGTGCACTACCTCGTGCGACGCCCTTTCAGGCCGATGATCGCTGCCCTCCTCCACCATCAATATCGACCCAGCCCCCATGCGCGCCAGCAATTGCTCGGCCAGCAAATCGATATTGCTCGCGCGTGAACCTGCATCCGGGAAAAACCCGCCACTGGGTGGCTGGTACACCTGCATGTCAGTCAATGTCAGGCCTACCGCGCACACCGTGTCTTCAAGCGGCTGGCGCGCCAGTTGCTCGCGCAGCAGCCGGCTCCAGCGCCGCACATCACGCGCCGGCTCGCGCGTGCCGACCATCAGCGGCGTGGCGCGGTGCCGGCCATGCTCCAGATTCAACTCCATGCGCGTCGTGGCCTGCCCGCGCGCGCGCAAGAAATCATCGGCCTCGGCAAACAATAGTTCAGCCGCATGCAGCACCTGGGCACTGTCGGTGGTTTCGCACACCAGCTCAAGCCGGGTGGTGAAACCCTCGGGCAAGGCCAGCGGCGTGCGCGGATCGGCGCGTTCGCCGAGAATCGCTTCAATATCACGCACAACCTCCACACCAAAGCGGCGCGCAATGCCATCACGCGGCAGGCGCGCCAGATCACCGAAACGCGCAATGCCCAGCGCCGCCAGCGCATCGGTCACCTTCTGCGGCCAGCCAGTGAGCGCCAGCGGCACCTTCGCCAGCGTCTCCGGCAAAGCCTCAAGCCGCCGCACATGCTGCACCTCAACCCCGCAAGCGCGCGCATGCGCCAGCAGCCAAGCCGCACGCGGCGTCGGCGCACAAGCCGCCACGGCACGCACCTCGGCACGCCGCACCTCGCGCTTGATGCGATTGGCCAAAGCCTTGAGGCCGCGAAACAGCATCAGGCTCGGCGCCACTTCAAGCAGCACCGCATCGGGCGCCAGCGCCACCATCGGCGAAAAATTGAGCGCCACCAACCCCACGCGCTGCTGCAGCGCCGCCTCGCGCGCAAGCTCACGCCGCCACACCACAAGATCAGCCACCAGCGCCCGCGCCGCACCCAGCGCCATGCCGGTACAAATGCCGCAATCGCGCGCCGCCTC
Organism: Burkholderiales bacterium; assembly: GCA_947473125.1. GTDB lineage: Bacteria > Pseudomonadota > Gammaproteobacteria > Burkholderiales > JAEUOS01 > CANJDH01. Next base: position 17,686 of record CANJDH010000038.1, read on the forward strand.
ATTGGCTGCCAGAATCAATGGCCGCTCGTCAGGCCCATCGATCACCGCAAACGGCACATCGACCAGCAAGCCGCGCCCGGCCGCCTGCAAGGGCAGTTCCGGCAAAAACAGCGCAATCCAGAGAGGCTTGGCCACGTCCATGCCACCTGGCACGTCACCGCTCCGGCAAGGGGTAACGCCGCCCGGCCAGCGGCACCATGATCAGCAACAGCGAGGGTAATGACGCAGACAGTGGTGATGGATCACCAGTGCGCCAGGCGGCGGAGCGCTGAAACAATTCTTGCAAGGGTGACACGGCGTGTTCGGCTCTTCGGGGGAAGGGCTGCACAGTATAACTGTAATTTTGTACAGTTATTAATTGGCAATGAACAAAGCCTCAATTTCTATCACAGGCATGGCCTGAAAGCTTTGGTGGGAGCAGGTCTCAAAGGATTAGTGATGAAAACCTTTGGTGCGTGCGGGTTACAGAGACTTTCTGAAGTGCTCGCTTTGTACCAAATACAAACTCCTGCCAGAGGCTAACCTTTCGATAGAACGAATGCGGCGCCCCAGGGAATATGTGGCTGGTGGCCAGTCCGCTCCTTTCAAGTGCGCGCAGATTGCCTTCAATGTGGTAAACGCTGTAGTAGCTGTCCGCGGTTCCGTAGAAAGAAATTATCGGAACTTTTATTTTTTTACCAAACTCTTCGAACAAGGTTCTGTTGAAATCGGCGTAACAGCGCTCTGGATACCACCCGCCGGAGAAGTTGATTACTTCAGTTATACCGGGAAGGCCTTCTGCAGCCAGCGCTAGAGACAAGAAGCCTCCTCGTGACTGCCCCATAAGGGTGATATTCATTAAGTCAAGGTCTGTCCGTCCTTCCAGTGCTTTAAGCACCGCCCTCGTGTCCAAAATGGCCGATTTGAGACCCGCAATTGAGGCGGAGTAGTTGTTGCAAGAGATGGGCTCGCTTGAGTCTACTCTTACTTCTGAAGGAGGCCTTCCTTTGACATTGAATCCCTTTCGAATCGGGAGAAGGAAGGCGTACGGCCTATAGGGGGCAGGTCACATCCAGCCAGCTTATCGGCTTGCCGGCCTTCCATCAAGTCCTCCCGCGTCTTGTTTGCAAGACACGGCGCAGATTGCAAAAAGCCGCTGCCAATGGTATCCTTGTATTACAGCAATACACAAGGAATCGTCATGGCAGTTTCCGTTCGTCTCGATCCCGTAATCGAAGCCAAACTCACCCAGCAGGCCACGTTGCTGGGCATCACCAAATCCGATTTCATCAAAGACGCCATCGAACGTGTGCTGGGAATAAAAAATCCCGCCACCCTGCTCAAGCAGGTACGTAGCAATGGCAAGATGGGTCGGCCGCACGCTTCGGCCAATGTCTCCGCAACGATGAAGGCCCGGTTGCGTGCGAAACGTCCTGATTGACGCCGGCCCGCTGGTTGCGCTGTTTGCTACCGACGATGCCCACCATGTCCGTTACGACCGGCTCGTCAGCGATGCCTCTGCAGAGGGCTTGAGACTCGTCACCACGTGGCCGTGCATCGTCGAGGCCTCCTACATCCTCGACGCACCCTGGCGGTTTGAATTGCTGCACTGGATCGAACAAGGCGGCGTGCAGGTGTTCCCGTTTGACCCGTCGCATCTCGCGGTGATGCTGCCGTGGATGCGCCGCTACACCGAAAAAACCAAGCGCGACATGGACCTCGCGGATGCCTCGCTGCTTTGGCTTGCGTCTGAGACTGGCTTGCGCGAAATCATGACCATTGATGTGAAGGACTTTGCGCGCTACAGGCTGCCCGATGGCGCGGCCTTGATGCTGCTCTGAACGGCCATCACCGTCACCGGCCATGACGGTCCAAATGGGGTTTCCCTGATTTGCGTATGGCCTGAAAGCCTTGGTGGGAGCGGGTCTCAGAGCACTATTGATGGAAACCGTTGATACCGGGCGGGTATCGGATCGGGAGCGCACATCAACGACGACGGTTTTCACGGTTCCACCTCGCAATATCGGCGTTGAAATCAGTTGATCGGGTGTGGAGAAATCTTCTCAAAATTCGTGCGCAGCCCCTACTCCCCCTACGCTCTATCTCTACTCAACAGTAAGCAAAATCTCGTTGCGCCGAAACGGCGGCGGCGTGAGCGGCGGGTTGTAGCGCGCCAGTTGTGCGGTGCCAATTGGCTTCAGGGTATTTTTCGCTACCCACAGATTGAGCTCTGCAGTTTTTTCTGCGACCTTGGTTTCGCCCGAGAATCCGGAAAAGCGATGAACGGCCACACGTTGCGGCGCAATCTGGCGCAGCGTGACGGCGGGATTTTTGGGTGTCGGCAGGGACTCAAGGGTATATTTTCCCGGCATCACAAAATGCATGCGCCAGCGATCCGGCGTGGAGCCCGGTTCCATCGTGACCGGGGCGGTCATCGCGATCTTTTCACCGTCACGCGGATTCCCCGCAGCGGTTTCGGGTGCCATGGTGACGGGTGCGGTCATGGCAATTTTTTCACTCGATGATGCGCCCTTGCTCGTATTGGCACCAAAAATATAACCGGCAATGGCACGAAAGCCATCACCCCCGGCGCGATCGAGCGAACCCGAAACGGTCGTTTCGGCGACGATCATCGACCGGTACAAGCGAATCTCGAAATCACCTTCCTGCTTGATAACGGTGTACGCGGGCTCTTCGATGTTGGCGATCGCGTCGATGGTGGCGCAGCCGGACAAAAACACTGTGGCCGACAGGGCAATGGCAAATTTTGCTTTCATGGGTCATCCGGACAAGTTGTTGGAATATGACAGGGGCCGGCGTAAAAGAGTTCAAACAAGGATAGAAGGATGGGGCACCGGGAGTGCATGGAGATCGATCTGCGACCACCAAGCTTGCTACAGTTAGAGGGTAGGCATAGATAGAGATGACGGAACTATCTCGCCCTCGGAACAAGTTGCAAGCTACGCCATCACCGCACAAGGCTCAATCTCACGTTCAATCGTCTTGCCCGCAGGCATGCCATTGACGATAGCCATATCAAGTTCCTTTCAGCGGTAATCGACAATCGCGACGTTGGCGGCTTCGCCACCGTCGAACTTGAAGCAGACTCTCGATTGATATCACCGCTCGGGCAAGGGATAACGCCGCTCGACCAGTGGCACCTTGATCGACGAAGGCACAGTTACTGGTGGCCGTACCGGCCCCAGCGCCGGCTTCTCCAGCCCGGCTGACTCCGCGCGCGGCACCCACGCCCCCTTTTGTGACGCATCCTGCGGCACCTTTTCCGGCATCCCCACCTGCGGCTGCGTCAACAAATCCGCCCAACGGTTCGACGCCGTTTCCAGACACAACATGCGCGAGGTGGCAAAGCCGCGCCGTTTCAACAGATTGACCGCCAGCCGCCCCTGCACCGGGTTCAACTCCAGCCGCAGCGCCGCCGGCGATGCCGTCCGCGCAGCCGCACGCGGGCGATACACAAACCCGGCGCAATTGCCATGGGCCGCGGCCAGTTGCAGGCGCCGCAACGCCGCGTAATCGACCTGGGCGCCCAGCCACAGCACTGCCATGGCACAGGCACCATCGCGCAAGATGCGCTCGGCCGCCCACAAGGCCACGGCGGGTTTCTCGGGCTGCACCAGCAACAGACGCTGCGGCTCGACGCCATCGGCGGTCAGGCGCGGTGCATACGGCATGTGCGGCGGCGCCACCCAGGCAACCGTCTCGCCCTCACCCGTCAGCCGGGCCAGTGCGGGCAGCATCAGCGCCAGTTCACCAATGCCGGTGTGGTCGCACAACAACTCGGTCAACGCCCCGCGCGGCCAGCCGCCATCGGGCAGCTCGCGGTCAAGGGAGGTAAAGCCGGTGGCCAGGCCATCCGTGCGCGGTGGCGGGCGATCACCAATGCGCCAGACGGCGGAGCGCTGAAACAGTTCCTGCAGGGTAGACACGATGTGTGCAGCTCTTCGGGAAGAACGGTCGCACAGTATAACTATATTTTTTTACAGCTATCAGCTTATGTCTGAAGATGACGACCATCTCCCGATTCTCACTCCGGCTGAATACCGATTTCACGTGCCATGGTTTGATAGAGCTTGACCTCGGAATCGAAAAATCGCGCAAGTTCCGCAAGCGTCATCGGCGGTGCCGGGTCGCTTCCGCTTGACAGGGTCTGCGCCTGAAATTGCGGTTCGTGGCATGCCACGGTCAGTGCCTTGTGCAGACGCACCACTTCGTCTTTGCGCAGGGAGCGTGAAACAAACACAGCGCCCCATGTGCCATGCACAAAATCGGCCAGGGGTGCATTGAACTTTGAAATCGGCTGCACCGTCGGGAACTTGTCGGAGGCTGTAGCACCGGTGGTTCCAAGTGCTTTCAGCTTTCCAGTTGCAGCCAGATCGCGTACCGAGCTTTGGGGTACGAAGGCAAGATCGATTTGCCCGCCAATGATGTCCTGCATGACAGGCGGCACCCCCTTGTAAGGCACCTGGATGAGGGAAATGTCCGCCTTGCGCGCCAAGCGCTCACCCAGCAAATGGATCATGGAGCCATTGCCGATGTGGCCGAAACTCAAGGGTTTTGCCGAGCGACTGCGGGCTAGCGTCATCAATTCGCCGAAGGTGTTGGCTGGCAAATCGGGACGCCCCACCAGTACATACGGCCCCCGGGTGATCAGCAAGACCGGTCGCAGGCTGTCGCTGGTGTAGCGTGCAGAGCGCACCGACAGGGGCGTGAGAATCGATTCTGTCTGTGAGGCGATCATCAGCACCGGAGCGCCAGCAGGCGCCGCCAACATCTTGTTGACGCCCAGAGATCCGCCGGCGCCAGGAATGTTTTCCACCACCAGCGGTTGGCCCAACTCACGTTGTAGGGCAGTCAGCAAGCGCCGCGCCAATGTGTCCGTGGGATTGCCGGCGGGCTGCGGTACGAGGAAACTTAACGGGGGACCCGATGACGTTTGCGCATGGGACGCGCCATGGTTCCAGAGCCCGACCCCCAGGAATGACACGATCAGTCGGCGGTGTTCATTCATATTTACTCTCTCCGTTGTGGCGGATACGCCTCGTTCTTTGTTTTTGCTGGCCAGGCAAGCGAGCATCGGCCAGTCTGCGGTGCACGATACACCAACCGGTCAACGTCGACGAATGGAGTCTGGATCTTCATAGCGACACGGCCTGAGCCCTTTGGTGGAAGCGGGTCTTGGCCATTTTTTTCATGAAACCCGTTGGTGCAGGCGGGTCACAGAAGCATCATGACTCGCGGAATTCCAGTTCGCCAACTGCCAACGATGGCGACTCGCTGGCCACATGTAACGACGAATTGAACCTGCATCATCTGGGCACCGTTAAGGAAACGCATACGTCGGCGTTCCTGACTGCCTGACGCAACTGCTTGCCGGGCGAGCGCTGCAAGCGTGGCGCAGGAAATCCCGGTTAAACCACCAGCCGCCACTCCGCTGCGTCAAGGCTTGCCAGTTCAACCATGCTGGTTTCCGCTGCAGCTGATCCACGCGCCAGATGCGCCACCAGCTCCTGCGTAGTGGAATGCCGTGTCAGCATCATGCAGGTCACTTGCCCTCCCAATACAAAACTGGCGTGCCAGCAGCCGGCGCGCATGCATACACCCTGCCCCAATTCGATCCTGAAGGCGCGCAAACGGGTGAGGTCAGGCAAGCGGCTGCTATCTTCCCGCCCCGGGCACACCACATGCACCAGGCCATCGCCCAGCGGCACTATTGCCTGCTCTGTCAGCCAATGCACTTCAAGCCGGGTAACCCGTAAGCTGGCATTTCGGTAATTCACCCAGAGCACTTCGGTGTTGCCGCCGGCACCGGGGTTGAAGTCGTGCACATGCCAAAAATCACTGCCCGGATGGCCATACGCAATAGCGCTGGGGTCGGGCGGAAACGGCGAGCCGAGCATCTGCCCGAAGGGGGCAAATTCTTGTTCGTCGAGGGGTTCGACCTGAATGGATTTTGCGGGTTTCATCTTCGCCAGACATTCATGTGGTGAGCCGTTCCAGCTCGCACCAGGAGGCACGTAGCGGAATCGAACCTGAGACCGGGTCGGCACGTGAGGTATCGATCGCCTGGTTGAGGTTGGCGGCCAGCAGATCAGTGGCTCCCGCAGTTCGTCCCGCATTTCGTCCCGCATTTCGTCCGTAGGGGCTGCCCGTTGGCCCTTCGACCCACCAGCCGTGCTGGGCGCACACAGTGCCGGGCGCCAAGTCACGCGAAAATTTGGCGCGCGCCACGACGCTGCCGACCGTGGTGCGAATCCTGACCCACTCGCCATCGGCAATGCCGCGCGCGGCGGCCGTCTCATGCGCCACTTCCACCAGCGGGTCCGGCATCAGGCGCCGCAGCGAGTCGAGGTTCCGGTGCTGGCTGTGGCAATAGGCAACGATCTTTGCTGCTCCCAGGCGCAGCGGATACCCCGGGGGGGCTTGCGGCAGATCGGCTTCTTCGAGCGTGGGAAGTGGCGCGATGCCGTGGTCGAGCAGCGTCTCGGAATAGATTTCCACGCGGCGGCTGGGGGTGGCGAAGCCCGCAGTACGTTTGCCGTGAATGCCATCGACCTCCCGCGCATACGCCATGAGCGGCACTTCGCTCGCCAGCTCCACGCCGCCAGGCGCGGCGCGCAATTGCGCCACCGTAAGCCCGGCCGGCGCCAGCAGCGCGTCGTGCCCCGCATCGGCGGAGAGGTCGAAGAATTGGTCGCCCATGCCAAGGCGTTCGGCCAGGCCCAGCACGATGTCGGTATCGCTGCGCGCTTCGCCAATCGGCGCAATCACCGCCGGGCGCAACTGCACGCGCTTCAACGATGCCAGACTCGTGTCGAAGCCGGCACGCAAGCCTTCGCGCTCCCATGAGGTGGCAGCGGGCAGCACGATGTCGGCGTACTGCGCGGTCGGGTTGAGAAAAAAGTCCGCATGCACATGGAACTCCAGCTTCTCGAGCGCGGCGCGCGCCAGGGCGGTGTCGGGCTGGGATGCGAGCAGGTTGGTGCCAAACGACAACAGCATACGCACCGGGTAGGGCATGGCCTCAAGCACGGCGCGATACACGTCGCGCGCGGTCACAAAGCCGAGGCGCCCGGGGCCGAGCGGCCGCTCCGCCAGACCCAACGCCTTGTCGCGCTGCGCCGGTGGCAGCAGATCGCCCCCGGAGATGTCAACGAACGGCGCCACACCGCCGGGTACATTGCCGCCGCGCGCGCCGACGCTGCCGGTGAGTGCATAGAGCAGGGTCAGGGCGCGGTCGGTCTGCGTCGCCGTGGCGCTTTGGCCAATGCCATTCCAGGCGTAATACGCCACCGATTTCGCCGAGCCGATGATCTGGGCCGCATGGCGCAGGTCTGCTTCGGGTACCCCCGTGACCTGCGCGACCCGCACTGGCGGCCACTCCGCGGCCGCAGCGGCGTAGAGTTCGAAGGCGGTGCGGCACGCCACGCGGCCTGACCGCGTTTCTACGTGGATGGTGCCCGACAAGGCGACGCCCGCAGCGCCTTGCGGCCAGAGCACGTGTGCGGCATCGTAAGGCAGCAGCGTTTCACCTTCGCCCAGACCATAAAACACAGATTCGCTGCCGTCCTCCTCCAGATCACTCTCGCGCAACAGCCGCCCGGTGTCCGTGCGCACCAGCAACGGCGCATTGGTCCACTCGCGCATGAAGGCGTGATCGAAGGTGCCGGCCTCGATCAACAAACGCGCCAGCCCCAGTGCCAGCGCCTGGTCGGTTCCTGGCAGCACCTGCAGCCATTGCGTCGCCTGCCTGGCGAAGGCCGCCGGACGCGGGTCCACCACTACCATGCGTGCGCCGCGCCTCAACGCCCCCTGAATCTCGGCCACGCGCGCCAGCCATGTCACCGCCGGATTGTTGCCCCACAACAGCACACAATCGGTGTTAGCAAAATCCGGCGTGCCAATGTCATGGCCGAAGGTGAAGCGCGTAGCGTGGTCCTTGTGCCAGTTGCAGATTTCGGTGGCGTAGATCGTGTTCGGGCTGCCATAGGCGCGAATCAGGCGCTCGATCCACGAGATCGAATCCTGCAGGTGCGAGCCCGACGGCGTGGTCACCGAAAACGCCACCTGCTCGGCGCCGTGCTCGCGGCGAATCGTTGTCATGCGCGCGGCGATCTCCGCCAGCGCTTCGTCCCACGAAATGGGCCTCCAGCCCGGATCAGGCGCATCTTTGGGCGCCGTACGCCGGAGCGGCGTGGTCAAGCGATCGGGGTGATACACCAGTTCCGGCGCCGCACGGCCCTTGGGGCAGAGCTTGGCGCCGGTAGGATGGGTGGGATCGGGCTCGACCGATATCAGCTTGCCGCTCTCGACGACGGCGATGCAGCCGCAGCGCGAGCGGCATTGGGTGCAGAAAGCGGCAACCGCGGCCTTGATGTCCCGACCATGTTCGCCCGTCACGCCCTTGCCCATTCTGTCTCCCGCGCAGTTTGTGGTTCTCGCCGACTATACGTGAGAACCGTTCCATCGAGCATGGCTCACATTTGTCCGGACTTCCGCGACCATCGCCTCAAATCCTTGGTGGGAGCGGCTTTCACGAGATGGCCGCTCGAATTCCTTGGTGCGTGCGGCTCCTGGGCGCATGCCGTCGCGCCATGCAGTGGCGTTTTTGGTGCACTATGCAAAAGCTGCGGCACTTGCATAATGCAGACCACCATCCACGGAGCAGACAAAACATGCGACAAATCGTCCTTTTCATCAGCACCCTGATGCTATGCGCTGCGGCCCTGGCCCAGCAACCCTACCCGAACCGGCAACTGCGCATGGTCATTCCATGGCCACCGGGGCAAGCTACGGATCTGGTGGCACGCGTGGTTGCGCAAAAGCTCTCCGAGGTGTTGGGGCAACCGGTCGTGCCTGAGAACCGGCCCGGCGCCGGTGGCATGACCGGCACCGACTTCGCTGCCAAAGCGCTCCCTGACGGCTACACCCTCCTGATGGGCTCCAGCGGGCCGATCAGCATCAATCCGCTGCTGCAGAAAACGCCATTCGATGTTGATCGCGACCTGGTGCCGGTAGCCAAGTCCGCACGGGCGCCTTTCATGCTGGTGACAGCGCCGTCCTTTCCAGCCGCCAATGCGCGTGAATTTGTCGCGCTGGTCAAGGCCAACCCCGGCAAGTACAGCTTTGCATCATCGGGAACCGGGGCCACCGCACATATCCTGGCCGAAGCCTTCAATGCAGGAGCCGGCTTGACAGTGACGCACGTGCCCTACAAGGGCAGCGTGCCGGCCCTCACAGACGTCGCCGGCGGTCAAGTCCATTACGCGCTCGAGACCGTGGCCGCAGCGATGCCGCTGGTGCGTGCCGGCCGCCTGCGTGCCTACGGCCTGAGCACCGGTACCGCCACCCCGCTGGCGCCGGGCGTCGAGCCTCTCGCCGAAGCGGCCAACATACCCGGCTACAACCTCAGCGCCTGGATTGGCGTGATGGTGGCTGCGGGCACGCCCAAGCCGGTGATCGACCGTCTTTCTGCCGCCATGCAAACCGTGATGCAGTCAGCCGACGTGCGCGAGCGCCTCAACAGCGTGGGCCTTGACGTCGATTACGCCGGCGCAGAGGAGTTTGCGCGCGACCTGAGGGACCAGAAAGCCCGATTTACCGAAACGATCAAACGCGCCGGCATCAAGATCGAGTAAGTACACAAGACTTTTCCACCTCTCTTGTATGAGAGCCCGGCCGTGAAAACCCTGCTGATCCTGGGCGCCACCGGCCAGGTGGGCCGGCAGGTGCTCGCGCAGGCATTGGCGCATCCGCAGGTGGGCCGGGTGGTTGCACCAAGCCGGCGCGCTCTCCCGCACAACACCAAGCTGCTGAACCCGATTGTCGATTACAAGGCTTTATCCCCGGCGCCATGGTGGCACGCCGATGCCTGCCTGTGCGCTTTGGGCACCACGCTGCGCCAAGCCGGGTCAAAACCAGCCTTCTTTGAGGTGGATCACGATCACGTGCTGGCGGCGGCACGCCTGGCGCGCGCTGCCGGCACGCTCGCCTTTGTGCTCAATTCGTCATTGGGCGCCAGCGCCAGCGCGGGCAACTTCTACCTGCAGGTCAAAGGCCGGACAGAAGACGATCTCGCCGCCATCGGTTTTGAGTCATTGACGCTGGTGCGCCCGTCCTTGCTCGACGGCGGGCCGCGCCCCGATGCACGCCCTGCCGAGACATTGAGCCTGTTGCTGGTCAAGGCTGCCGGACGCCTGGTGCCGCGCCGCTACCGTGCGGTGACTACCGATGCGGTCGCGCGCAGCATGCTGGCCAGCGCGCTTGCGGCAGTGCCGGGGCGGCATGTGATCGAATCCGAGGACCTGCCCTGATGCGGACCGAACGCCGCGCCGGTTCGTGGCGCTTGCCTGCCCGGGACGCCTGGACCCCGCGTTCCCCCACATTCCCTGATAATCCATGCTCCGCAATGCTGCGGCCCTCACCTCACCCGCCCACCCTTTCAAATTACCCCTCATGACCGCTCCTGCCCGCAGCCTTCCGCCCGTTCTGAAAAAGATCCAATTCCCCGTGATCGGCTCGCCGCTGTTCATCATCAGCAACCCGAAGCTGGTCATCGCGCAATGCAAGGCCGGTGTGGTGGGCGCGATGCCCGCGCTCAACGCCCGGCCGGCGGCGCAGCTGGACGAATGGCTCGCCGAAATCACCGAGGCCCTGGCCGCGCATGACAAGGCCCACCCGGAATCGCCCGCCGCCCCGTTCGCGATCAACCAGATCGTCCATCGCAGCAATGACCGCCTCGAGCAGGACATGATGGTGTGCGCCAAATACAAGGTGCCGATCATCATCACCAGCCTGGGTGCGCGCGAAGACGTGAACCAGGGCGTACACAGTTGGGGCGGCGTGGTGTTGCACGACGTCATCAACAACCTGTTTGCCCACAAGGCGATCGAAAAAGGCGCCGACGGCCTCATTCCGGTCGCTGCCGGTGCCGGTGGCCACGCCAGCGTCAAGAGCCCGTTTGCCATGGTGGCCGAAATTCGCGAATGGTTTGGCGGCCCGATCGCCTTGTCAGGCGCGATTTCATCGGGCGGTGCGATCCTGGCGGCGCAAGCGATGGGGGCCGATTTTGCCTACATCGGATCGGCCTTCATCGCCACCGATGAAGCGCGGGCGGCAGAAGGCTACAAGCAGATGATCACCCAATCGAATTCGGACGACATCGTCTACAGCAATTTCTACACCGGCATCCATGGCAATTACCTGAAGGGCAGCATCAAGAACGCCGGCATGGACCCCGACAACCTGCCGCAAAGCGACCCGAGCAAAATGAACTTTTCCACCGGCGAAGGCGCCAATGCCGCCAAGGCCTGGAAAGACATCTGGGGCTGCGGCCAGGGCATCGGCGCGATCCGCGAAGTGGTACCGGCGGCCGAACTGGTGGCGCGCTTCAAACGCGAATACGCCGAGGCCAAGGCGCGCATTTGCGCGGGCTGAGCCGGCGCTTGCCGCAACCCTTGATTCCACACAAGTAAAAACTGACTACATCGAACCCATGAAATTCAAACCTCTCGGCCGATCCGGCGTCCAAGTCTCCGAACTGTGCTTCGGCACGATGTCTTTCGGCGGCGACGCCGATGAAGCCGCCTCTGCGGTGATGTACGCGGCCTGTCGCGAGGCCGGCATCAATTTCTTCGATTGCGCCGACCAGTACAACAAGGGCCGCTCAGAGGAGATCCTCGGCGGCCTGATGCAGGGACACCGCGACGACCTGATCATCACCACCAAATGCTACAACCCCGTCAGTGACGACGTCAACGCCCGCGGTACGTCACGGCGCCATGTGGTGCGCGCCGTTGAATCGAGCCTGAGACGCCTCAAGACCGATCGCGTCGAGGTGCTGTTCCTGCACCAGTTTGACAAGCGCACGCCGATCGACGAGTCGATGCGCGCCCTGGAAGACCTGGTGCGCTCGGGCAAGGTGTTGTACCCGGCGGTGAGCAACTACGCAGCCTGGCAGGTGCAGCGCGCCGTCGGCATCCAGGAACACAACAACTGGGCGCGCCTGCAGTTGATTCAGCCGATGTACAACCTGGTGAAACGCCAGGCCGAAGTGGAACTGTTGCCGATGGCCGAAGCCAACGGCATCGGCGTGATCCCTTACAGCCCGGGCGCGGCGGGCTTGCTGTCCGGCAAGTATGCGGGCGGCGCCAGCGGCCGCCTCAAAAGCAACAAGATGTACGAAGCGCGTTACGGCGAGGAATGGGTGTTCGAGGTCGCCGAAAAATTTGTCGCCTTCTGCAAAGGCAAGGGCCTCAACCCGGTCGCCACCGCCGTCGCCTGGGTCGGCGCCCATCCGGCCGTGACCGCACCGATCATCGGCGCCCGCAATCTGGAGCAGTTGCGTGATTCGCTGGCATCGGTGCATATCGACATGCCGCCCGCCTTGCGCGCGGAAATTGCCGCCCTGTCGCGCACGCCGCCGCCGGCCACTGATCGGCTCGAAGAAATCCAGCCGCCGCGCGCCTGAGGCGCGGGGCCGTTCCGCTCCGTCACGGAATTGCTTCCATGAGCACGCATGAGGCGCGCATCGACGCGGTGCGCGGCTGGGTCGATGCCGCCGCGCGCGTCGTGGTGCTAACCGGCGCCGGCATTTCGACCGAATCGGGCATCCCGGACTTTCGCGGGCCGCAAGGCGTGTGGACCAAGGATCCGCAGGCCGAGAAACTCTCCAACATCCACTACTACATGGGCGACCCAGCCATCCGCAAGGCCGCCTGGCAATCGCGCCTGACACACCCGGCCTGGACCGCCCAGCCCAACGCCGGCCACGCCGCCCTGGCGGCTCTCGAGGCGCGCGGCAAACTGCATGCGCTGATCACCCAGAACATCGACGAGCTGCACCAGATCGCCGGCAACTCTGCAGACAAGGTCATCGAGGTGCACGGCACGGTGCGCAAGGTGGTATGCATGGACTGCGGCATGACGGCGCCGATGTCGGTCGCGCTCGATCGGGTGCGTGCCGGCGAGGCCGACCCGCACTGTCGCGCATGCAGCGGTATCCTGAAAAGCGCCACGGTCTCGTTCGGCCAGAACCTGGTGCCCGACGTCATCGACCGGGCATTGCGCTGCGCGGCGGAGGCCGACCTGTTTTTTTCCATCGGCACCAGCCTGCAGGTGTATCCGATCGCCGAGGCGGTCGACATCGCCAGGCGGGCCGGCGCGCGCCTGGTGATTCTCAATGCCGAAGCCACGCCGTTCGATCATCTCGCCGACAGCGTGTTTCGCGAACCCATCGGCACGCTGCTGCCGCAATTGCTGCGTTAGCAGTCGACACGGCCACGCCTGCCACACCGTACACCACATCAAGGACATGCAATGAACATTGCCATCATGGGCGCCGGCGCAGTCGGAGGCTATTTCGGCGGGCTGCTGGCACTGGCCGGGAATGACGTCACGTTTATCGCGCGTGGCGAACATCTGCGCGCCATGCAAAAAAACGGCCTCACGCTTGAAACGCCCAAAGGCAGCCTGCGCGTCACCAAGGCGCGCTTTGTCGCCGAGCCTGCCGAGGTCGGCCCCTGTGACATGGTCCTGTTCGCGGTCAAGGCCTATGACATCGAGGCCGCTGCAGCACCGCTCAAACCCCTGGTCGACGCGGGCGCCACCATCGTTTCGGTGCTCAACGGTGTTGACCACCAGGACCGCATCGGCGCGTTGCTGGGCGCCGACCGCATACTCGGCGGGCTCGCCCTGGTGTCGGGCGTGATCACCGCCCCGGGCGTGATCCGCTACACCTCGCCGATGTCGAGCCTGCGCTTTGGCGAGGCCGACGGCAGCACCAGTGCGCGCGCCGCGGCATTTCGCGATGCCTGCAGCGCCGCGGGTTTCAACGCCGAGGTGGTAGCCGACATTCGCGCGGCGCAGTGGGCCAAGTTTGTCGGCCTCGCCACCAACGCCGCGCTCACCAGCCTGTTGCGCCTGCCGGCTGGCTACATCTATCACGACCCCGAGATCATTCCGTTGGCGCGGCGCGGATTCGAGGAGGTCGCCGCAGTGGCGCACGCGCTCGGCATTGCCTTGCCCGACGACGTCGCCGCGCGCGCACTGGCGCTGCACCAGTCGTTCCCCAAGACCATGTACGCGTCGATGTATCACGATGTCGCCAAAGGCAAGCCGATGGAACTGGACAGCCTGTCGGGCTACATCGTCAGAAAGGGCCGCGAACTGGGCGTGCCGACTCCCGTGCATGAAATGGCCTACCTGGCCCTCAAGCCCTACAAGGACGGTACGCCGCGCCCCTTGCAGGACTGAATCGCATCGGGCGGCGGGGCCGGTCTCAGGCTTTCTTGAGTGCTGCCCAGGTGCGGTATTGGCTCCACACGCTGTCCGGCTCGACCCGCTCCGTCACCATCAATTCGAGGTGATTGAGGTTGACAAACTGGTGCACTTGCTCCATCACCAGCGGCCACTGTACGTCGTAGTCGTCGCCGGCGATCAGCCCGCCGACCTTGAGCTTGTCGTACCAGTCGTGGATGGTGGCGCCGCCGTTCTCGCCGGTGTGGGCGTAACCGTCGACATAGATGAAATCAAAGTACTCGTCGTCGAACAAATCGAGCGCTTCATCAAAGGTCATCCTGAAAAGCTTGTAGGGCGAGTCGATGCCGATGGATTTGACGGTGTCTACGTATTCCGCAACCGAATGGTGGTCGGCATACATGTCGACCCCGTAAAACGCCCGGAACCGCCCCGACTCCACCATTTTTTTGGAATACACGCCCTGGGCAACGCCGAGTTCGATCCCGACGTTCCGGCTTCCGTTGAGCAGCTTGACCACGTCGAACCGCGTGAACCCCTCCAGGGTCACCAGGTTTCGCGGCGCACGCGACAACGGGTCCGGGTGGGTGTTGTCGATCAACTGCTGCCGCTTCACTTGCAGCAGGTCGGCAATGTCGTTCGCAGGCGCTGCCGACCTGTCGACGGGCGCAGCAGCGGCCGTGTTGCGCCCGAACCAGGAGCGCGGATCCAGTTTCATCGTGTAGCCCTCCCCATTCCCCGGCGTCGCGCTCAGCTGCGCATGATCGCATTGCCCCACAGGTTGAGCGTATGCTGCGCGTGCGGCCACACGCCTGCGACACGCCCCGCCGCGCAGACTTCCAGGTCGCAGGAAATTTCACCGAGGTTGCCGTCCGGGTCCTGCACCATGAAAAACGTGTCGTTGCCCGGGCCATGGCGGCCGATGCCCCAGACGATCGGTACGTATTCGCGACCCATGTGGTCGGCCCAGTCGCGCATCGCCTGCCAGCCGGTGGTCTCGAAGGATTGGTGGTCGAAACGCGTTTCGGGCGAGCGAAACAGCGCGAGCGCGTGGTGCATCTCATCGGTGCGCAAAAAGCAGGCGCGCAATGTGTCCTGGTCATCCAATACCCGATCCGACAGCGCAAAGGCGAGCTTGTCCTGGTAGAAGGCGAACAACGCGTCGGGCTGCGTCGTGCGCAAGGCCAGGTGTTGCGATACCGCCTGCGGCAGGGCCGGATGCGCGGCAGTGGCACCGGTATCAGAATCGGCTGCAATGAAAACAACGCGGTTGCCGTCCGGATCGACGAACGACATCGCCGCCGCACCGATCAGCGCCGAGGCCGGCGCGGCTTCACCCGAACCGACGCGCGCCGCATAGGCGGCCAGCGCGGCCGCATTCGGGAAGGCAAACGCGATGTGCCGGATCTGGTGCGCCGGCCCGGGCGAGAACACAATGCGCCGACCAGCCGTGCGGCACACCCACTCGGCGCCATGCAGCTGCGCTTCAAAGCCGAATGCCCTGGCGTAAAACTGCGCCAGCTGGGCGGGTTGCGGTGACGACAAATGCAGGTGATGCAGGGTTGCGCCGATCGGCATGGTGGTCTCCTGTTGGCAGCTCAGCCGGGCTCAAACACCGCCATCGACTCGACGTGCGAGGTGTGCGGGAACATGTTGACCACGCCGGCACTCTTGAGGGCATAACCGAATTCGTGGTGCAACACGCCGGCATCGCGCGCCAGCGAGGCCGGATTGCATGATACGTAGACGATGCGCCGCGGTTTCCAGGTGGCGTCACCCTGCCCAAGTATGCCGATCGCCTTGATCAGTTCGAGCGCGCCTTCGCGCGGCGGGTCGATCAGGATGCGCTCGAAGCGCCCGAGTTTCACGAGTGTCTCCGGCGTCGCCTCGAACAGGTTGGCCGCCTGGAACACGGCTTTGCCGGCCAGCCCATTGAGCGCGGCGTTGTCGCGCGCGCGGTTCACCAGCGGCACGCTGCCTTCGACCCCGACCACTTCACGCGCCTGGCGCGCCAGCGGCAGGGTGAAGTTGCCCAGGCCGCAGAAAAAATCGCCGACGCGCTCCTGCGGCTGCGCATCGAGCAGGCGCAGCGCGCGGCTCACCAGGACTTCATTGATCTGGTGGTTCACCTGGGTAAAGTCGGTCGGCTTGAACGGCATCGTTACGTTGAATTCGGGCAATTCATAGCTGAGCGGCGCGCCATCCAGCGGCCAGAACGGCACTGCCGTCTCGGGCCCCTTGGATTGCAGCCAGAACTGCACCTTGTGCAGTTCTGCGAAGCGCTTGAGCTGGTCTTCGTCTTCCCGGGACGGCGCTTCGAGAATGCGCAGCACCAGCGCATCGACGCGGCTGCCGATGGCTAGTTCGAACTGCGGCATGCGATCGCGGATCGACAACCCTGACACCAGCGCACGCAAGGGCAGCAGCAGCGCCGAGATGCGCGGCGGCAGCACATGGCATTGGCGCATGTCGGCAACGAAACTGCTTTTCTTTTCGTGGAAGCCGACCAGCACCCCGCCCTTCTTGGCGATATGGCGCACCGACAGGCGCGCACGATAGCGATAACCCCAGCTGGGACCATGGATCGCGCGCAGCAGCGTCTCGGGTTCGACCCGGCCGATGAAGCGCAGATTGTCTTCGAGCACGCGCTGCTTGATCGCCACCTGGGTGCGCACGTCGGCGTGCTGCATCGAGCAGCCGCCGCAGATGCCGTAATGCGGGCACTGCGGCGCGATGCGCGAGCCGCCCGGCTGCAACACTTCGATCAGCTGCGCGTTCTCGTACTTCGCTTTCTTCCGGTACGGCGAGGCAAGGACGGTTTCGCCGGGCAGCGCACCGTCGACAAAAATCACCTTGCCGTCGATGTGCGCCACACCGCGCGCTTCGTGGTCAACCGATTCGATCAGGAGTTCGTAGGAGCCGGACATGGGAGGTGATATTCAAACGGGGCATCGGCCCGCAATCGTTGGTGGGTGCGGCTTCTCGCAGGCATGCCGCCAGAAGCCGCACCCACCAATGGTCTCAGACCGGCCACGCGGCCAGATATTCCTTCCAGTGGGCGTCGGGCGCGGCGGCCAGTGTCTCGCGCACCAGCGCCACCTCGCGCGCATGGGCCGCCTCGTTCAGTACGCCGCGCATTTTCTGGAAGCGCAGGAACACCAGATAAGTGTTGACCACGTCGGTCTCGCAGTAATTGCGGATTTCGACGATGTTGCCGGCTTCGTAGGCGCCCCATACGGCGGAGCCGTCCATGCCGAGCTTGCCGGGAAACCCGCACAACTTGGCCAGCGCATCAAGCGGCGCGGCGCCGCGCGGCTGGTACATCGCCAGCAGGTCCATCAGGTCGGTGTGGCGCGCGTGGTAGCGGCTGATGTAGTTGTTCCACTTGAAGTCCTTGTTGTCTTCGCCCTGGTCCCAGAAGCGCTCCGCGGTGACGCCGTGCATCAGGCCGCGATAGTTGAGCACCGGCAGGTCGAAGCCGCTGCCGTTCCATGAGACCAGCGTCGGCGTGAATTTTTCGATGCCGTCGAAAAAGCGCTGGATCAGCTCGGCCTCCGGATCGTCGGGTTTGCCGATCGACCAGACTTTCCAGTGGTCGCCGGAACGCAGCACGCAGGAGATCGCCACGACCTTCTGCAAATGCAGCGGCATGAAATCGCTGCCGGTCTTGGCACGCCGCTCGTGAAAGGCGATCTCTGCAACATCGTGGTCCGACACATCGCCCGACAAGCCGTGCAGGGCCCGATAGCCCGCTACGTCGGGGATGGTCTCGATGTCGAACACCAGGGTCGGCGTCACGCCAGCCCCTGCTTGAGGGCGGCCATCGCCTCATTCATGAGCACATCGGCCGCGCTGCATACCGGGAACAGGCGCGCAAACCCATGGGTCATGCCGGCACCGCGGCAGGCGGCCACGCTGACGCCCGCTTGCTTGAGCTGCGCTGCATACTGCTCGCCTTCATCGCGCAGCAGGTCGGCTTCGGCCGTGAGCACGTAGGCGGCCGGCAGGCCGGCGAGCGAGGCCGCGCGCGACGGCGCAACGCGGTAGTCGTTGGCAGCGGCATCGGCGCCGAGCTGGCTCCAGAACCACTGCATGTCGTCAAGCGTCAGGCCCGGCCCGGCCGCACATTGACTGCGTGACGGCAGCGTGGATAGCGGATCCACGGTCGGATACACCAGCCATTGGTAACGCAGCAGCGGCGCGGCGCGGTCGCGCGCGGTGATGGCCGCCACCGCGGCCAGGTGCGCCCCGGCACTGTCGCCCCCCACCGCGAGTCGTCTGGTATCGCAAGCCAGTTCATCGCCATGGGCCGCGGCCCAGAGCACGCTCTCGTAGGCGTCGTCAACCGGCGCCGGGAACGGGTGCTCCGGCGCCATCCGGTAATCGACCGACAGCACGGCCACGCCGCTGCGCGCCGCGATGCGGGCGCACAACTGGTCGTGCGAATGGATCGAACCGACCACCCAGCCGCCGCCGTGAAAAAACACCATCAGCGCCGGCGTGCCTCCGGGATGGTACAAACGCGCGTCGAGGTTGCGCCCCGGCAAGGCCAGGTGGAAATTGCGAATCCCGACATGGGCGCGCGGCTGCAGCGTGGCAAGCAGGTCGGTTATCTCTTCATAGCGCCGGCGACGCGCGCCGGCCGAGGCATCGGGCATCGGCCCGAATTCGCGTCCGAGCCGCTCGAACCACGCCATCAGTTGTGCATCGACGGACATCGTGATCACCTTTCCGGCAGCATTTTGATCGGGTCAATCGGCTTGCCCTGGCGACGGATCTCGAAATGCAGTTTGGGCACTTCGCTGTCGGTGTTGCCGGCTTCGGCGATCTTCTGTCCCTTGGTTACCGCCTGCCCTTCTTTCACCAACAGCGTGCTGTTGTGCGCGTAGGCCGACAGGTAGGTGTTGTTGTGCTTGATGATCACCAGCCTGCCATAACCGCGCAAGCCCTGCCCGCTGTACACCACCTTGCCGGGACCGGCGGCAATCACCGGGTCGCCGACCTTGGCGGCAATGTCGATGCCCTTGTTGGCACCCGATTCGCTGAATTGCCCGATCAGCTTGCCGGCGGCCGGCCAGCCCCAGGCGACGTCGTCGGACACCACCGCAGGTTTCGCTTCTGCCGGCTTCTCGGCAGGCTTTTCAGCCGGCTTGGCAGCGGAGGGTTTGCCCTGCGCCTGCGCCAGGGCTTCATCGGAATAGGGGCGCTTGTCGCCGCGCGGCTCGGTGACTGTACCGGGCGGCAGCGACGCTGCGCCTCCCGATGGCGTGATCGGCCGCACCACCACGCCCGATTCGGCCGCGCCCGGTGCACCGGGCGGCGGCGTCACGCGCAGCACCTGCCCAACCTGGATCACGCCCGGATTGGTGATGTTGTTCCAGGCCGCCATTTCGCGGTAATCGTGGCCGTGGTCGAGCGCGATGCCGAACAGCGTGTCGCCGCGCTTGACGGTGTAGAAATCCGCACCCAACGCTGCGGCAGGCTTCGCCGCAGGCGCGGGTGCCGCAGCGCCGGGGGATCGGTCAATCACCGGCGCGCTTTGCCGCGTGGAACAGCCGGCCGCCAGCAACGCGGCGAGTGCCACCAAGCCTCCAAACTGCCGAAAAGTGTATTTCATGGTCATACCCTATTTCACCAACCCGCCCAGCATCGGGACAAACCGCACCAGGTCGAGCTGTTTTTCAATCACTGTCATGCCGCGCTTGTCGATCAGCTTGAGCTGCTGCGCGGCCCCCGCTTCGCTTTGCCCCACCGGAATGATCATTTTGCCACCGCGCTTCAACTGCTGCACCAGCGCCTGGGGCAAGTCGGGGGCCGCGGCAGCGACGATGATGGCGTCGAAGGGCGCGGCATCCGGCAGGCCCTGGTAGCCGTCGCCGTAAGCGAGCCGCACGTTGGGGATGCGCAGCGGGCGCAGGTTGGCACGGGCCTTGTCGTAGAGCGCCTTGATGCGTTCGATCGAATAGACCTCGTCGGCCAGTTGCGCCAGCACCGCCGCCTGGTAGCCGCAGCCGGTGCCGACTTCGAGAATCTTGCCGAAGCGCCCCGTGCTCGCGGAGCCGGACGGCAGGATCGCCTCGATCATGCGCGCCACCACAAACGGTTGTGAAATGGTCTGGCCGTGGCCGATCGGCAGGGCATCATCCTGATACGCGCGGCTCCACAAGGCTTCGTCGATGAAGCGCTCGCGCGGCACGCGCAGCATCGCGCTCAGCACCGCTTCGGAGCGAATACCCTTGTCGCGCAAACGCTTGACCAGGGCCGTTCTGGGCGCGGTCGGTGCCGACCAGTCGGCCTCGTTGAGCACCTGGTTTTTCGGCGGCTTGGTGTTGGCGGCCGGATTCGCGCTCAAATCAACGCCCTAGCCAGTCGCGCACCTGCGTCACTTTTTCAAAGTGCGTCAGGTCGATCTGCAGCGGCGTGACCGAGGCGTAGCCGCTCGCCACCGCGTGGAAATCGGTGCCCGGGCCGTCGTCGGCAGCCGGGCCGGCGGCGCCGACCCACCACACCGGCTCGCCATGCGGGTTTTCGGCGCGCACTGCCGCCTCGGCCTTGTGGCGCCGCCCGAGGCGCGTCGCCTGGATGCCCTTGAGGCTGGACGCCGCAATGCCCGGAATGTTGACGTTGTACAGCACCGGCTCGACCGTCGGGTCGCGCTGAAAGCGCGCCACGATCTCGGCGGCGACGCCGGCCGCCGTGGCCAGGTGTTCCCAACT
Source organism: Burkholderiales bacterium (assembly GCA_947473125.1). Taxonomy (GTDB): domain Bacteria; phylum Pseudomonadota; class Gammaproteobacteria; order Burkholderiales; family JAEUOS01; genus CANJDH01. The sequence goes on from CANJDH010000038.1 coordinate 38,655, forward strand.
TCTGCCGACCAGTGAAAACGCAATCGACGGGATGCCGAGCAGGTAGCCTTCGGTGGCGGCGGCCACGGTACCCGAATAAATCGTGTCATCGCCCATGTTGGCGCCGTTGTTGATGCCGGCGACCACCATGTCGGGCTTGAAATCGAGCAAGCCGGTCACGGCAAGGTGCACACAGTCGGTCGGCGTACCGTTCACGTACAGAAATCCGTTGTCGGCGGTGCGCACCGAAAGCGGCCGGTTGAGGGTGAGCGAGTTGGAGGCGCCGCTGTGGTTTTGCTCGGGGGCGATTACCATCAGGTTTCCGAGCGGCTTGAGGGCTTCAACCAGCGCTGCAAGACCAGGAGCCGAGTAACCGTCGTCGTTGCTGACCAGAATTTTCATTGTGAAGCGTTACCGGGTGGGAAAAACCGAGCAAAGGACAAGTTTAGCAAACCCCCTTGCGCAATCCGCTGCTCCCTCAGGCAGACAACAAGTCGGCGAGTTGCGCCCGCCCGCCCGGGTTGGCCATCACCACCATGGCGTAGCCGGTGCGGATCACATGGTCGTCATCCGGATTGAATACCCAGCGGCCGCCTTCGTGGGTCGCCACCAGGATGAAGTCGCGTGACTTGAGTTTCAGGTCGCCGAGGCGGCGCGCCGGAAATCCCTCCGGTACGATCACCTCTTCCACGCGCAACCCATCATCGCTGCGCAGCATCTGGTCCATGAAATTGACCACGTTGGGGCGAATCATTGCCGAGGCAATGCGCATGCCCCCGGTGAAATCGGGTGAGACGATTTCGTCTGCGCCAGCACGGCGCGTCTTGTCGGCGTTGCGAATGTCGTGCACCCGTGCCACCACTCTCGCTTTCGGATTCAGTTGTTTGACCGACAGCGACACCACCAGGTTGTGGCTGTCATCCCCGGTAACGGCAAATGCCCCGGCGGCGCGCTCAACTCCCGCGACGCGCAGCAAGTCGTCATCGGCTGCGTCACCGTGCAGGTACAGCGCTTCGTCGTGGATTTCCAGATAGTTGTCGAGGGCCTGGCGATCCGTCTCGATCACGACAAACATGCGCCCGGTCTTGCGCAATTCATTCGCCACATTGCTGCCCACGCGGCCGACGCCGCAGACAATGTAGTGATCGGCCAGTTTCGCAATTTCCTTGTGCATGCGTTTTCTCCTGAGCGCACTGTTGAGGTCGGATTCGAGGATCAGCGCGGTGACCGACGAGAACATGTAGGTCATGGTGCCGATGCCGAACAAGGCGATGACGATGGTAAACACGCGCCCTGCCGGACTGTGGGTCAAATCGACGACCTCGCCGTAACCGATCGTAGCCACGGTGATGAAGGTCATGTAGAAGCCGTCGAGCCAGGTGGTGTTGGCGCCGCCGATCAGCTTATAGCCGACCATGCCGACCAGATGCACCGACAACAGCGCTAGCGCCGCCCAGGCCAAGCCGCGAAAATGCGCACCCACGCTACAACACTCCCTTGTTCAACCCCGCGCGCCGGCCGCTGCCGGCGCTCCCCTGCCCGGCATCTACTTCAGAAACGAGGTTTCGTGCAGTGTGCCGATGTCGGGGATCGTGCGGATCACGTTGTTCTCGAGCAGCAACTCGGCCGCTTCCTTGCTGAATGTGCCGATCTCGCTGCCAAAGAACTTGTGGTTGGCCTCGCGCCCTTGCCAGGCGATGAAGGTGGACGACTTGGCAAACTGTTCGCCCGACTGCTTGACCGCGGCGCCCATGATCTCGTTCGACTTGGCCGGGTCCTTCTTGATCATTTCCAGCGCCTCGAACCAGCTGTTCACCAGCGCCTGGGTGACTTTCGGATTCTGGCGGATGAAATTGCGCGGGCAACCGAGGGTATCGACCACGATCGGGTAATCCTTGGTCGTCAGCAGGATCTTGCCCGACTCGGGCTTGTCGCCGATCGCCGACATGTAGGGCTCGTAGGTTTGGGCGGCGTCGATCTGGCCGGCAATGAAGGCATTGGCGGCAGCCTGCGGCGAAAGCGACACGCGTTTGATGTCGTTCATGGTCATGCCGTTTTTCTTGAGCATGTAGGCGAGCACGAAGAATGGCGAGGTGCCGGGCGCGTCGACGCCGATGCTCTTGCCTCTGAGGTCCTTGATGCTGTTGACCTCCTTGCGCACGGCGATGCCGTCGCCGCCGTTGGACTTGTCGAGCAGCAGGATCTGCGTGATCTGCACGCCGTTGGCATTCCAGGTGACATGGGTCTCGACGGTGGTGGCGGCGCACTGGATCGCGTTCGACGCCAGCGCCAGGTGGCGTACGCCCTGCGGGATGAACTTGATCTCGACATCCACGCCGTTCTTCTTGAAAATGCCCGCCTTCTCGGCCAGGGTCAGCGGTGCAAAGCCGGTCCAGCCGCTCATGCCGATGCCCACCTTGGGCAGCTTTTGCGCCTGCGCCGAAGTCGTCAGTCCCGCAGTGACGCCGATTGCCAGCATCACTCCTGCAAACAGTTTGTTCATGCCGACCCCTCGTCAGTTGAGCGCTTCAAAGCGCGAGTGTAATGGATACCGCCCCTAGGCCAGGGCAGTGCCGGCATGAATCAGCCGTTCGACCAGCGCACGCAGGGTCGGGCGGATGCGTGCGGCGCGCGCTTCGTCAAAGGCAAAGCTGCCGGCCTCGTCCATGTAGCAACGCCAGGTCAACTCCAGCTGCACCGCGTGGATGCCGCGCGCCGGATGACCGTACGCGCGGGTGATGTAACCGCCCTTGAAGCGGCCGTTGAGCACGCTGGCGTAATCCGGAAAGCGTTGCGCCGCTTCGAGCAGCTGCGGCCCGATCGCGGGTGCAGCACTCGCCTGGTCGGCAGTGCCGAGGTTGATGTCCGGCAGGCGGCCTTCAAAGAACCGTGGCAGTTCCGACCGGATCGAATGCGCGTCGAACAGCAGGGCGTAGCCGTGCCGCGCACGGATCGCGTCCAGGGTGTGCCTGAGCTGGTCATGATAGGGCTGCCAGTAGCGCGCGGTGCGTTCGGCAATCTCGTCGGGGCCGGGCGCCTGCCCTTCTCGGTACAGCGGCTCCCATTGCGCGGTGCTGGTCGGGCACAGTTCGGTGTTGTCGGCGCCCGGATACAGCGGCACGCCGGACGGGTCGCGGTTCAGGTCGATGACGTAACGTGAATGCGTCGCGTGCAACACGTGCGCCCCCAGATCGCGCACGAAGTCGTAGAGGCGCGGCATGTTCCAGTCGGTGTCGGCGCGCTGCAGTGCGGCCGGTGTCATGCGCGCTTCGAGTTGCAGGGGAATGTGGGTACCCGGGTGCGGCGCGCTCCACAACAGCGGGATCGTGCCGGGAACAAACTCGAACAGGCGCATGGCGTTACATTTTCGGCAGGGTCACGCCCTTTTGGCCCTGGTATTTGCCGCCGCGATCCTTGTAGGAGGTCTCGCAAATTTCGTCGGCTTCGAAAAACAGCACCTGGGCGCAACCTTCGCCCGCGTAGATCTTGGCCGGAAGCGGAGTCGTATTGGAGAACTCCAGCGTGACGAAGCCTTCCCACTCCGGCTCGAACGGCGTCACATTGACGATGATGCCGCAGCGTGCGTAGGTGCTCTTGCCCAGGCACACGGTGAGCACGCTGCGCGGAATCCGGAAATACTCGACGGTGCGCGCCAGGGCAAACGAATTGGGTGGAATGATGCACACCTCGCCCTTGAAATCGACGAACGATTTTTCGTCGAAGTTCTTCGGGTCGACGATGGTCGCGTTGATGTTGGTGAAGATCTTGAATTCGTCGGAGCAGCGGAGGTCGTAACC
>CANJDH010000039.1 GCA_947473125.1 Burkholderiales bacterium
TGGCCGAATCGCGCAGATGCCAACAACCAGGGTACCGGCAACAGCTTTGGCGTCGCTTTCTCCGTGCCGCTGTTCCTGCGCCACAACAACGAAGGCGAGGTCGCGCGTGCCCAGGCCGACTGGTACGCCGCCCGCGACGTTCTCGAACGGACACTGGGGCAAGCGCGCAGCGAGGCGGCGCGCGCAGCCGGTGACCTGGCCGCAGCACGCGAGCGCCGCGCTCGTTTCGAAGGGGAATTGGTCAAGGAAGCCGAGCGCACCGCCGCAGCTGCCGAGTTCGCATTCAAGAACGGCGCCATCGGCGTGATGGATCTGCTTGATGCACGGCGCACCCTGAAGGCGATCCAGATTGATGCGGCGAATGCGCGGGCCGATCACGCCAAGGCGCTGGCGGCGTATGCGTTAAGCCAGGGCATGCCATGAGAATTTTCCGGAGGAATCGCTTGGTCCCGACATTGTTGCGTCATCTGATTGGCGGCATCGCTGTGTTTGCATTGTTGTCCGGCTGCAGTGAAAAGCCGGCACCACCACCCGCTCCCAAGCCGCAGGTCAGCGGCAATGTGATCGCCTTTCCTGCTGGCAGCGCGCAACTCGCGGTGCTCACGGTGGCGCCGGTGCAGGATGCGTCGCAGACGCTGCTCACCTTGACGGCACGCCTTACATGGGACGAGAACCGCACGGTGCGCGTCTATCCGCCTTTCAACGGTCGCGTGGTGCGCATCGCCGTCCAACCGGGTGACAAGGTCGCCGCCGGTCAGGCCCTGGCGTTCATCGCCTCACCTGATTTCGGGCAGGCACAGGCCGATACCGGCAAGGCAGCGGCAGACTTCGCACTGGCCGAGAAGAGCCTGGCGCGGGTCAAGGAGTTGTTCGACAACGGCGTGGCGCCGCGCAAGGATTTGGCGCAGGCCGAGGCCGACCATGAGCGTGCGCGCAGCGAGCTGAGCCGTGCACGGGCCCGTGTCGGCCTGTATGGCGGCAGCGCCAGCGTCGACCAATCCCTGGCTCTCAAGAGCGCGCTGGCCGGCACCGTGGTCGAGCGCAACATCAATCCCGGGCAGGAACTGCGCACCGACCAAAGCGGGGCGCCGGCGCTGTTTGTGGTGACCGATCCCGGCCGGCTCTGGGTGCAGATTGATGCGCGTGAAGAGGATCTGCCCGCCCTGGTCAAGGGCGGCAAGTTCAAGGTCAAATCCGACCACGTGCCCGGTGAAGAGTTCGAGGCTACCCTGGATGCCGTGGCCGATTTCATTGACCCGCAAACACGCACCATCAAGGCGCGCGGTTCGCTGGACAACGGCGCACGCAAGCTCAAGGGTGAAATGCTGGTGACGGCGGAGTTTGTGGCCGCCGGCGTCAAGGCGGTCATCGTGCCGGCGCGCGCGGTGGTGTTCACCGAAGGCAAGCACTACGCCTATCTCGAGCGCGGTGCGGGAAAATTTGAGCGCATCGCCGTGACGCCTGGCGTGGAGCGCAAGGGCGCGCTTGCCGTCACTGACGGGCTGGCGCCGGGACAGCGCATTGTCACCGAGGGCGTGCTGTTGCTGCAGCAGGTGTTTCGCGCCTCGTCTTCGAAGAACGAAGACTAAAAGGCATGATCAAGCGCATCGTTTCGTTCGCACTGCATCAGCCGCTGGTGATCCTGTTCGCCACGCTGCTGTTTGTCGGCGGCGGGCTGATCGCGTTCAAGAACCTGCCGGTCGAGGCGTTTCCGGATGTGACCGACACGCAGGTCACGGTGATTACGCTGTATCCGGGCCGCGCCGCCGAAGAGGTCGAAAAGCAGGTCACGATTCCGCTCGAAGTTGCGCTGTCGGGCCTGCCCAATGCGGTGCGCATGTTCTCGCACACACAGTTCGGGCTTTCGTTCCTGATTTTGACTTTCGACGATGATGCCAACGTCAACTGGGCGCGCCAGCAGGTCGGCGAGCGCCTGCGCACCGTGGTGCTGCCGACCGGTGTCGAACCCGACATTGCGCCGCTCTCCACCGCGATCGGCGAGATTTATCGCTATCGCGTCAAGTCGGATGCGCACGATTCCAAGGAGCTGCGTACGCTCGAAGACTGGGTGATCGAACGCGCCCTGCGGCGCATTCCCGGCGTCGCCGACATCGTGCCGATGGGCGGCCTGATCAAGCAGTATGAAGTCCAGCCGGACCTCGCGAAGCTGCGCGCCTACAAGTTGACCTTGCAGCAGCTGCAGACCGCGCTAGAGCGCGGCAACAACAATGCCGGCGGCGGCTATGTGGAGCAGGGCGGCCAGCAATATACGATTCGCGGCATCGGCCTGCTGCGGGATGCTGCCGACATTGACAACATCGTGCTGGCCGAGCGCAACGGCACGCCGGTGCTGGTCAAGGACGTTGCGCGCGTGCACGTCGGCAACGTGCCGCGCCAGGGCATTGTCGGGCAGGACAAGGACGATGACGCGGTCACCGGCGTGGTGCTGATGCGCAAGGGCGAAAACCCCTCCAAGGTGTTGAAGGAGGTCAAGGCGCGGGTGGACGAACTGAACCGCAATGGCCTGCCCAAGGGTGTGACGATCGTGCCGTTCTATGACCGTTCCTGGCTGATCGGCAAGACCCTCAACACGGTGTTCAAGAACCTGCTCGAGGGCGCCGGGCTGGTGGCGATCGTGCTGTACCTGTTTCTTGCCAATTTTCGCGCTGCGGCGATCGTCGCGCTGGTGATCCCGCTGTCCCTGCTGTCGACCTTTGTCGGGCTTACTTACGTCGGCATTCCTGCCAACCTGCTCTCGCTCGGCGCCATGGACTTCGGCATCATCGTAGACGGCGCGGTGATCGTGGTCGAGAACGTGTTCCGGCGATTGTCGATGGTCGACCAGTTCCACGACGACAAGGTGGACCGCAAGGAAGACCGCTACCGCCTGCACACGATCCTCGAGGCGGCCGTCGAGGTCGGGCGCCCGACGCTGTTTTCGATGATCATCATCATCGCCGCGCACATCCCGATCTTCACCCTGCAGCGCCATGAGGGACGCATCTTCGCGCCGATGGCCTATTCGGTGACGTTCGCCCTGATCGGTTCGCTGATCCTGTCGCTGACCCTGGTGCCGCTGCTTTGCTACAAATGGCTCGCCAAGAATTTGCCGCACCACGACAGTCCGATCGTGGTGTTTTCCAAGCGGGTCTACGAACCGGTGCTGGTGTGGAGCCTCAGGCATCGCTACAAGGTGATCGGGATTGCCCTGGTCGCGCTCGGCGCCAGCTTTGCGGTGGTACCCAAGCTGGGCACTGAATTCCTGCCGGAGCTCAATGAAGGCTCGCTGTGGCTCAACGTCAAATTGCCGTCATCGGTCTCGGTCAGCGAGGCGCAGGTGCAGAACGGCCAGATCCGTCGCATCGTGTTGAAGACACCGGAGGTCAACTCGGTCATCTCCAAGGCAGGGCGGCCGGAAGACGGCACCGATCCGAAGCTGATCAACATGGCGGAGTTTCTCGTCGACCTGAAACCCGAATCAGAGTGGAAACGCGGCCTGAGCAAGCGCCAGGTGATGGACGAAATGGAGCAGGCCCTGCTGGCGTTGCCGGCCATCAAACCGTCGTTCTCGCAGCCGATCCGCGACAACATCCTCGAGAGCATCTCGCAGATCGACGGCCAAATCGTGATCAAGGTCTTTGGGGAAGACATTCCGACCCTGCGGCGCATTGCCGAAGAAGTTCTTGGGCAGGTAGGCGATGTGCGCGGCGTCTCGCGCGCGCTGATCGACCGTGTCGGTGAATTACCCAACTATCTGGTCAATATTGACCGTGCGCGTGCCGCGCGCTACGGCCTCAATGTGGCTGACATCCAGGACGTGATCGAAGCCGGGCTGGGCGGCAAGGCCGCCACTTACCTGTGGGAGGGCGAGCGCCGCTTTGCCGTCGCCGTCCGGTTGAAGGAGGAGGAGCGCGGCCTCGAACGCATGAAGGGTGTGTTGCTCGCAACCACCGGGGGCGCCTACATTCCCCTTTCCGAGGTGGCAACCTTCCAGGCCGCCAGCGGCAGCATGAACATTGCTCGCGAAAACGGCGGCCGCGTCATGGCGATCGGCATTTTCATCCGCGATCGCGACATGGGCAGCGTGGTGGCCGACATGCAGGCCGCCGTCAATGCCAAGGTCAAGCTGCCGGAAGGCTATCGGATCAGCTGGTCGGGTGAATTCGAAAACCAGGAGCGCGCCATGGCGCGCCTCGCGCTGGTGGTGCCGATTTCGATCCTGCTCATTTTCGTGCTGCTGTTCAATGCCTTCAATTCGGTCAAGAGTGCGGTGCTGATCATCCTCAATGTGCCGTTCGCCATGATCGGCGGCATTTTCGCCCTGCTGATTACCGACATCCCGCTCAGCGTATCGGCGGCGATCGGTTTTATTGCACTGTTCGGGCAGGCGGTGCTCAATGGCGTGGTGATGGTGACGGTGTTCAACCAGTTGCGCAATGCCGGTGCGAGTCCCGAAGTGGCGGTGCTGGAAGGCTCGATGCAGCGGTTGCGCACGGTGCTCATGACGGGCCTCCTGGCGATGCTCGGGCTGTTGCCGATGGCACTGTCGACCGACATCGGTTCCGAGACCCAGAAGCCGCTCGCAGTGGTGGTGATCGGCGGATTGATCTCGGCAACCCTGCTTACTCTCATCGTGCTGCCGGTGCTGTATGTGGCGTTCAACACGCACCGCATCAATTTTCGCAACAAGCCAGCGGCAACTGCTGAAGCGTTGCCGAAAGCCTGACCCCTCGGTTCTGCCTGCACCACGTGAGGCTGGCGGCGGCTTGAGGCATACTTCATCCTGTGCAGCAGGTGATGCCTGCAGATTTCAGGGAGACGGCTTTGAAGAAAATTCTGGTCCTCAACGGACCCAACCTCAACCTGCTCGGTACGCGCGAGCCGGCCGTGTACGGTGTGGTGACGCTGGCCGATGTCGAGGCGCTGTGCCGTGCCGCGGCCAAGGCGCACGGCGTTGATACCGAGTTTCTCCAGAGCAACCACGAAGGCGTGCTGGTCGACGCGATCCAGGCGGCCGCTCCCGCGCATCGCAAGGGGGAACTGCTCGGCATTGTCTTCAATGCCGGCGCCTATACGCATACTTCCGTGGCAATCGCCGACGCGATCCGCGGCACCGGCGTGCCGGTGATCGAGGTGCATGTCACCAATGTGCACGCGCGCGAGGCGTTTCGCCACCACTCGTACCTGTCGCCGGTGGCCGCCGGCATCGTGGTCGGTTTCGGCGTAGACGGCTATGTGCTCGCGCTTGAAGGCCTGATCCGCAAATCGCGCAGCACCTGATGTTGCCGGCGCGTGCGCCGGCCCTTCCCATGAAACCATTGTCCGCGCCGGTGCGCGCCGTCCTGTTTGACCTCGACGGCACCTTGCTCCATACCTCTCCCGACCTCGCCGCTGCGGCCGATGCGGCGCTCGCGGAGCGCGGCTTGCCGTCGATTGACGCGGTGCTGGTGGAGCAGTTCGTCGGCAAGGGCATCGACGTGCTGGTGCAGCGCTGCCTGCGCCATCTTGGGCAGCCGGATGCCGGGCCGGTGTTCGAGGAGCTGCGCGATGCCTTCATGCGCCACTACGAGGCCCTTAACGGCCGCCATGCCGTAGCCTACGAGGGCGTGTTCGACGGGCTCGACGCGATGCGCGCTGCCGGGCTCAGGCTCGGGGTCTGCACCAACAAATCGGCACGGTTCACGGAGCCGTTGTTGGAACGCTGCAACATGACCGGCTACTTCAGCGTGGTGGTGAGCGGCGACACCACGGCGCGCAAAAAGCCCCATCCCGACATGATCGAATATGCCGCAAACCTTTGGGGCACAAGGGTTTCGGAGATTTTATTTATAGGTGATTCGGGCAACGACACGGCCGCGGCGCGCGCCGCCGGCTGCCCGGTGTGGGTGGTTCCCTATGGCTACAACGAGGGCGAACCGGTGCAGGGACTGGACTGCGATGGTATAGTTTCAACCTTGAAGGAAGCGGCCGAACGCTTGCAAGGGCAGTACGGTCGCAACCAAGACAGCCGCAAATTCCGATGACAACTCTTGACCTGCATTCGATGTGGAGCGCTGCTCCAGGGGCCTGGCCCTGGCGACGCTGGGAGCTCGCGCGCGCCTGACGCGTGTTGCGCGCAACCCCTGGCTTGCCGTGGTTGCGCCCGTCCCTGCCGTTTGCCCAGCATGCGGCGCCCCATGCAGCAGTTGTTACCGAGGTGTTCCACATGACTCCGCAAGAATTCGACGCGCTCAGCCGCGCCGGCTATAACCGCATCCCGCTGGTGCTCGAGACCTTCGCCGATCTCGACACGCCGCTGTCGATTTATCTCAAGCTTGCCAACCAGCCTTATACCTACCTGCTCGAGTCGGTACAGGGCGGCGAACGCTTCGGCCGCTACTCGTTCATCGGCCTGCCCTGCCAGACCCGCATCGTGGTGCGCGGTGACGAAAACCCGGTTACGCAGGTGATGCACGGTGAGAGCGTTGCCGAAACGGTGCAAGGCCAGAATCCGCTCGATTTCATCCGCGCCTACCTGCAGCGTTTCAAGGTGGCGCCCTTGCCGGGCTTGCCGCGGTTTGCCGGCGGACTGGTGGGCACCTTCGGCTACGACTGCGTGCGCTATGTCGAGCCGCGTCTGGATCGTTTCATCCGGAGCCGCCCGCCCAAGCCCGATCCGATCGGCGCTCCCGACATTGTGTTGCTGCAAAGCGAGGAAGTGGCGATCGTCGACAACCTCGCGGGCAAGCTCTATCTGGTGGTGTACGCCGACCCGCGCAACCCGGGCAGCTACGAATACGGCCAGGAGCGGCTCAAGCAGCTATTGGCGCAATTGCGCGAGCCGGCCGGCATTCCGCAGCACGGGCCCACGGTGGCGCACGTCGCGCAATCCAATTTCGGCGAGGCATCCTACCTCGATGCTGTCGCGGTCGCCAAGCAGTACATCCTCGATGGCGACGTGATGCAGGTGCAGATCGGCCAGCGCCTGACGCGACGATTCAACGCCGAGCCGCTGGCGCTGTACCGGGCCCTGCGCACCCTCAATCCGTCGCCTTACATGTTCTATTTCAACTTTCGCGAGTTTCATGTGGTCGCGGCTTCGCCCGAGATCCTGGTGCGCGTCGAGCCCGAAACCGCGCAGGCGCCCCCGAGCGGCGACGCGAGCCTTGGGGTCAAGCGCGTCACGATCCGGCCGATCGCCGGCACGCGCAAGCGTGGCGCCACCCCCGAGGAAGACAAGGCCCTGGCGGAAGACCTGCTGGCCGACCCCAAAGAGCGCGCCGAACACGTGATGCTGATCGACCTGGGCCGCAACGACGTCGGCCGGATCGCCGCGACCGGTACCGTCAAGGTCACCGACACGATGGTGATCGAGCGTTATTCGCATGTGATGCACATCGTCTCGAACGTCGAGGCGCGCCTGAAGCCGGGGCTGGATGCGATCGACGTCTTCAAGGCCTCGTTTCCGGCCGGCACCCTGACCGGCGCACCCAAGGTGCGCGCCATGGAAATCATCGAAGAACTCGAACCGGTCAAGCGCGGCATCTACGGCGGGGCGGCGGGCTACCTCGGTTTCCACGGCGACATGGACCTTGCCATCACGATCCGCACCGGCGTCATCAAGGACGGCCTGTTGCATGTGCAGGCGGCAGCCGGCATCGTCGCCGACTCGGTGCCCGAAGCGGAATGGAACGAGACGCGCATCAAGGCACAGGCCGTGTTGCGCGCGGCCGAGATGGCGACTGCCGGGCTTGATACCAAGGCGGAGAACTAGATCATGATCCTGATGATCGACAACTACGATTCCTTCACCTGGAACCTGGTGCAGTATTTCGGTGAGCTAGGTGCCGATATGAAGGTCGTGCTCAACGATGAAGTTTCCGTCAGTGACGTGGCTGCCATGAAGCCCGAGAAAATCGTGATTTCCCCCGGGCCGTGTTCCCCCAATGAAGCCGGTATCTCGCTCGAAACCATCAAGGCGTTTGCCGGCAAGCTGCCGATCCTCGGTGTCTGCCTCGGTCACCAGGCGCTCGGCCAGGCCTTCGGCGGCAAGGTGGTCCACGCACAAACCTTGATGCATGGCAAGACCTCGCCGGTCGAGCACACCGGGGTCGGCGTGTTTGCAGGTTTGCCAAGCCCCTTTACCGCCACGCGTTATCACTCGCTCGCCGTCGAGCGAAGTAGCCTGCCCGATTGCCTCGAAGTCACCGCCTGGACGGCTGATGGCGAAATCATGGGCCTGCGCCACAAGACACTCGACGTCGAAGGCGTGCAGTTCCACCCCGAATCGATATTGACCGAACATGGTCACCGGATGCTGAAGAATTTTCTACAAGGAGAAGCCAGATGATTACCCCCCAGGAAGCCCTGACCCGCGTCATCGAACATCGTGAAATCTTTCACGACGAGATGCTCGAAATCATGCGCCAGATCATGAGCGGCCAGATGTCGCCGGTGCTGATCTCGGCGATCATCATCGGCCTGCGTGTCAAGAAGGAAACCATCGGCGAGGTCACCGCCGCGGCGCAGGTGATGCGCGAGCTCGCCACCAAGGTCAATGTCAAGGACCAGACCCACCTGGTCGACATCGTCGGTACCGGCGGCGACGGCGCCCACACCTTCAACATTTCCACCGCCTCGATGTTCGTGGCCGCCGCCGCCGGCGCGCGCGTCGCCAAGCACGGCGCACGCGCGGTGTCGTCCAAATCGGGCGCCGCCGACGTGCTCGAAGCCTTCGGCGTCAACATCAACCTGCAGCCGGCCCAGGTCGGGCAGTGCATCGACGAAATCGGCATCGGTTTCATGTTCGCCCCGAACCACCACGCGGCGATGAAGCATGCCGCGCCGGTGCGGCGCGAGCTCGGCGTGCGCACCATTTTCAACATCCTCGGGCCCCTGACCAATCCGGCCGGCGCGCCGAACGTGATGATGGGCGTGTTCCACGGTGATCTGGTCGGGATCCAGGCGCGCGTGATGCAGCGGCTCGGCAATCGCCACGCGCTGGTGGTGCACGGTGCCGAAGGCCTCGATGAAATCTCGATTTCCGGCCGCACTTTTGTCGGCGAGTTGAAAGACGGTCGCGTTGAAGAGTACGAAATCCATCCGGAGCGCTTCGGCCTCGGCGTGCACGACTCGCGCACCCTGCGCGTGGCGACGGTGGAGGAATCGCGCGAGATGGTGTTGTCGGCACTCGAGAATAAACCCGGTGCGGCACGCGACATCGTCGCGGTCAACGCCGGCGCGGGCATCTATGTGTCGGGCAAGGCGGCAACGCTCGAAGACGGCGTCGCAAAGGCTTTCGAGATCATCAAGAGCGGGGCAGCGCGTGCCAAGCTGGACGATTTCATCAAGATGACCCAGAAATTCAAATAGGCGGCCGATGAGCGACATCCTCGACAAGATCCTGGCGGTCAAGGCGACCGAAGTCGCCGCCGCGAAGGTGCGCATCGACCTGGCCGGGATTCGCAGCGCCGCCGCCGCCGCTGCCCCGCCGCGCGGTTTTGAAGCCGCCTTGCGCAGCAAGGTGGCCGAGGGCCGCGCAGCGGTGATTGCCGAGATCAAGAAGGCCAGCCCCTCGAAGGGCGTGATCCGCGCCGACTTCAAGCCCGCCGAGATCGCTGCGGATTACGCCGCGCACGGCGCGGCCTGCCTGTCGGTGCTGACTGATGAGCAATTCTTCCAGGGGCATGCCGACTATCTCAAGGCGGCGCGCGCGGCCTGCAAGCTGCCGGCCTTGCGCAAGGACTTCATGGTCGACGAGTACCAGGTGTATGAAGCGCGCGCCTGGGGCGCAGACTGCATTTTGCTGATCGTCGCGGCGCTTGATCTGGGTCAAATGAAGGCGTTTGAGTCGCTCGCGCACGAACTGGGCATGGCAGTATTGGTCGAAGTGCATGATGCTGCAGAGCTGGACCTTGCGTTGCAACTCAAGACGCCCCTGCTCGGCATCAACAACCGCAACCTGCGCACGTTCGAAACCAGCCTGGAGTCCACACTCTCATTGTTGCCGCGCATTCCCCAAGACAAACTGGTCGTCACCGAATCGGGCATTCTCGGAAAAGATGACGTGCAGCGCATGCGCGCCAAGGGCGTCAATGCGTTTTTGGTGGGTGAGGCATTCATGAAGGCACCGAGTCCGGGAACAGAGTTGGCGCGCCTGTTTGCATAGGGTCGGTTGAAACCGGAGAAGGCAATGCCCGCAAACCCGCATGGATATTGGATCGCAGCCCTAATCGGCCTGGGCGCCTTGTGCCCCAACGCTTTCGGGCAGCTACCCCCTGTCAAAACCCAGGGCGCAGTGAGTTACGTCTCGGGCGGCATTGGCGATGACGAAGAAATCGAGATCCGCCGTGCCGCAAAGGATTACGGCGTACTGCTCGAATTTGCCGAGGTGGAACGCGGCACCTCGCACGGCCAGTGGACCGCCGACGTCAACCTGAGCGTCAAGTCGGGTGCGGACGTCGTGCTAAGCACTCGCACCGATGGGCCGCTGATGCTGGTCAAGCTCAAACCGGGCAGCTATGTATTCGAGGCCGATCGGAAGGGCGTGAAGCAGACCAAGCGAATTGAAGTGAAAGCCAATGCCGTGGCGCGTGAGCGCTTTTTCTGGCTGGTGGATGAACCGCTGAATCCCCGTTAGAAGGTGCCGCTCAGGCCGCCGCGTGCCTGGCTTGCTCGGTGGCGACTTCCTGCTCCAGAAGCTTGCGCCATTGGATAAGTGCCGCATCCATCCACAAGGGCTGCATGGCGGCATCGGCATTCAGGTTGCGGTGTTGCGCCGTGATCATGTCCTTATCTTCATTGAACGCCGCAACCAGGCTCTGAAAAATGCCCTCGGTGACGCTGGCGTCGCCACGCCCGGTCTGGTGCGCCTGCTGGAAAAAATAGTGCGTGGAGGTCTCGGTTTCCGGTGTGAGCGTCTGGCAGCTATGGAGCTGCACGGCGTTGGACAGATCATCCGGCGCATCTGCCACCGGCCGGCCGCCTGACTTCATCAGCAGCGTGCCGGGCAGGAGAAAGTCATAGATGAACCAGCGGTCCACATTGCCCGACAGCGGACGAATCTTGCTGTAGTAGGGCGGCGGTGGCACGTTGGGTACGTGGCGCGTCACGCGCAGGCCACGCTGGCCCTTGTCGGAAACGCGCTCAATCACCGGGCGCGCTTGCGCAATTGCCGGTGAGCCACCAAGCGTTTTTTCGTGCACGTAGGAGAGGTGCGAAAAATCGAGCAGGTTGTCGCAGATCAAGAGGTAGGGCGTGTCGTAGTGCATGTAGCCGGGCTTGTAGTGCCAGGCCGGGTCGTCGTTCGAGAAGTTGTCGGGCAGCAGGGTGATGTCGGCGCGCGCGGTGTCGCCCATCCATACGAACACCCATTTGTTGTGTTCCGCCACCGGGTAAGTCTTGACGCGTGCACCAGGGGGCGCCTTGTCGAGCCCGGGCACTTCGACACAGCTGCCCTGGGCGTCGAACTTGAGCCCGTGGTAACCGCAGCGAATGCAGTCGCCTTCGCGCCGTCCCTTGGAGAGCGGGGCCTGGCGGTGGCAGCAGCGATCCTCCAGGATGGTCAACTGCCCATTGCCGGTGCGGTAGGCCAGCAAAGGTTCACCCAATACGGTGCGCGCCAGAAAGCCGTCTGCGGGAATCTCGTGCTCCCAGGCGATCACATACCAGCAATTCCTGACCCACATGTCTCCTCCGGGGTGTGTATGTCGTTGTGCGAGGATGGTACACGCAGCACGCCTGCTGCCGGCGCCCATGCGTGCAGATTAGGCAGCGCATAATTCGCGCTTATGGCCGGAATGGTTGCGCGAATCCTCGCCGTCTCCCACAATGGCCCGGTACTCAACAGGAATGGGTTTGATGCGCGCTCCTCCGCTCGATTTGCGGCTGCTTGAAGTGTTTGAAGCGGTATATGTCGAAAAAAGCCTGACCAATGCTGCGGTCAAGCTCGCCATGAGCCAGCCGGCGGTGAGCCAGGGCCTGGCGCGGCTGCGCGCGCATTTCGGCGACCCGCTGTTTGTGCGCATGGTCGGCGGCATGGAGCCGACACCGCGCGCCAAGGAGCTGTTCACCTCGGTCAGCGTGATCCTCAAGGAGGCGCGTGAATCACTGGTGGCGAAGCCCGCGTTCGATCCGACCGTCAACACCCGTGAGTTCGTGATCGCCACCACCGACCTCGGCGCCGCCGCACTGGTGCCCGGCCTGATCGAGGCGGTGCGCACGCGCGCGCCGCAGGTGCGCGTTGCCAGCGTCAATGCCGACGGGCGCGCCCTGGCCGACGACATGGCGACGGGCGACATAGACCTCGCGATCGGTAATTTTCCGGTGCTGCAGGCCGGCTTCTACCAGCAGAGCCTGTACCAGGAAACCTATGTGCTGCTGGCCGACCCGGCGCGTGACGGCGGCGAGCGCGAACTGACACTCGACGAGTTCCGCGCGGCGCAGCATGTGATCGTCACCACCGGCAGCTCGGGCCATTTCCATGGCGAGATCGAGCGGCGCCTGCGCGCCATCGTACCGCCGGAAAACATCGTCGCCACCTTGTCGAACTTCATCGTGGCGCCCCTGGTGGCTCGTGCCTCGAACGTAATCGTCACGGTGCCGAGCCGGGTGGCGCGCATCTACGCCAACCTGTTCGGTCTGGAGGAGCTGGCGCCGCCGCTGGAACTGCCGGCCTACCCGATCACCCAGTACTGGCACGCGCGCTACCACCACGACCCGGGGCTGGTGTGGATGCGCCGCCTGCTGCACGAGCTTTATTCCGCCGGTGGCGAAGCCCATGCCGAGCTCGCGGCGGCCGAGCCGGCCACCGCCTTCGAGGATTAGCCGCTCCATGCACCAGACCCAGTACCTGCGCCCGACCTCGCTCGATGAAGCCCTGCTGGTATTGGCCGACCGGCGTTTCGAAGTGCTCGCCGGCGGCACCGATTTTTATCCGGCGCGGGTCGGCAAACCGGTTGACGTCGACATCCTCGACATCACGCGCGTCTCCAGCCTGCGCGGCATTCGCGATGAAGGCCGGCTGTTCCGCATCGGCGCCGCCACCAGCTGGAGCGACCTGATTGCCGCCCCCGTTGCAGCACCGTTCGACGCCCAGTTCGCCGGGCTGCGCGCCGCGGCGCGCGACATCGGCGGCCTGCAGATCCAGAACGCCGGCACCGTGGCCGGCAACCTGTGCAATGCCTCGCCGGCTGCCGATGGCATCCCGCCGTTGCTTGCACTCGGCGCGCGGGTCGAGCTGGCGTCCAGCAAGCGCACCCGCAGTGTGGCACTGGCCGATTTTGTGCTGGGCAACCGCAAGACCCTGCGCCAGCCGGACGAACTCGTGACTGCCGTGCTCGTGCCCAAGTGGCGCGCCGGCTCCCGCAGTGTGTTCCTGAAACTGGGCCATCGCCGCTATCTGGTGATTTCGATTGCCATGGTGTCGGCGGTGGCAGCGCTGGACGACGCCGGGCGTGTCGCCCTGTGCGGCATTGCGGTAGGGGCATGTTCCGCCGTGGCGCAGCGCCTCTCGGGGCTGGAAGCGCGCCTGATCGGGCGCCCTGCGCGTGAGGCGGCGAGCCTCGTGGCTGCGCAAGACCTGAAAGGCCTGAGTCCGATCGACGATGTGCGTGGCAGCGCGGCCTACCGTATGGACGCGGCCCTGACGCTGGTCAGGCAGGCCGTTGCGCAAGCGGTTGATGCAGGAGCGGCGCCATGAACCTGCCCATGGATCCAGGCCTGAGATCCTTGGTGGGAGCGGATCTTGCAGGCATGGCCCTGTCGGTCAATGGTGCGCCGCAGATCCTGCACTGCGCGCCGTCGAAGCGCCTGGTCTATGCCCTGCGTGAAGACCTGGGACTCACCGGCACCAAGGTCGGGTGCGACGCCGGCGATTGCGGCGCCTGCACCGTGCTGCTCGACGGCAAGCAGGTGTGCGCATGCATCACACCAGCGGGGCAGGCCGAAGGGCGCAACATCACCACGGTCGAAGGCCTGGCCGAAGACGGCAAGCTCAACACCTTGCAGCAGGCCTTCCTCAAGCATGGCGCGGCGCAGTGCGGCATCTGTACCCCGGGCATGCTGATGGCGGCCACTGATCTGCTGTCGCGCAACGCCACGCCGACCGAAGCCGAAGTGCTCGATGCGCTCGGCGGCGTGCTGTGCCGCTGCACCGGGTATCGCAAGATCGTCGAGGCGGTGCTGGCGGTGGCAAGCAACGACGTGGTGCTGGACGAGGCGCCGGTCGGCGCCGCTGTCGGCAGCCGCCTCGCGCGCCTCGATGGCCCGGCCAAACTGACCGGTGCCGAGAAATTTGGCGCCGACACCATTCCTGCAGAGGCGTTGAGCCTGCGCATCATCCGCTCGCCGCATGCGCGCGCCACTTTCACGCTGGGTGATCTCGAGGCGTTCCGTGCAGCCTACCCGCAGCTCGAAGGCATCATCACAGCGGGCGACGTGCCGGAGAATTCCTTCGCGGTGTTTCCCACCCCGAAGGATCAGCCGGTGCTGGCCGATGGCCATGTGCGTTTTCGCGGCGAAGCGGTATTGGGCCTGCTGGGTGGCGAGGACGCGATTCGGGCCATTCCCGAGAGCGCCGTGCCGATCACCTGGACGGTTGAGACCGCACTGGAAACCTCTGTCGCGGCACTTGCCGCCAAGAAAAACGCGCTGCACGATTTCGCGCCCGATAACGTGTTGTGCCGCGGTCGTGTCGTCAAGGGCGATGTCACCAGGGCGCTCAAACAGGCCGCCTTCACTGCAGAAGGCGCCTTCGAGACCACCCACGTCGAGCATGCCTACATCGAGCCCGAGGCCGGTTATGCCGAAGTATTCGAGCAGGATGGCAAGCAGCGCATCCGCGTGTTCGTGTGTACCCAGACGCCCTACATGGACAAGGAAGAAGTCGCACGCGTGCTGAAACTGCCGGCCGATGCCGTGCAGGTCGTGCCCTCGGCGATCGGCGGCGGCTTTGGCGGCAAGCTTGACGTGTCGATTCAGCCCCTGCTGGCGGTCGCGGCCTGGAAAATGAAACGCCCGGTGCGCATCGTTTACACCCGGCCCGAGTCGATGGTCTCGACCACCAAGCGTCATCCGGCCCAGATGCAGGTCACCTTGGGCTGTGACGCGTCTGGTCAACTAAGTGCTGTAGATTTTGTAGGCGACTTCAACACCGGCGCCTACGCCTCTTGGGGCTCGACCGTGGCCAACCGCGTGCCGGTGCACGCCAGCGGCCCCTACAAGGTCGCCAACGTCAAGGCCCTGACGCGCGCCATCTATACCAACAACGCCATCGCCGGCGCCTTCCGCGGCTTCGGCGTGCCGCAAGCCTGCATCGCCACCGAAGCGCTGATGGATGACCTCGCCGAGCAATGCGGCATGGATCGTTTCGAGTTCCGGTTGAAGAACGCGATTCGTGCGGGCGACCAGACCGCCACCGGGCAGACCCTTGCAGCGAGCGTCGGCCTGGCGCAATGCCTCGAAGCCCTGCGAGGCGCATGGCACAACACTCTTGGCGATGTTGCCCGCAAGAATGGCTCCAGGAGCGATTCTTCAGGGCATGGCAATATACGTTACGGTGCCGAGGTTGGACGCCTGCGCTATGGCGCCGGCATTGCGTGCATGTGGTACGGCATCGGCAACACCGTGATCGCCAATCCCTCGACCATGACTATCGGCCTGCGTCAAAACGGCCGCTTCATTCTCTACAACGGCGCGCAGGAAATCGGGCAGGGCAGCTACACCATCATGCCGCAGATCGCCGCCGATGCGCTCGGCGTATCGGTCGCGCTGATCGACCAGATCCACGGCGATACCGACCTCACCGAAGATGCCGGCAAATCTTCCGCATCGCGCCAGACCTTTGTCTCCGGCAACGCCACCAAGTTCGCCGCCGAAGACCTGAAACGCCAGTTGTGCGAAAAACTCGGCGTGTCTGCCGAAGCCACGCTGACCCTGGAGGGCGCGGTACTGGTTGGCCGCGCTGAGAGTGGTGAGCAGCGCCTCGATCTTGCCAAGGCCAGGACGGATGCGCGCGGCGACATCGCTTTAGGCAGCGGCACCTTCAGTCCGCCGACGATTGCGCTCGACGCCGACGGCCAGGGCGTGCCCTACGCCACCTACGGCTTTGCCGCGCAAATTGCCGAAGTCGAAGTCGACATGGACCTCGGCACCGTGAAGGTGTTGCACATCCACGCAGCGCATGACGTGGGTCGTGCGGTCAACCCGACACAAGTCGAAGGGCAAATCCATGGCGGCGTCGCGCAAGGCCTGGGCCTGGCGCTGATGGAGGAATACATCAGCGGCCGCACCGACAACCTGCACGACTACCTGATCCCGACCATCGGCGACATTCCGCCGATCACCACTTACATCATCGAAGACCCGGAGCCGATCGCGCCGTATGGCGCCAAAGGCGTTGGCGAGCCGGCCTTGATTGCCACGGCACCGGCAATTTTCGGCGCGATTCGCCAGGCCACCGGCGTGCGCGTGGCATTTGCGCCGTGCACGCCGGATCGGCTGCGGCAGTTGATCAAGGGGCAGGGAACATGAGCACCCGCGCCCCGGTTGCCCTTGTCACCGGCGGTCGCCGTGGCATCGGTCGCGGCATCGCCTATGCGCTGGCCGATGCCGGTTACGACGTGGTGATCAACGACATCGAGTACGACGCTGCCACCACCGAAACGCTGGAGGCCATCGCCGCCAAAAGCCGGCGCGCCAAATTCATCCTGGGCGACATTGCCGACATCGAATCGCATGCAGCGATGCTCGACCAGGCCTGGGCCTCGTTCGGCGCACTCGACGTGCTTGTCAACAATGCCGGCGTGCAGGTCAAGGTGCGCGGTGACATTCTCGACGTGACCCCGGAAAGCTTTGACCGCTTGATGGATACCAACCTGCGCGGCACTTTTTTCCTCACGCAAGCAGTGGCGAAGCGCATGGTCAAGGAGACGCGCACTGCCGATGACCCGCTGCGCGCCATCGTGACTATTTCGTCGATCAACGCCACCACCATCGTCGGGCCGAACCGCGCCGAATATTGCATCTCGAAAACCGGACTGTCGATGATGACGCAGCTTTACGCGGAGCGCCTCGCGCAGGACGACATCATGTGCTACGAGATCCGCCCCGGCATCATTGCTACCGACATGACCAAGCCGGCGCAGGAACGCTACGGCAAGCTGATCGCCGAGGGCATTACGCCGGTGCGCCGCTGGGGCCAGCCCGAGGACATCGGCAAGACGGTCGCGGCGCTGGCGAGCCGCGCGTTGCCGTTCAACACCGGTGCCGCCTTCTACGTGGACGGCGGCCTGCATATGAAGGTGATGTGATGGCGACGACCCATGCCGACCCGACTACTGGCATCGAACCCGCGGCCGATAAAGGCGCGGGCAAAATCATCTGCAACGCTTGCCCGGTGCTGTGCAACATCAGCGAAGGGCGCAGCGGCGCCTGCGACCGCTACGCGAATGTCAAAGGCACATTGACGCGCCTTGATCCGCTGGTGCTGGTGCAAAGGGCGGTGGCTGGAGAACAAGGACTGGTGCGGCTTTCAGAGGCCATCGGCCCGGGAGGCGCATGGGACAAGGCTGTTCACGGGGACAAGGCTTCCGGGGCGGGTGACCGCGAGGTTTTTGTCACCGGCATCGGTTCGACCACCACGTATCCGGACTACAAACCGGCGCCGTTCATCGTCTCGTCGAAACACGAGGGCGTGGATACCGTCACGGTGGTCACCGAAGGCGTGTTCAGCTATTGCAGCTTCAAGGTCAAGATCGATACCGACCGCTACATCGGCCCGGAGCAGGCCAGCGTGCGCTGCGAGGGGGAAGTCGTCGGCCATGTGACCACAGCCGAGTACGGCTCACAAATGCTCTCACTGGGCGGCGTGCATCACCTCACTGGTGGCAGCAAGAAGGAAGGGCGCATCGCTTGCCAGGTGATGATGGATCTGGGCAACAAGAAAGCAGTTGCGCTGACGATCGATGGTGGCGCCAGCCTGGTGGTGCAGGCCGGCCAGCCGCCCGTGATCAACGGTGTCACCGAGCAACGCATGCGCGTCGGCTGCGGCTCGGCCACCATCGGCATCTTCGCGCCGCAGTGGAAAGACCACGTCGATGAAGTGATCGTCGTCGATGACCACATCACCGGGGTGCTGACCGAACACCAGGCCGGCAAGTACATCGACATGCAGCCCTCCGGCATAAAAATCCGCGGCAAGAAATCGACGCCCGGGCGTTACTTCCAGGTCGCCAATCCCGGCATGGGCTGGGGCGGTACCGACATCACCGACCCGCTGACCATTATCGAGCGCATCGATGCCAAGGTCGCCAGGCCGGGTATGCGCGTGTTGTTCGTCTCGACCACCGGAGAAGACTATGCCTACTTCGTGCTTGACGAACAGTTGCACCTCCAGCCCGCCGAGATGAGCGAAGCGCTGCGCAAGGTGGTGCTGCGCATCGGCGAAAACTGCGAGCCGGCGTTGTGCACCGTGCTGTTTTTGGGCGGGGCAGGGGGCAGTTTGCGCGCCGGGGTGACCGACAATCCGATCGCGCTGACGCGTTCGATCAAGAACCTGCTGACCAATGTCACGGCGGGTGGGGCGCCGGCCTATATCTGGCCGGGTGGCGGCATCATGATGATGGTCGACGTGATGCGCATGCCCGACAATGCTTTCGGCTACGTACCGACCCCGGCGATCGTGGCGCCGATTGAATTCACCATGAAGCTGGCCGATTACGCGGCACTGGGCGGCTACATGGAGCGGGTCCGGCCGGTTGAGGATGTGCTCGACACGGAGAAGGTGCTGGTGCTGCCACAGGACCTGCGCAATCCCTGGCCGATGGATCTTCCCGTGGATGGGTTGCGGACGGCGGGAGACTGATGCGATGAGCTGGCAAGCCACCCGTCAGGTGCTGGACGCGGGCCGCGAGCACTGGCAGTTCGGGCCGATTGACCTGGTGCTGCGGGCCTGGGGCGATGCGGTGTCTGTCGAGCGCGCTCAGGTTGCCGCCTGGAGCCGGTTTCAGGCGATCTTGCCGGAGCTGGTGGGTGAGTTGGCGCACCTTCGGTCTCCGGTTGATCGGAACTTGCGCGTCAACGGGGCAGTTGCGCAACGCATGCTTGCCGCATGCCGCCCCTTCGCCAGCGACTTCATCACGCCAATGGCTGCGGTGGCAGGATCCGTGGCCGACGAGATTTGCGCTTTCTACGTGCGTGAGCCCGGGGTGCGCCGTGCCTACGTCAACAACGGCGGCGACATTGCGCTGCACCTGCGTGATGGTGAAACGCTCAGCGTCGGCGTGATCAACCATCCGCAACGACCCCAACAGGTGGCTGATGTGACCATTAGCTCCGACATGCCGGTGCGCGGCGTCGCTACCAGTGGCTGGCGTGGGCGCAGTTTCAGCCTGGGCATTGCCGACAGCGTGACGGTGCTCGCCGCCAGTGGCGCTGCTGCCGATGCGGCGGCCACCATGATTGCCAATGCGGTCAATATCGAGCATCCGGCAATCCGGCGTGCCCCGGCGAACACCATCAAGGACGATTCGGATCTCTGCGCGCGGCTGGTGACCGTGGATGTACCGCCGTTGCGGGCCGCTGAGGTGCGGGCCGCGCTCGGCGCGGGTGCCTCCTTTGCGCGGGACTGGCTCGCCAGTGGGCAGATTCATTCCGCCATGCTGCTGCTGCAGGGCGACCATCTGGCGATTGCCGCACAATCGGGCGCACAATCGGGCGCACAATCCGGCGGCGCACAATCCGGCGCACAATTTGGCGCACAATCGTGCCTGAATCGGCGATTCGGCCGGGGCGTACCGGACCGCCTGCTACCCGACCAATCCATCAGGTTGGCATCCTGAAAAAAATGCCACAACGGAGACACGCCATGGTCATGAAAACGGCCCGCAAGATTACCCGTAACGCGACGCGCACGGCGACCGACATCGCCAGTAACGTTGCGGGCCGGGTCATGTCCGATATGACTGCACGCGTGACGCGCCAGGTGGCCGGCACCATGATGGGCAAGATGGCGGAAAAAATCGCGTCGGCACGCTACCCGGAAAGCAGCGCCGAGCTCAAGGTGGAAGTGCGCAAGATCGCCCTCATGATCGAGGAGATCAACCACGAAGGCGGGCCGGTGGCGAAGCGCCCGGTGAAGAAGGGCGCGATTGCCGCAGTGGTACACAACCCGTTTGCCGGCCGCTATGTCAAAGACGTGCAGCCGTTCATGGATCTGCTCAAGCCCCTCGGGTTTGAGCTCGCCGACCGGCTCATCAAGGCATTGGGTGGGCCGAAAA
The DNA here is from genome assembly GCA_947473125.1 of Burkholderiales bacterium. Taxonomy (GTDB): domain Bacteria; phylum Pseudomonadota; class Gammaproteobacteria; order Burkholderiales; family JAEUOS01; genus CANJDH01. The sequence goes on from CANJDH010000039.1 coordinate 20,256, forward strand.
AAGTGGAGGGCTACGGCAAGGCGATCATCGTCGGTGTCAACGGCGAATCCGAGCACGCCGCGTTGTGGCACGTGCCGGGCGGCTACGGCATGCGCGAGCTGCTGGAGAACTCCAAGGCGATCGTGCCCTCGACCATCAAGGTGGCGCCGGCCGGCACGGTGATCGACGTGCCGATCCACCACCGCACGGCGGCCTATGTGCGCAGCCATTTTGACAGTGTCGAGGTGCGCGTCGCCGACGCGCCACGCCCCAATGAACTGGTGTTCATACTGGCGATGACCTGCGGCGGCCGGGTCCACGAACGCATGGGCGGCATGAAGTTGGGTGACATTTCAAAATTTGACGGGCAGCGTTGATGCTCGCGACACGAAACCCGGGGGCGCCATGGCACTGCTGAGAAACTGCTGGTACGTCGCAGCCTGGGGCCACGAAGTAGGCCGCACCCTGCTTGGGCGCAAGGTGCTCGAAGAGCCGATGGTGTTGTATCGCACCGAAAGCGGCGCGCCCGCGGCCTTGCTCGATCGTTGTCCGCACCGTTTGCTGCCCCTGTCCAAAGGCACCCTCAAGGGCGACACGATTGAATGCGGATATCACGGGCTGACGTTCGATTGCAGCGGGCAGTGCGTACGGGCGCCGGGGCAGGAACGGATACCGCCGACAGCGCAGGTGCGCAGCTTTCCGGCCGTCGAGCACATGGGCATGGTGTGGGTCTGGCCGGGTGACCCGCTGCTGGCCGACAAGGTGAAGCTGTTTGACCAACTGCCTCAGTGGGCCGCATCGCAGTTGGCCAGTCCGGCCTGGGGCCTCAATATCGGCCCCTACACCCACGTCAAGGCGAACTACCAGCTGCTCACCGAAAACCTGGTTGATCCGGCGCACGTGACCTACGTGCACAAGTCGACGCTCGGTACCGCTGCCATGGCCGACATTCCGATCGAGACCACGCAAATCGGCGATACGCTCTTGGTCACCCGCTGGACGCCCGATTCGCCGGCAGCGCCGATCCTGCAGCGCTTCGGCAAATGGCCGGGCAATGTTGATCGCTGGCAGTATTATTGGCTGTATCCGCCGTCGATTGCCGTGGTCGATTTTGGCTCGCACCTGCCGGGCATGGAGCGCACCGAGGTGGCACGCGATGAAGGCATTCGCATTTACTCCTGCCATTTCCTGACGCCGGAGACCGAGGCGTCGACCCATTACTTCTGGCTGCAATTGCGCAACTTTGCGCAGACCGATGCGGCGGTATCACAGGACATTGTCGACCAGTTTGTGCTCGCCTTCGATGAAGACAAAACCATTCTTGAGGCAATCCAGGAAGCCGAAGCCGACCCGCGCGTCGAGACCGGCGTCAAGCTAGCGCTCGACTCCGGCAGCGTGCGCCTGCGCCGCACAGTGGCGCGCCTGATTGACGAGGAACAAGCTGCCGCGACGCCATCCCCCTCCGGAACTTCCGCCGGCGTCCCGGCCCGGCATGGCGCCAAATCCCCCACACCCGTTTCGCATTGACGTTCAACCCGCTGTTCATTGAGGAGTACCTGAAGATGATAAAACCGTTTCCCGCACTGTTCCCCGCCGTGTGTGCACTGGCGCTGTCGATCGGGCTGATCGGTTCGGCCGCCGGCCAGGCCAAGCCGATCCGCATCGGCGAAATCAACAGCTACAAGGCGCAGCCGGCATTCCTCGACCCCTACAAGAAGGGCATGGACCTCGCGGTCGAGGAAGTCAACGCGGCCGGCGGCATCAACGGCCGCAAGATCGAAATGGTGATCCGCGATGACGGCGGCAACCCCGGCGATGCGGTGCGGGTGGCCGAGGAACTGGTGTCGCGCGAGAAGGTGGATCTTCTGGCGGGCGGCTTCCTGTCGCATATCGGCCTGGCGCTGACCGATTTCTCGAAACAGAAAAAAGTGTTCTTCATGGCGTCCGAGCCGCTCACCGACAAGATCGTCTGGCAGAACGGCAACAAATACACGTTCCGCCTGCGCGCCTCCACCTATATGCAGGCCGCCATGTTGGTCCCCGAAGCGGCCAAGATGAAGAAGAAGCGCTGGGCGATGGTCTACCCCAACTATGAGTACGGCCAGTCCGCCGTTGCGACCTTCAAGGAGCAGCTCAAGAAGGCACAGCCGGATGTCGAGTTTGTCGGCGAACAGGCGCCGCCTTTGGGGCGTATCGATGCCGGTCCGGTGGTGCAGGCGCTGGCCGACTCGAAACCGGACGCGATTTTCAACGTGTTGTTTGGCGCCGACCTTGCGCGCTTTGTGCGTGAAGGCAATACCCGCGGCCTGTTCAAGGGCCGTGAGGTGGTCAGCCTGCTTACCGGTGAGCCAGAGTACATCGACCCGCTCAAGGATGAAACGCCTGAAGGCTGGCTGGTGACCGGCTACCCCTGGTACGGCATCGACACCCCGGAGCACAAGTCATTCTTCATCGCGTATCACAAGAAGTACAGCGATTACCCGCGCCTGGGTTCGGTGGTCGGTTACACCACGATCAAGGCGCTGGCGGCGGGCCTCAAGAAGGCCAACTCCACCGATACCGAAAAAATGATCACGGCGTTTCGCGGCCTGGCATTCGAATCGCCGTTCGGCAAGGTGACGTTCCGGGCGCAGGACCATCAATCGACCATGGGTGCCTACGTCGGCCGGACCACGTTGCGTGGCGGCAAGGGCGAGATGAAAGACTACAAATATTACGATGGTGCCAAGTACTTTCCGTCGGATGATGAAGTCAGGAAAATGCGTCCTGCCAACTGATACGGCAAGGCGACGAACAATGGCCGCCAGCGTGCGGCCATTGTTTTGAGCACCGTTCCGCCGCCGCCGCCCGAGTTGAACCTTCCAATCATCCAAGCATGAGTCCTGATGCCTTTGCGGTCCAGTTCCTCAACGGGCTGGCCAGTGCTTCGACGCTGTTTCTGATCGCGGTGGGGCTGTCGCTGATATTCGGCGTCACCCGCATCGTCAATTTCGCGCATGGCTCGTTTTACATGCTGGGCATTTTTGTCGCCTACTCATTGGTCACGCGCATCGGTGACTCGCCGTTCGGCTTCTGGGTGTCAATGCTGCTGGCCGCCTTGGTGGTGGCTATTGTCGGATTGCTGGTGGAACTGGTGCTGCTGCGGCGGATCTACCAGGCGCCGGAGTTGTTCCAACTCCTTGCCACGTTTGCGGTGGTGCTGATCGTGCGCGATGCCACGCTCGCCATCTGGGGGCCTGAAGACTTGTTGGGACCGCGTGCGCCGGGCCTGAAGGGATCGGTGGACATCCTCGGACGGCAGTTTCCCACCTACGACCTTGTGCTCATTTGCATCGGGCCGGCAGTTCTGGCGGCGCTCTGGTTTGTACTCACGCGTACGCGCTTTGGCGTGCTGATTCGCGCCGCTACGCAGGACCGTGACATGGTGGGCGCCCTGGGTGTAAACCAGGCATGGCTGTTTTCGGGCGTGTTCGCGCTGGGGGCGTTTCTGGCCGCGCTGGGCGGTGCCTTGCAGCTGCCGCGTGAACCCGCCAACCTCGGTATCGATCTGGTGGCGATCGGCGAAGCCTTTGTGGTGGTGGTGGTCGGCGGCATGGGCAGCATCCCCGGAGCGTTTCTTGCCGCCTTCATCATTGCCGAGATCAAGGCGATGTGCTTTGCCATCGGCCAGACCACCCTGTTCGGCGTCTCGTTCTCGTTTTCCAAGTTGACCCTGGTGGTCGAGTTTCTGGTGATGGCGGCCGTGCTGATCTGGCGACCCTGGGGGCTGATGGGACGTCCCGGCGCTGCCACGCGCAACGCCGCCGAGATCGAAGTGCCGCTCAAGCCGGCAGATGCGCGCACCCGCAAGCTTGGCTGGGTGGTGCTCATCGCCCTGGTGCTGCTGCCGTTGGTGGGCACGGCCTTCCCCTATACGATCGTGCTGTCGATTGATATCCTGGTGGCGGTGCTGTTCGCGACCAGCCTGCACTTCATCATGGGGCCGGGTGGCATGCATTCGTTCGGCCATGCGGCTTACTTCGGGCTGGGGGCCTACGGCGCCGGCTTGCTGGTCAAGCAATTGGGTTGGCCGATGGAGGGCGCACTCGCCGCGGCGCCGGTGGCGGCAGCCGTCGGGGCGCTGATTTTCGGCTGGTTTTGCGTACGCCTCTCGGGGGTGTACCTGGCGATGCTGACGCTGGCGTTTGCGCAGATCGTCTGGTCGATCGCGTTCCAGTGGGATGAGCTCACCGGCGGCAGCAATGGCATCGTCGGCTTGTGGCCGGCGGAGTGGCTCTCGGAAAAATGGGCCTACTACTACCTGACGCTGACACTCACCGTAGCCGGCGTGCTGTTGCTGTGGCGCGTGCTGCTCGCGCCGTTCGGCTATGCGCTGCGCGCCGGGCGCGATTCCCCGCTGCGTGCCGACGCGATAGGCATAGATGTGTTCCATACCCAATGGATGGGTTTTGTGCTCGCTGGCGCCGTGTGTGGCGTGGCGGGCGGCCTGTTTGCATTTTCCAAAGGGTCGATCGCACCGGAAGCGATCAGCGTCGGCCGCTCGATAGACGGCCTGGTCATGGTGCTGCTCGGAGGCATCCAGACCCTCTCCGGCCCGGTGGTCGGTGCGGCCTTGTTTACCTGGCTACAGGACTTGATCGCACGCGAGTTTCAGTATTGGCGCGCGGCGCTCGGCTTCACCATCCTGGTGCTGGTGCTGGCGTTCCCGCTTGGCGTTGCCGGGTCGATCAAGCGCCTGTTCGTGAAGGAGGTCGCATGAGCCTTCTCGAAGTGCGCGGCTTGTCCAAGGCGTTTGGCGGCGTACGCGCGGTCGCCAACGTGACATTTGAAGTCAATGCCGGGGAACTGTTGGCCCTGATCGGCCCCAATGGGGCCGGCAAGTCGACCTGCTTCAACATGCTTAACGGCCAATTGACGCCCGATGCAGGCGCGATTGCATTTGAAGGACAATCGATTACCGGCATGAAACCGCGCCAGGTGTGGCGGCGCGGGGTTGGGCGTACGTTCCAGATCACCGCAACATTCAGTTCGATGACGGTGCGCGAAAACGTGCAGGTGGCCTTGCTGTCGCACCACGGCCGCCTCAAGAGTTTGTTCACCCGCGCCTGCGATCAGTTTGTCGATGAAGCCAATGCCTTGCTCGAGCGCGTCGGCATGCGGCCGCAGGCCGAACGACCCTGCTCGGTGCTGGCCTACGGCGATCTCAAGCGTCTGGAGCTGGCGGTGGCGCTGGCCAACAAGCCCCGCCTGTTGCTGATGGACGAACCCACGGCGGGCATGGCGCCCAAGGAGCGCATCGCCCTGATGGCGCTGGCAGCCGATATCGTCAGGACCGACAACATCGGCGTGCTCTTCACCGAGCACGACATGGATGTGGTGTTTGCCCACGCCAGCCGCATGATCGTGTTGAACCGCGGCGAGCTGATCGCCGCCGGTGCGCCGGCCGCTGTGCGCGCCGACCCCGAAGTGCAACGCATTTACCTGGGGAGCCGCCACTGATGTTGCAGATTTCCAAGATCCACAGCTATTACGGCCAGGCGCATATCCTGACGGATGTGTCGCTGGAAGTGAACGCAGGCGAAGTGGTGGTGCTGCTGGGACGCAATGGCGCGGGCAAGAGCACCACGTTGAAATCGATCATCGGGCTGGTGCGCCCCGCCAGCGGTGCAGTGGTGTTTGCCGGCACGCGCATTGAGCGCCTTGCGCCGTATCGCATCGCGCGCATGGGATTGGGCTACGTGCCTGAAGAGCGGCGCATTTTCACTGACCTCAGCGTGCTCGAAAACCTGGAGGTGGGACGCCAGCCGCCGCGCGCGCGGGCACCGACCTGGGATTTCGAGAAACTGGGGGCGCTGTTTCCCAATCTTCGGGAGATGCCCGACCGCCTCGGTGGCCGCATGTCGGGCGGCGAGCAGCAAATGCTGACCATCGCGCGTACGCTGATGGGCAACCCGGCGTGCATCCTGCTCGATGAACCCTCCGAAGGCGTGGCCCCGGTGATCGTCGACCAGATGGCCGAAGCGATACGCGGCCTCAAGGCGGCCGGCGTCGCAATCCTGCTGTCGGAGCAGAACCTGCATTTCGCGATGGAAGTGGCCGACCGCGCCTACATCATCGAAAAAGGCGGCATCCGCTTCGAGGGAACGATGCAGGCGCTGTCTGCCAATGCCGAAGTACAGGCGCAGTATCTGGCCGTCTGATCGCTTCATCCAACCTGATGACAGCCCCCCCCGATTTCCTGCTTGGCTGCAATGGGCGCGGCGCCCAGGCGTCGTCAATCGCCAGCCCCGTGTCGCTGCGGGAGGCGACAATTGACGAACAGTTCCGCATGGTTAAGGAGTCGGGCGTGTTCGACTATTTCGATCGCCTGCCCTTGCGCTCCGAGCTTGATAGCTACCTGGTTGCGATCGACAAGTACCAACTCCCGGTGCATACCGGCAGCTGGTTTTACCGGCTCGGGCGTGACGATGCACTGCTGGCCGACAACCTCATCCTGTGCAAGGAGGTGGGGGCGGCGTGCCACAACATCATGACCTTCACGCGGCACGCCGACGGCCATGTATTGACCGATGACGAGATTGTGCGCCACTACGTCGATACCTACGAGGCCGGCATGAAATTGGGCGTCGAACCGAGCTTCGAGTTGCATGTGAACATGTGGACCGAGGATTTTCGCCGCGTCACGCCGATTGCACGCCGCATCGAAGGGCAGGGCATTCCGTTTCATTTCACGATGGACTACAGCCACGTGGCGTTCAAGATCGGCAATGCCCGCGAGCAGGACCTCTCGGGTGTGCGTGAAGACGTCGAATCCGGGCGCCTGATTCTAGATCCGTTCGAAGACGACAGCCTGTGCGACGAATGGCTCGATCTCGGTATCGTGCGCTGGACCCAGCTGCGCACCGTCGGGCCGAACCAGCCGATGAACCTGTGGTGTCCGAACGATCCCGAGGCGCCGCCCGGTGACACGCTGGCCTACGGGCCGCATGCGCGCGGAATTCAATACCCGATCACCAGGCCCGCACCGGGTGAGTGGCACTCACCCTGGCACGCCTACATGATTGAGCCGTCCAAAGAGGCGATTCGCAAGGTGCTGCGCCACCATGCGGCGCACCGCTCCAGCCGCCTCAGGTACATCACCACCGAAATGATCAATTTGCCCGATTACGGGCTTGGCGCGAAGTACAACCTGTTCGAGCAGAACGTGGCATGTGCACGCTTCATCCGCCAGACCTGGGCAGATATCCAGGCGTCAGCACCGGCCGCCGGCCATTGATGCCCGAGCCCACTATTCCACGAAAAGCCCATGAGTACACTTGCAGGCATTGACGTAGGCGGCACTTTCACCGACCTGATCCTGGTCGATGACGTCACTGGCGAGGTCAAGCTCGCCAAGGTGCCGACCACCGTCCACAACCAGGCCTTTGGCGTGCTGGCTGCGCTCGACGCGGCGGGTGCCGACACGGCCGGCCTCGCCGCCATCATCCATGGCACGACCACCACCACCAACGCGATGCTGGAGCGCAAGATCGCCAAGGTGGGCCTGATCACCACGCGCGGGTTTTGCGATGTGCTGGAGCTGGGGCGCCGCACCCGACCCAAGGCCTACGGCATGACCGGCACGTTTGTACCGCTGATTCCACGTGAGCTGCGCTTTGAAGTGGCCGAGCGCATGGATGCCGAGGGCAGGGTGCTCACCGCGCTCGACGAAGCGGCAGTGGCCGATGCCGCCAGGGCATTGGTTGCGGCCGGTGCCGAAGCCGTGGTCATCCATTTCCTGCACAGCTATATCAATCCGGCGCACGAGCGCCGCGCCGGCGAGCTTGTGCGCGCGCTGTGGCCCAACCCCTATGTCACCGTGGGCCACACCATCGTCGCCGAATACCGCGAGTACGAGCGCGGCGTCACTGCGGCGGTGAACGCAGCGATTCAACCGGTGCTGGCGCGCTACATCGAGCGCCTGCAGAGCGAGTTGAAAGGGCGGGGCTTCGCCAAGGATTTGCTGGTCATGCAGGGCAACGGCGGTACGGTGTCATCCTCTATCGTTGCCGAACACGCCGTCAACACGGTCATGTCGGGCCCGGCATCGGGCGTGATTGCCGCGGCCTACACCGGCAATGCGTCGGGCATGCCGAACCTGGTGACCTACGACATGGGCGGCACGTCCAGCGACGTGGCACTGATCAAGGATGGCCAGCCCTCGGTGTCCAGCGAACTCGAACTCGAGTACGCCATGCCGATCCATGTGCCGATGATCGACGTGCATACCATCGGCGCCGGTGGCGGCTCGCTGGCCAGCGTCGACGCTGCCGGCATGCTGCGGGTCGGGCCGGAGAGCGCCGGCGCGACGCCCGGGCCGATCTGCTATGCGCGTGGCGGCGCGCGACCGACGATCACCGACGCCAACCTGGTGTTGGGCCGCCTCAATCCCGACAAGTTGCTGTCGGTCGACAACCCGGTGCCGCTCGAGCGGGTGCGTGAACTGCTGGTCGAGCACGTCGGGGCAAAACTCGGGCTTGATGCGGTCCAGACGGCCGCCGCGATTCTGCGCATCGCCAACGACAAGATGGCCGGTGCGATCCGCATGGTGAGCCTGGCGCGCGGGCACGATCCGCGCGATTTCGCGCTGTTTGCGTTTGGCGGTGCCGGCCCCTTGCATGCCTGCGCCTTGGCCCGGGAACTGGGCATTCCGAAGGTACTGATACCGGCAAGACCCGGTCTGACCAATGCGCTCGGCTGCACCGTGGCCGATGTGCGCCACGACTACGTGCGCACCATCAACCAGCCGCTGAAGTCACTCGATGAAGGCCTGCTGGCGCGCGTGTTTGCCGAGCAGGAGGCCATGGGCCGCGCCACCATCGAGCGCGAACGGGTCGAGGTTGAACGCATCGAGTGCGTGCTGTCGGCCGACATGCAATTTCAGGGGCAGAGCCACTTGCTGACGGTGCCGGTCGCGTCGGCGGCGATGAGTCTTGCTCAGCTGCACGCGGCATTTGAAGCCGCCTACTGGACGCGCTTCGGCGTCGAGCTCAAGGAGATTCGCCCGGCGCTGGTTAACCTGTCGACCGCGGTGATCGGGCGGCGCCGGCAGGTGGACCTGAAGGCGATTGCCGCCTCCGAACCCAGGGCGACCCTGGGTGATGCACAAGTAGGGTCGCGTCAGGTGTGGTTTGCGGGCGATGATTCCGGCGCGGGCAGCATTGCTGGTTTTGTGGAGACACCGGTCTACAAGCGCGAATGGTTTCCCGAGGGGGTTCGTTTTACCGGCCCGGCGATCATCGAACAACTCGACTGCACCACGGTCGTCGATCCGGGCGCACGGGTCGAACTCGACACGGTCGGCAACCTGATCCTGCAGATCTGATTCCGGATCGATGTCGCAGGTGTCGGCTGATATAGTGCGCGCTCCCTCATTCTCCGATTGCTGCCATGAGCGCCGCCGAAATCGTCATTTCCCCTGCAGCACTGCGAGCCTATGTTGCGGCGGTCCTCGAAGCCGGCGGCAGCGCCGCGCGCGAAGCCGAGCTGACCGCATCCAACCTGGTGCTGGCCAACCTGTCGGGGCATGATTCGCACGGCGTCGGGATGATTCCGCAGTACATCGGATTTCTCAGGGGAGGCGGCCTGATCGCCAACCAGCACGCGAGGGTTACCGGTGACATGGGTTCGATGATCATGGTCGATGGATGCCGCGGTTACGGGCAAGTGATCGGCCACGAGTCGATGCAACTGGGGATCGTGCGTGCCCAACGTGACGGGCTGGCACTGGTGGCATTGCGTAACAGCCACCACATCGGCCGCATCGGCCAGTGGGCCGAAGATTGCGCAGCGGCCGGCCTGGTGTCAATCCATTTCGTTAACGCCTTGCTGCGTCCGCTGGTCGCCCCCTGGGCCGGCGCCGATGCGCGCTTCACCACCAACCCGTTTTGCGTCGGTGTGCCGCGCACCGGGTCGGCGCCGATGATTCTCGATTTCGCCACCAGCAAGGTGGCGCTGGGCAAGGTGCGCGTGGCGATGCAAAACGAAAAGGAAATGGCGGCGGGTACGCTAATCGACGGCCGCGGCTATCCGACCACCGATCCGCACGTCATGTTCGAGCAGGATCTGCAAAACAAGCTGGGCGCGATACTGCCCTTTGGCGAGCACAAGGGCTACGGCATGGCGCTGATGTGCGAAATCCTGGCCGGTGCGCTGACCGGCGGCGAAACCTTGCACAAGGTCGGTGATTACGCGGCCATCTACAACAACATGCTGTCGATCATCATCGACCCGGCGCGCCTGGCAGGCGCACGTTTTGGCGAACAGATGGAGGCTTTCATCGCGTGGGTCAAGCAATCGCCGACGGCACCGGGTTACGACAAGGTGCGCATTTCCGGTGAGCCGGAACTGGAAATGCGCGCGCGGCGCGAGTCCGGCATCCCGATCGACGTCAACACCTGGGCTGACATGCACGAGGCTGCGCGCCAGGTGGGCATGTCCGAAGCTGTGCTGCAACGCCACACCGGTGCGGCGCGGCCTGCGTAAGCACGGCCTTGCTCCCCCGGAACCCTGTCCCCCATTTGCATCCGCTGCCATTTCTTCAACGTACATTGTTGCGTCAACCACGAAAAGCCCATTCCATGCATCCCGTCCATCGACTCCTGTTTCCATTCCTGTTTGCCTCTTTCTCGGTGTTTGCACAGGCGCCCGTCCCGGCCGCCAAGCCGGCAGCCAAAGCAGCTGCGCCGACGGGAGTCACTGCCAAAGCGGTGTTTGCCGGCGGCTGCTTCTGGTGCATGGAACCGCCGTTCGACAAGATCAACGGCGTGCTTGCCACGACCTCGGGCTACATCGGCGGCAGCAAGAACAAGCCGACCTATGAAGAGGTGTCGGCGGGCCGCACCGGCCATACCGAGGCGGTGGAAGTGATGTACGACCCGGCCAGGGTGACGTACCGCCAGTTGCTTGAAGTGTTCTGGAAAAACATTGACCCGGTCGTCAAGGACCGGCAGTTTTGCGACCACGGCTCGCAATACCGCAGCGGCGTGTTCTGGCTCGACGAAGAGCAGAAGAAGCTGGCCGAGGAATCGAAAACAGCGCTCACCAAAGGTGACGCGTTCGGAAGTGCCAAGCCGGTGGGGTTCAAGGGAGGGGTGGTCACCGAAATCACCAGGGCTACCCAATTCTGGCCCGCCGAGGAGTACCACCAGGACTACTACACCAAGAACCCGGTGCGTTATGCCTACTACCGCAACGGTTGTGGCCGCGATGCGCGTCTGAAGGAACTCTGGGGCGAAGCGAAGTAGCTGCGACGACGTAGTCACCGCAGTGCAGCAAATGACATGATTGATGCGCTGAGCGCATCAATCATGTCAAACATTGCACTTAACCATTTCCTCCAAGTGGCGCAGCATGGCGGGTGCAGGCAATCACAGGAGGAATGGATGACATCAACAAAACAAAAGGCGCTCAGCGCACTATTGTGCAGTGTCGCAGCGCTTTCAATCGGCATGCCCGGCGTGTCGATTGCCGCGGCGCCGGTTGCCGCCAAGGCAAGCAAAGCGGCTACCGGTGAAATCAGCGGTGTCGTAACCGGAGCGAACGGGCCGGAAGCGGGCGTGTGGGTGGTCGCGGAGACCTCCAGCTTGCCCACCGGGTTTACCAAGATCGTTGTGACCGATGACAACGGCCGCTTCATGATCCCCGAACTTCCCAAGGCGAGCTACAAGGTCTGGGTGCGCGGTTACGGCCTGACCGATTCGGCCAAGGTATCGGCCAGCCTGGGGCAGACCCTCAAACTCAAAGTCAAGCCGGCCGTCAGCGAGAAGGCTGCTGCCGAAATCTATCCGGGCATGTATTGGTATTCGCTCATGAACATTCCGGACAAATCGGAGTTTCCGGGCACCGGCGAGAAGGGCAATGGCATCAGCGCCAACATGAAGGCGCAGCACTACTGGATCGATACGGTCAAGCACTCGTGCCAGTCGTGTCATGCGCTCGGCAGCAAGGGCATGCGTACCGTTCCTGAGCAGTTTGCCAAGCTCGGCAGCGGCGAGGCCGTATGGGGGCGTCGCATGCAGTCCGGCCAGGCCATGACCAACATGGCGCTGTCGCTGGGCAACATCGGCGTGGATCGCGCGCTCAAGGAGTTTTCCGGCTGGACTGATCGCATCGCCGGTGGTGAATTGCCTTTTGCCAAACCCGAGCGACCGAAAGGCATTGAACGCAACGTGGTGATATCGGCGTGGAACTTTTCCTCGCCCAAGCACTACCTGCATGACGGCATCTCAAGCTATCAGCATAACCCCAGCGTGAATGCGAACGGCCCGATTTACGGTTCGTCCGAAGAGAGCACCGACAATGTTCCGGTGCTGGACCCGGTCAATCACCGTGCCTATACCGTCAAGCACCCGATTGTTGATGCGAAGACGCCGTCATCGCTATCTTTGCCGATGCAACCATCCGCGTATTGGGGTGACAAGCCGATCTGGGACGGGCACAGCAGCCTCCACAACAACATGATGGGTCCTGACGGGCGCGTCTGGTTCAGCGCGCGCAGCCGTTCCGCGCCCAACCCCGCCTTCTGCAAGCAGGGTTCCGACCACCCGTCGGCCAAAGTGGCCCCGCTCAATGAGTCACCGCGCCAGTTGTCGGTGTACGACCCCAAGACCAAGAAATGGGCGCATGTCGACACCTGCTTCTCGACGCACCATCTCTATTTCGCCAAGGACAACAGCACCCTCTGGATCAGCCAGGGCGGCCCGAACAGCGGCGTGGTGGGCTGGGTCGATACCAAGAAATTTCTCGAGACCGGGGACTCGGCCAAATCGCAAGGCTGGACGCCGATCATCGTCGACTCGAACGGCAACGGCAAGCGCGATGCCTGGGTCGGGCCGAACGATCCGCTCGATCCCGCCAAGGACAAGCGCATCATGGCTGCCTTTTACGGCGTGATGCCCAGCACGGTGGACGATTCGGTATGGGGCCAGGCGATGGATCGCGGGTTCTCGCGGATCGACCAACCGGGTTACATCATCCGCCTGACGCCAGGTTCGGACCCCGCCAATACGTCTCTCGCGGAAATCTACCTGCCGCCTGAAGGGCACTTTGGCTCGCGTGGTATCGACATGGACCTCAACGGGCTGGTGTGGGTGCCGTTTGCCAGTGGCTACGTCGGCAGTTTCGATCGCAAGAAATGCAAGGGCCCGCTCAATGGCCCCGAGGCAGCCACCGGCAAGCATTGTCCTGAAGGCTGGACCATGTACCAGATGCCCGGCCCGCAATTCAAGGGTTTGAAAGACGCGGGCAGTGCGAACGTGGCGTATTACGTCTGGGTGGATCGTTACAACTCGCTCGGCCTGGGCGCCAATGTGCCGATCTTCATGGCAAACGGCTCCGAGTCCCTGCTGGCGGTGGTCGATGGCAAGATGATCGACATGCACGTGCCGTATCCGGCCGGGTTCTTCACCAAGCTGGTGGATGGCCGCATCGACAATCCGAATACCGGCTGGAAGGGCCGCGGATTGTGGACCATGTCGGGAACCCGTACCGTGTTCCACAACGAAGGCGGCACGAAGAACTATCCCAAGGTGTACAAGCTGCAGATCCGGCCGGACCCGCTGGCGAAATAAGGGCCGGGCAATCTCAAAAACGCCTGCTTGCGCAGGCGTTTTTGTTGAGTAAAGGCAGTTTCGCTTTCGCTTTTTTCTCATGTGGAGGAGCATTGCAGCCATGGATTTTCTGTTTGACTACATTCACGTCAACACCTTCTGGACCATCGTGCTGATCGTTCACGGGCTGATGGCCGTGGCCTTGCTCGGTGCCCTCACGCACCAGGCGATGGCGGTGTTGTGGCCGGTGCGCACGGGCGAGCGCGCGGACGGTTTCGTCGCGCGTTTTCGCGCGGTGTCGGGCCAGCGCTATGCAGTTGCCGTGTGCGTCCTCTGGGTGGCAACTTTCTTCTTCGGGGCGTGGCTCTATACCAAATATCGTATTTATGTGCGCATCCCGATCGAACAGGATGGTTTTTTCAAGACGCAGGGCGTTTTTGAACTCAAGGAGCACCTCGTCAGCTTTGGGCTCGGCGCCCTGCCCGCCTACTGGTATCTTTGGACCCATGCGGCTGACGAGGCCTACCGCAGTACGCGCAAATGGCTGACCGCCTGGCTGGCGGCGGTTTGCTGGTACGCCTTTCTCGTCGGGCATATTGTCAACAATGTACGGGGGTTCGGCTCATGAACGAGACAACGCAGGTGCAGTCGCTGCGATTGAAAGTGTTTGTCATGGTGTTCGGGATCGCCATGCCGGTGTTGTACACGGTGGGCGACATGGCGGCTCTGCCGCTGTTCACCTACCATCCCGGCACCGACCGGCTGGAGTGGGGCTGGGGGCCGGCGCGCAAGGACGAGGGCCCTGCCATGTACTGGTACGGCTGGATCGCGATGTCCACGCTCGGCGCGGCCGTACTGGGCGGGCTGGCTGCGGCATTGCCGCCGAAACTTACGGCACGCCTGCCCTTGTGCCTGTTATGGGTGGTGCCGGTGCTGCTGATACCGCTGCTGGTGTACTCTCTGAAGTATTACTGGAGGTGGTAGAGCCATGAAGCTTCGGATGACTGCCCAATGCCCGTCGGCGATTGCCCTTCGAATTTTCGCCTGGGGGCTGACGATGGCGGTGCTGTCTGCTCCCGTCGCACGGGCCGGCGGGGGGGACGACGACGCGGCGGGTGACGTTGCCGTGGAAGGGCCGTCCTACTACGGGTTCGTATGGGATACGCGCGGCGCAACGATTCCCGGTGCCACGGTGGTGCTGCGCGGCAAGACCGGCAAGCCGGCCGAACAAAAGGCCAATCTACTGGGCATGTACCGCACCCACATCAACAAGGACGTCAAGCCGGTGGATGTGGTGATGGCCTGCGAGAAGGCGGGATACCGGCAGACCAAGGTGGTCAGGCGCCAGTTGCCGGATGCTTCGGCGGCCCGCGTCCAGATCGACTGCGTGATGCAAAAGCTGTAACGCCGCCCGGCCATCATCCGATGCGCCTCGGCCGCTTTGGCAAGGCTCTGCTCGCAGTCCTGCTCGCCGGCAGCTTGCCGACCGGCGCGGCACCGGGGCGGGAAGCCGGCGCAGCTGACACCGTGCTGGTCAATGGCAGGATTCTCCGCTTCGATGCGACGCCGGCCGAAGCGCTGGCGGTGCGCGATGGACGCATCCTTGCCGTCGGCACCGGCAGCCAGGTTCGCCGGTACCAGGGACCGCGCTCCCGCGTGATCGACCTCGCCGGGAAAACCGTGATTCCCGGGCTCATCGACTCGCACATCCATGCGATCCGGGCCGGGTTGACCTACGGCACGGAAGTCGACTGGATCGGGATGCGCTCGCTTCCCGCCGCGTTGGCGCGCTTGCGCGAAGCGGCGCGCGCCAGACCGAAAGGCACCTGGCTGGTGGTGGCGGGAGGCTGGACCGAGGCGCAATTTGCCGAGCGCCGCCGCCCGACGCAGGCCGAGGTCGCCGCCGCAGCGCCGGAGCACCATGTCTACGTGCAGCGGCTTTACAGCGCCGTGCTGTTCTCGCCGGGCGCCTTCGAGGCCCTCGGGGTGATGCGCCAGCCGGAGCTGGCGTCGCGCCTGAAGATCGAAGAGGGGCCCGATGGGCAAGCCACCGGCTGGTTCTCAGGGGATGCACGCACCGTGAGCGATCTATACGACTTGCTGCCCGCGCCGGGGCATGCCGCGCAGGTGCAAGGCACCCGCGCGTTCTTCCGCCAGCTCAACGGCATGGGCATTACCGGCGTCATCGATCCGGGCGGTTACAACATGCCGGTTGAAGCTTATGCGGCGCTGTTCGACCTCTGGCGGCAGAAGGGATTGAGCTTGCGCGTGGTGTACAGCATCTGTGCGCCGCGTCGTGATGTCGAGCTGGAGGATTTCGCAGCATTGACGGCCCTGGTTCCGATGGGGGCGGGCGACGACTGGTTGCGCTTCAATGGCATCGGCGAAAACGTCGTCTGGGAGATGTACAACAACGACGCGCCGTCCGAGGCGGCGCGGGCGCGGCTGGCGCGGGTGCTGCGCTGGGCCGCCGCTCGGCAACTGACGGCCACCTTTCACTGGAACAACAATCGTTCCGTCGACCACCTGTTGCGCGTGATCGAGGAAGTTGACCGGGAGCGCAAGGTGGGGCCTCTGCGCTGGTCGATCGCACACCTCAACGATGCATCGGTCGATTCCCTGCGGCGCATGCGGGCGCTGGGATTGGGCTGGCTGGTGCAAAACGGCCTGTACTTCCGCGGCGAAGAGTTCATGCACCAGCATGGCAGCGCCGCCGCGCATGAGGTCCCGCGCATCACCGAGGCGCTGCGCCAGGGCGTGCCGGTCGGCGCCGGCACCGACGCGCATCGCGTCATGTCCTACAACCCCTTCGTGGCCCTGCAATGGATGCTGGACGGCAAGACTGTCGGCGGAACGGCCACGCGCGGCCCCGCTGCACTGCCGACGCGCATGCAGGCGCTGCGCCTTTACACCGAAGGCAGCGCATGGTTCGCGAGGGATGAATCGCGGCGCGGCGCTCTCGAGGTGGGTCGCCTTGCGGACCTGGCGGTATTGAGCGGCGACTATCTGGAAATGCCGGTCGCCGAGATAGGCCGTCTGCGCTCGCTGCTCACCATGGTGGGAGGGCGCATTGTGTACGCCTCCGATGACTATGCAGCCATGGAGGGTCGGGCGGACAGCCGACGCTGATCCGGTGCGGTGGAATTCGCCAGACCGGCGGCAGAGTGCGTCAGCGCGCCTTGCGCGCGCGCAGGGCCTTGCGCAAATGGTCGTGAAAAATTTCCGCAGCGGGGCGCAGCGTAGACCCGTGTCGCGTGATCAACCCGAGGGTACGGTGCGTGGCCGGTGCACGCAATGCCAGGGACGTAACGGTGGGGTGGCCCGCCGGCAGCGCCATGCGCGGCACCACGGCCACGCCAAGACCCGCCTCCACCATGCCCAGCAGGGTAGAGATATGGCTGACTTCCACCGCAATGGCCGGATTCATGCCGGCCTTGGCCAGTGCATCATCAAGAAGCTGTCGGTTGCCGCTGCTGCGGGCTACCGAGATCATGCGCTCGCCGCCGAGGTCAGCCCAGCGCACCGTCTTGCGTTTCGCCAGCTTGTGGTCGCGACGCAAGGCCAGCACGAACGGGTCCACATGGATGTGCTCGAAGTCGATCTCGGGCACCTGGGTGCGCATGAAGCTGATGCCGAAATCGGCTTCACCGGAAATCACGCTGGCCAAAACCTGGTTGGCGGGCTCGTCCACCACGCGCAGGCGGATGCCCGGGTATTGCTCGGTGAAGGTGCGTACCACGACGGGCAGGAAATACACGGCGGCCGACGAAACGCAACCCACGGTGACGCGCCCAGTGCGCGTGGCGGCGATGTCCGACACGCTCAACATGGCGCTTTCGAGGTCGTCCAGTGCCGAGCGCGCACGGTCGAGGAAAATGCGCCCCAGGCTGGTCAGTCGGATTTCGCGCGTGGTGCGATGGAACAGGCGCGCACCCAGCGCCGTTTCAAGGTTCTCGATGCGGCGTGAAAGCGCCGGTGGCGACAGGTTGATTTGTTCAGCCGCAGCGCGAAAGCTGCCGCGCTCCGCCGCGGCGACAAAGGCATGCAGTTGCTGGAGGTCGAAATTGATGCGTAGCATGCATCAATACTATCAAAAATTGCACTTCATTAATTTGTCGCACCCGACGAAAATCCTTCCTCGGCTGGCGCCGCCGTGATGGATTGAATGACAGGGGTATCGCGCATGAGCATCAACCTGGCCGACTGGGTCGGCCGCACTGAAATCATTGACGACAGCGTCACGCCAACGCCGGTGGCGGCGCTCTCGGCCACGCTGGACTGGCCGTCGCAGCGGCCCGCCACAGGTACGCCGTTGCCGACCCTCTGGCATTGGCTCTACTTTTTGCCGCTGGCGCCACAAGCCGACATCGGACCCGACGGGCATCCGAAGCGCGGCGGTTTCCTGCCGCCGGTGCCGCTGCCGCGGCGCATGTGGGCCGGGAGCGACTTCGTCTTTCACGATCCGCTGCTGGTGGGCGACACGCTGAGCCGCACCTCCACCATCGTCGACGTGAAGGAAAAAAGCGGCCGTACCGGCAACCTCATCTTTGTCAAGGTGCGCCACGAAATCCGCCGCAACGGCAGCGCCGGGGTGGCGCTCACCGAGCATCACAACATCGTCTATCGCGATGCGCCACAGCCAGGCGACATTGCGCCGCCGCCAGCGTCCGCACCGGCAGAAGCGGCATGGAGCCGCCCGATCAAGGCCGACGACGTCCTGCTGTTTCGCTACTCGGCCCTCACGTTCAACGGCCACCGGATCCACTACGACCGCAAGTACGTCACTGAAGTCGAGGGCTACCCCGGGCTGATTGTCCACGGCCCCCTGATCGCCACGCTGTTGATGGACCTGCTGCGTCGTCAGCTGCCCGGCGCAGTGGTGCGCAAGTTCGAATTCAAGGCGATCCGACCGACCTTTGACATCCATCCGTTCGCGGTGCACGGCCAGCCATCTGCCGACGGCAAGACCGTCCATCTATGGGCCAGCGACCACGAAGGCTGGCACACCATGGACGCCACCGCCACGCTCGACTGACGCGCCGGCGCTGATCCACCCTATCCGGACATATTGCAAGGAACCCGCCATGGCCGCATCCATCATTGATTCAAGAATATTCGGCGACATCTTCAGCGAGGCGAAGATGCGCCAGGTCTGGTCGGATGAAAACCGCACGGCCAAGTACCTCGACATCGAGCGTGCGCTCGCCAAAGTGCAGGGGGCACTCGGCATCATCCCGAATGAAGCCGCCGACGAAATCGTCAAGAACTGCGAGCTTTCGCAGATCGACTGGGCCAAACTCAAGGCCAAGACCGAGCAGATCGGCTATCCGATCATCGCGGTAGTGAATCAGATCAATGCAAATTGCCGCGACAAACTCGGCGAGTATTGCCACTGGGGTGCGACCACGCAGGACATTACCGACACCGCCACGGTGTTGCAGATTCGCGAAGGGCTGGCCCTGGTCGAGCAGGATCTGGCCGACATTTCCGCTTCCCTGGCGGCGCTCGCCAAAAAGCATCGCGATACGCCGATCATCGGCCGTTCCAACCTGCAGCAGGCCACGCCGATCACCTTCGGCTACAAGATGGCGAGCATCCTGGCCGGCATCGAGCGCCATCGCGAGCGTCTGCAGCAGTTGAAGCCGCGCGTGCTGGTCGGCGAATTCGGCGGCGCCTCGGGCACGCTGTCTTCACTCGAAACCGGTGCGATGGAAACCCAGGCCGGGTTGATGAAAGAGTTGGGCCTCGGCCAGCCGCTCATTTCGTGGCATACGGTGCGTGACAACTTCGCCGAGGTCGGGGCTTTCCTCGGGTTGGTCGGCGGCTCGCTTGGCAAGATTGCTATGGATGTGAAGCTGATGATGCAGACCGAAGTGGCGGAAGTGTACGAGCCGTTTGCGCCGGGGCGCGGCTCGTCGTCGACCATGCCGCAAAAGCGCAACCCGATTTCCTGCCTCTACATTCACGCCAACATCTCGGTGGCGCGCCAGCACGCCGCGGCGCTGATGGACGCGATGGTGGCCGACCATGAGCGCTCCACCGGCCCATGGGAAATCGAATGGGTGTCGATGCCGGAAATCTTCTGCCTGATGGCCGGGGCGCTCAAGCAGGCCAAGTTCATCCTGGCCGGCCTGGAAGTCGATGCCAAACGGATGCGTGCCAACATCGACCTGACCAACGGCCTGGTGATGTCGGAAGCGGTGATGATGGGCCTCGGCCCCTACATTGGCCGTGAATATGCCCACGACCTGGTGTACGACCTGTGCCGCGAGTCCCTGGCGAAGAACCTGCCGCTCATCGAGGTGCTGGCGGCCCATCCTGAAATCAACCGGCACGTGACCCGCGCCCAGCTCGAATCGTTTTGCGACCCGGCCAACAACCTCGGCCAGGCCGGGCACATGGTGGACCGCGTGCTCGACTCGCTCAGGCACTAGCACGATGGCACGTTACATTAACGCCTTGGCTGCTCTCCGGAGGGTAATAACATGAAACGTCGTGATTTTGTGGCTACGGCCGCGCTGATGCCGCTTGCTGCCAGGCTGGGTGCACAGGACAAGTATCCGAGCAAGCCGATCCGGCTGATCGTGCCGTTTGCCCCGGGTGGCAGCTCGTCGATCGTGGCGCGGGCGTTCACCGGCTACATGTCCAAGTCGCTGGGCCAGGAAATCATCATCGACAACCGCCCCGGCGGCGCCGGCAATATTGCGATGGAGGCCTGTGCCAAGGCCGATCCCGACGGCTACACCCTGATCATGGGCCATATCGGCACCATGGCGGTCAACCCCTACATGTTTGCCAAACTGCCCTTTGACACCAATCGCGATTTCGCGCCGGTATCGCTGTTCGCCAAGGTGCCGAGCATCTTCGTGGTCAACAGCAGCGTGCCGGTCAAGAACCTCAAGGACATGCTGGCCTACTGCAAGGCCAACCCGGGCAAGGTGTATTACGGCTCGGCCGGCAATGGCAGTGCCGGCCA